>UQUJ01000056.1 GCA_900544195.1 uncultured Alistipes sp. | reverse complement strand
CTGCATTCCACACCACTCCTATGCCCACACGCCAGACACCGCTCACAGCCCGGTCTCAGCACCTGCCGAAGCATCTGCGCAGCACCTGCCGAAACATCTGCGCAGCACCTGTCGAAGCACCTGCGCGGCACCTGCCGAAGCATCTGCACAGCATCTGTCGAAGCATCTGTGCAGCACCTGCCGAAGCATCTGCGCAGCAACTGCCGAAGCATCTGCGCAGCAACTGCCGAAACATCTGCGCGGCACCTGCCGAAGCATCTGCACAGCAACTGCCGAAGCATCTGCGCAGCTCCTGTCAAAGCATCTGCACAGCACCTGCCGAAACATCTGAGCAGCACCTGCCAAAGCATCTGTGCAGCAGTGGTGAAGTCTCTCAGGAATATGCTCTTATGCTTCAGCTCGTTATGCAGCGTGACTTCCTGAGTCTCCATATTCCTTCACCTCCTTTGCCTCCTTTGTCTTAATTGCGGTAGGGATTGACATCACGTTGTCGACCGGGGTGTCCTCGTCCTCGTTCTCGTAGGAACCGTAGTAAGGGATGCCGTCGATGTCGATGCCGTCCCTGCCGCCGTTCCAGGACACCGGCCTTACGATGGTGTCGGAATAGGTGATGACTTTGTGCCTGGCATTGAAGGCCTTCAGTCTCTCACGGAAAAAGGAAATGACAAGGATCACCGCGCTTGCAACCGCGCAAACGATGATCAGCGATCCGGAATTGGCGCTCATGGCAGCCGTGGAAATTTCAAGTGGTGACATAATCTTACGCTCTATTATTATTAACGGCGCAAAATTATAACACCACCTGCGATTCGGGATGGATAATCATCCCTTTGTTTCTATAACTGCTATCGGGATTTCCGAAAAAGTGTCAGACGATCAATCGAACACGTACAGAATGCTCCATTCGGCGGTCTCTCCCCTGCCAAGCCTCAAAGGCATATAAGGCTCCACGCAAGCGACACGTGGATTCGACCAGAAGACGACGTGGTGGAGGGGGGTTGAGCCGTAGACGCTCACCCGGCGGGGTCTCTCTCCCGGAATGCTTTCTTCGCTGATGTGGAAGGAATATGGAGAGTAGCCGTCAGCAGAATGCAGATCCCCCATATACACCGATGGCGGAACAACCGGGGCGTTGAACCTGATGCCGTGATCCGTAAGAGCCACATTGTCATATTCATTCCTCCAGTTTCCTGCCGGGGTGTAAGGGAAGTCAACCTTTCTTCCCGGCCCTACCGTGACACCGCCGAACGTGAGGAAATTGTGGTTGTAGGCGAAACCTTCCAAATGGCGCGCGTCATTCCAAGACAAGCGATGGGCGATTCTCATGGTGTCGCCGCTGAGCAGCTCGACTATCTTTTCATAGGAATACCTCCCGTCAAGGACATGACGGAACAATATTCCACAGTCATATTCCTCCACATCACGATGACCTTCGTCCACGATAGGATATAGGCGGAACCAGTCATAAGGCTTAACGTCAGGACGCATAAGCAGCCCGACCCCCGGCTTGACGAAGACGCTTCCAGGCTCGACTCCGTAGAAATCGACGGTCACGAACTCTTCCGACGGTCCCCGGACATGGTCGTGGACGTGGATGTCCTCGACATCCGACCAGCCATCCACGAACACATAGCCGTCCTTGACTATGCGGTGGAACACGCCGGACCAATCGAACCTGGTACCCCTATAGTCGGAGCCTGGTTCGCTGATCTCGACAGTCAATGATTCTTTATTCAGAATGAACATATTGTCCTATCCGTTCCAGGATCCTCCGGTTGGTCTCTTCACCTGCACGATAGTCTTTCCCTACGGAAGCCATGCGCGCCAGTTCGCGCAGGCCGTTGAATGTAGCGTTGCTGATGTCGCTGACAGGGCCGACTCCGGTCAAAGACTGGACGGAGGATAGTTCCGACTCCAGCCCCGGGGCGAAAAGGTCATAAGAGCGGGAGATCTGTCCTCCGAACAGCAGCCTGTCAATGCCCATCTTTCCAAGCAGAGGTGCGATAGACTTTCCGAGAATCTCTCCACACTCATTGAATCTGACAGTAGCTTCGGAGTCTCCTCCACGAGCTTTATCAGCAAGGTCCTTCACAGTGATGTTCTCAAAGCCACGAAGGAATCCTCTTTTGGAGACATAGTCCTCAAGGATTCCGTCCCGGCAAGGGAATTTGTAGAGCGGGATGAGAGGGGATCCGAGTTCGTTTGTGAGCAAGCGTCCGTCAATGGCCACCGCGAAGCCAAGTCCGGTTCCGAGGGTGACAAGAGCTGTCCTCCCGGAGCCTTCCAGACCTGACCGGACCAGTTCCCCGAGAAGCATCGCGTTCACATCATGCGCGATACTGCAATCCTCAAGCCCAGCGAGATTCTGAAACCTTTCCCCATAGACCGAGGCGAACTTGTGCTTCATCAGGAATGTCCCGTCCGAGTACCTGAACGGTCCCGGAATGGCGACCGATGCGCTGTCGTAGCCTTCAACAGCCTGTCTGAGGGAAGAGACAATCTCTTCCCTCGAACCGGCCGAGTCGATCGGAATCTCCCTTCCGTCAGAACATTTGATGAATGTTCCGCCTATGTCAAGCAGGATCGTTCTGGTAGCCATCTCTCAGACAGGTCTTGTGGATGCGGATCGGTTCCTTTCCGAGGTTCTCAATGACATACTTTCCCATGTCGGCGGGAACGCAGACGATCTCCATAAAGTCCATGTCAAAGTGACGTTCCGGATGTTCCACGCTTCTCACCCGGACTTTCTCTCCGTCCACGAGCGTGAGGACATGGAATCTCTCGCCCTTTGTGTCCTGCTCACAACATTTCTCGAATTCGAGACGGCGGAGCGAGATGTACATCTGAGGGTTCTCTCCGAGAATGTACTCCTCCCAGCCGTCACCGCTTGCGTCAAGACGTGGCTTCTGGACTATGTATTCAGGGCTGGCAGGGTCATGGATCACCGAAGTCCTTCGATCCTGTCGCACGTTCAGCTCTCCAAGATGCGTGTGGATAGGACGCTGCTTGCCGTCAAAGTCAAGACGAAGGTAGTCGTACATCTTGTAGGTGTAGCTTCCGATGGTTAGAGATCCTATCTCAAGGATGACCTGGTTGCGGCCGCTGGAGTGGATGGTCCCGGCAGGGAGCATGACCTGAAGCCCAGGCACGGAATCCTCATAGCTGACATACTTCATGTAGTCGCATGGCTTATGCTCAGTGTCAGCGGCCTCGATCTCCTTGAAAAACTCCGGAATGTCAGCGTCATCACGGAATCCGATGAATGTCTTCGCCTCGTGTCCCGTCACAACGACATAGTAGCTCTCGTCCTGGCGGCCGAACTCGTTGTAGTTCTCGATATTGAACTTACCTCCGGAGTGGCACTGGATTGACATATTACCGGTTGAATGGTAACTGTCGTCCCAGTTGAAACGGATCGGGAAATAGCCATGATACTTCTTGACACAGTCCTCGCCCATAAGGTTCACACCCTCCTTGTGAACGAATGAGCAGTAGTTGATGTCAAGGAGTTCATCACCGGCCTTGACAAGCACACTGACCTCCATCGGGATAAAGTCGAACACCCATGCCGCGTTTCTCATCTCTTTCGGAAGATTGCGCAGCTTCTTCATATATGTTCCGCCCCACACTCCTTCCAGATAGCACGGTTTCGCACGGAAAGGATACTTAACAAGCTGGGCGCAGATGTCGGCGAATGTCTGGAACGGCATCATCTGTAGTCTACCCTGCTCGCCATCAATGAAATACCAGTCGGGAATCTTATTATCCCACAGTTCCTTACGGTTATGGACAGCGTTTTCGAAATCGCAGTAGTAACACCTGCGGATGACCCTATTGATCGCATCCGGACGCTCTTTTCCAAGGTTGGCGTACTCACCTCTCCTGATCCTGAGCATAGAGGTCTTCGGAGTGAGGTCGAAGAAGCACTTGACATCGAAGAGGTCGCGCAGCTCCGGGATAAGGCAGCCGTAGCCGTAGACGATCACGACCTTGCCGGGAGCCTTCGCCTCCGGGACAGACTTTCTGAACGCCTCCACCCTGTTCTCATCAAGCAGTCCCTGATAGCCTTCCTTATAGATTTTTCCGTAGAGCAGTGTCGGATCGATCTTCGTGTCCCAAATGAGAAGAGGATCGATGATCGCGTCAATTTCCTTTCCGTCCTTTAGGGTGGCCTTGTTGGCATCTACTGTTTCCCATCCAATGCCAAGGATTGTCAGTTCCCTTGCCATAAGATTGACGAAAACCGTCCAGTCAGCAGTTGTGTAGCCGTCAAGAGCCACAACCACGCCCTCTGTCCTTGCCTGCCGCTCGATTGTCGCGACAAACTCTTTGGCCGCCGCCGGAGCGCCGGAGCAGATGGATTCAACAGTCTTTTCCGAGAGTTCCGGACGATTGACCGGTTTCGGGTCATCGTAAGGGAACGGATTGTACATGAAACTCATATATTCCTGATTAAAATTATTTTATGTTATAAAACTCAAAGCCCATCATCTGTGCGAAATCTTCAAGTTCCGGACGTATGTCACCGTCAACGATGGCATAATGCTGTGTCGCTCCGATCCTAAGGATCTGTTCGAAGAGTTCCTTCACCGGAACTACAGGACGGAATACGCTGTGGCTGTAGGTGGCAAGCAGATGCTTTCCCGGAAGGCTCTCGGCCTGGAAAGTGATGAGCTTGTACTTTCCGTCCTCCTCGTAGAGTCCGGCCACGGTTTTCATTCCCGGGCTGAAACGGTTCCATGCGAACGGAGCGCCGGCATACTTCCAGCTTGTCTTGGCGAACCTCACGTCCCGGGCCATGACGACGTTCTCCTGCCAGTCGGGATCGTTGTGGTCGTTAGGGCCGGCGTGTCCTCCAGCGAAAGTTCCGAAGTCATCCTCGATGTGGAAAGGCTCGATGAAGTTCACGTTCTTTCCGCTGATCAGCTTCATGATGTAGGTGATGAGTCCGGCGGCTATGTCGGCCTCGGGAACCAGAACGCTGAGGTTGTCGTTGAACCACTGCGGATAGAACCCGGCACGGCAGCCAGCTACGCAGAACGTGGCCCGATCGATGTCATTGTAGACATAGCAGTCGATGTCGTTCTTCTCGGCAAGTTTTCTGATGCCAAGCGTGGCTTTCACGCACCCGATGAACTTGTCATATTCAACATCGTCCATCATTTTGTATTTCGAGGTCAGCTCGTCGGCATATTCCTTGACCTCCGCGTCCGTAAGGCTCTCGATTTCGGTTCCGTAGTCGCTGTACGGGATATAGTGGATCTCCGGTCCTATCTTCGTGAAGAGATCGTAATTGTCGATGTAGGTACTCCACATCGCCTCGTTCATGTTGGCCATGAGACCGACATTGGAATGGCGGAGAATGGCGCGTGTCTTCGCGGCTTTGGCGAAAGTCCTGACTTTTTCCGTAATCTGCCCACGGGTCCCCATGACAGTCTTGACATTCTTTCTCGGGACACGGCGGATGCTTCCAGATCCTTCCAGAGAGCCAACAAGGGTGCCGGCGCAGAGATAGTCGATGAAATCATCCTCGTCAATAGTGGTCTCGAAAGTCATCTTCGGTTTCGCCACATTGCAGAATAACATCGGGATGTCAGGACAGTCGCGGAGGAATCTGATCCATGCGAAATCCTCACTCCAGGAAAGGAATTCCGCATAGATGAAGTCCACCTTCTCGTCATAGAAGAGATCCATCGCTTTCTGAGCCTCCTCCCTTTCATAGACGATGCCGGGATCCACGATGTCCAGAAAATCCATCGAAGCTTTTATATCCCTTACTGCCAATTCCTTACGTTCTCCATACGTTCCACGTTCCGGTCCGCTGAGATTCTTGAAGCGAGGTGACGCTATGAGCAGGAGTCCTGCCTTGGCCTTACGGTCTTTTTGACACTTTTCCATTGTAATGCTATCTTATTTTATTAAAATCCTTGTTGTAACATATTCTGGCTATAACCAAAGTCAACAGACCAGCCGCGAGCCAGATCACGGCCAGGATCGGGAATGTCGCGGACAGGCTGCCCAGACTCTGTTTCAAAGCGCCGAGGACGACCGGCGCAAGAGCACCGACAGCGAATCCAGTCATGATCATGGCACTTGAGCAAGACGCATGAAGCCTTTCCGGAGTGACATCGTAGAGTACCGCATAGGTGTTTCCGTCAAAGAAAGCACGGAAGAATCCCCATCCGGCGGACATCAGGTACACAAGCCACAGCGAGGACTTGCCTCCCATAAAGAACAGGAAGACGGCTCCTCCGATGAGGCCGACACCTTGGAGAACCATTCTGAGAGAAGGGTTGCGCGCGGCAAGCTTGTCCGAAACCGCTCCGGCGATCAGGACTCCGACAAACGCGGCCACGTAGGTGTAGAACATAGAATTGAATCCTGCGGCAGCCTGACTCTGCCCGAACTCTTCCTGCAGATAGGCCGGAACCCAAGTCATGTAGCCGGTGATCACGAATATGAAGCAGCTGAAACCTATTGTGAGCATCAGCGCGGTAGGAGTCGTGAAGACCGTCTTGAATCCGTCGAGGAATCCCGGTCTGGCCACCGAGGCACCGGTCTCTCCGCCGGCAGCACCTGCCATCGCTATCACGGTGTCGTCTTTCTTGTCCTTGAGCCTGAAGATCATGAGAACACCCCAGACCACTCCAGCGGCCCCGAAGATGATGAATGAATATTTCCACCCAAGAGAGTCGGCTATCGCTCCGGCAAGCCAGCCGGCGAGAATCACCCCGACGTAGTACGCAGTCTGATGGATAGACATCGCCCTGGCTCTGGTATCAGTGTGGTACTGTCCCAGAAGCGAATAGTTGGCCGGGCCGAACATCGCTTCACCGCCCCCAGTGGCGACAGAGCGCAGGACAACAAGCCAGAAGAAACTTGTGGCAAGCCCAGTGAACATGGTCGCCACACTCCAGAAGACTATGCTGGCAGTGGTCACCCACTTGCGGCTGAAACGGTCGCCTGCCCATCCCCCTATCGGCACCATAGCGGCGTAGAAGAGATTGAATATGGTCGCGATAAGTCCCACTGACGTGTCGGTCAAATCGAGCGCGTCACGGATCGCCGGAAGCACGGTGTTGAACACCTGCCTGTCCCCTTGATTCAGGAGGTACGCCATCCAGAGGATGAGCAGAACCTCCCATTTATACCATTTGCTTTCTTTCATCATTTCTGTTTTTCAAACAACATGACAGCAAGATCGAACTGTCCCAAAGTGGCCTTAGTTCCGCTCACCTTGGCCGAGCCGGTCATCATGGCATCCACTAAGCGGTAGCCAGACACCTCGACTTTCGTGCTGATGACGCGCGGCTTGCCGGTCTGCTGGTTAGCGACGACGACGGCCATCCTTTCTCCGTCCTCAGCGACGAACGAGCGTGCATCGACCTCAGGGTTGCTACTTGAGAAGCCTAGAGTGTCATTGTAACGCCCGAGCATAAGGCAATCCTTGAAATGCTCCTTTATCGCGTTGGCCTGCGCCAGATACGCCTGATAGACAGGAGTATCGGCGATGATGCCACGGCAGCGCCAGATCTCAATGTCGTTGCGCTGTCCGTCGAGGATCGTGTTGTTCACATGACGCGGAACATCCTCGTCATCCCTTTGTCCCCTGTCTGTGAAGACAATCTCAGGGAAGGTGAAACGGAAGAAATTGATCCATCTCTCCGGACCGTCGTTGGCCGGATAGCCATGGGTGTAGTCACAGTACTGGCAGAGAGCATCCACTGTTCCCTCGGCTCCAAGCGCAAAGTCAGGAGCCTTTTCAGCATAGCGGTCGCGAAGGAGTCTCAGGCACTCGGCTCTCTTCCTGATCCCGTAGGTGTCAGGGACAGGAAACTCACGGGAGGTGTCCCAATTGGTGCTTTCCGACTCGATGTAGCCCAGTTGGTCAAAGAACACACTTTGGGCGCCAAGATCATACGCGCGGTCCTGAAGGGAGAACAACACATTATTCCACTCCGGATCCATCATTGTTGCCACCGCGAAGGTTCTTTGGTCATATTCCCCGAGCCACGTACCCTGTCCGGTAAACTTGTAGCGTTCGAGGATCTCAGAACCAGTGTTGTCGTACCTGCACACCTTCGAACCTATGCCGCTGCGGTAGAAGCGGCTCTCACGGTCGATGAGCTTTCCATTGTAATAAAGCAGAAGATGGTTGCCGTTAGCTTGATATTCTGCGATGGCCTTCTTCAGCGCCTCGTCTCCGCCCTGACTCTCGTCCGGGCTGTAGTCCGGGTTGCCGTGATCCATGCCCTCGGCCCACCATCCGAAGAGGAAGAGGGCATTGCAGCCGACACTCTGGCCGGAAGCGTCCACCTTGCCGTTGAGATCAGCATACTTGAAAAGATACTCGCCGTACTGATGCTTGAAGATCACCCTCTGCCAGCTCTTCATCTCACGCACCCACGATGGTGTCTCCCTGTGGTCCCACCAAGTGTTCACCCAATTACGATAGATTCCGGAGGCTGTGTGCCATGTCCCCGAATACGGCGCAATCACGTTGGCGGCACACTCCCAGTTCTCTCCGCTAAAGCAGTGAGGGTACTTGTAGAACCCGAACTCAAGGATGTCATACTTGCCTGTAGACTCATCCCTGTAGACACGGAGTCCGTGCCATGTGTCCTGAAAAGTGTCGTCGTGCGAGCCGAAATAGAGTCCTTGCCTCTCTCCGAAGAGTCCGAAACAGTTCATGAACACCTTTGACCCGTACTTCACGTTTCTCTGCCTGAACACCTGTTCGGGCTTCTTGTAAGGAGACGAGCTGATCTTGCCGATGGTCTTGACAGGGTCGTCGAACAGCATTCCTCCGGCCTCCGAAGTGTAGAGTTTGTGATCCGATGGTATCCTGGCATCCCTCAGGAGCGGATACTGGAACTCGCGGATGACAGTGTGAGGCTCATTGTTGCAGAGTGAGGACGCGAAACGAACCTTATCCTCCTCCAGCGAGATGTCAAGTCTCACCTGCATGTCAAGATTCTTTCCGCCGGCGGAAATCCGGGGATAAAACACTGAGATTCTGTCCCCACAGACGCTGATCTGGGAATTCTGCACGGAGGGAAGCACCTGGATCTCCTTCTCGCTTGTAGAGTCGTAATAGAGTCTCCACATATACTCGCCGGCAGCATATTCCTGACCCGTCCTTTCATTCCTCAGGCTCACGAGCGCCCCGTCCTTACCGATCTTCACCGAGACATTCTCATTGGCAAGGCGGTAAGACCCGTCCTGTGGAACATCGTTTATAGTGAAATCGACATAGACCGGACAATGGTCCGAAGGGTACAATCCTTCATATTTCACCGTGTTGCAGACATATCTGCGCGGAGTAACCCCATTGCCGCGAAAATAGACGAAATCAATGCGCGGGGCGTTATACATGTCTGTCCCGACATCGTGGTTGTTGAATGTTCCCCTCGTTCCGACCTTCTCCCAAGCCATGAGATAAGAGTCTGACCACCATTCCCTCAGGATAGCGGACTCTGGACGTTCCTGACGCGTGTTAAGGTCTCCCACAAGGAACGAAGGCAGATTCTCGGGATTATATTCCTTGGCACGGGCGACCACGATCGGAGCGAAATGCAGGCGAGCCTCCTTCCCGAGAGGGAAATGGCTGGCCATCACGAATATACGTTTTCCGCTTGCCTTGTGACGAAGCGTCGCGCAGCAAGCTCCCCTCTTGAACTTGACATCATCCCATCCTGTCGACATCTTGTCCGGAGTCTCCGAACACCAGAACCGGTGGAAATCGAGCATCTCGAAGACATCGGTCTTGTAGACTATCGCCTGGGCTTTCACCGATCCCTTGCCTTCAGCGTCATAGGGGCTGAAAGTCTGCCATGAGTAGTTTCCTCCCTTGGCTTCGACAAGCGCAGGAAGCTGGCGGAACATCGCCGTGTCAACCTCTTCGGCAGCGAACACATCCATCCCGCAGTCAACGATGGCGCGCGCGAGCCTGTCCCTGCGTCTTTCCCATGAATATTCATCTTTTCCCATGTCTGAGCGCCATAGGTTGAACGTACCGATGCGGACATCGAGAGCCTGCTCCTCCGTTGCCGGAAGCTCCTTTGAATATGAAGGGCTGGATCCGGCAAGGAGAAGGATGGCTGTGGATAAAATTGACACTATTGCTGATCTGTTCATTAGAAAACCTTATACAAATTGTTAGAGCACTGTGAACTTGGCCATTACAGGATAGTGGTCGGAAATGTATCTCACACCATAGCTGCCGTTGACAGTGTGGAACTCGTTCGGAATCGCGTTACGGTAGAAGATGAAGTCGATCTTGGAGTTGCCCGAGCCACCGTAGTTGTTGAAGCTCGGGATGTCATCGCTTGCGAGAGCCTTGTCCCGCGCGGAGGACATCCAGTCCAGATAAGGCTGGAGTCCCGCTTCCGGTCTGGAGCAATTCATGTCCCCGACAATGAACACGGTCGCGTCCTCTCCACAGGCTTCCTTCATCCTGCCGACATTGAGTTCCGCCGATTTCATCCTCGCAAGATTGCCCTCAACCGTTGAATAGAGAGGCATGTGGGTGTCAGCGAGAAAAAAAGACCGGCCGCTTTTCCTGTGCCTGAACTCACCCCAGATTGTCGTGCGGTACTGAGTCTCAGTGTTCCATCCGTTCACTGAAGGTTTGTTGGGTGTCGAACTGAGATAGTAAGACTTGCAGACCACCTTCTCAAGGACTTTCGTGTTGTACATGATCACGGTGTTGCCGCCCTTGCTCGTCCCGGTGTTCGGAACTTCGAGCAGAGCAAAGTCCGGAAGCATCGCGACAAGATCCCTGCGTTGCTCAGCCGATGCCTCCTGCATTCCGATTATGTCCGGAGCGGTCTCGACGATCATCTTCTTCACTCCCTCCCGGCGGTTACTCCACTGCTTGTCTCCGGTGTCTCTCTTCGCAAGAGAATTCCTGACGTTGAACGACATCACAGCAAGCTTGTATGATGTGTTCTCAGGCAGTTTGTCATCGACGCTTCCGGCTGATTTTCCACAGCCCGCAAGAGCAAGGGCCACAATAAAGGCCGCTCCAAATCTTCTAATATCCAACATTGTTGTCTTTGGCTAGTTCTGGCATCACATTGGTCGTTGTGGTCGGAAGAGGCCAGAGATAGC
Source organism: uncultured Alistipes sp. (assembly GCA_900544195.1). GTDB lineage: Bacteria > Bacteroidota > Bacteroidia > Bacteroidales > UBA932 > Cryptobacteroides. The sequence continues at coordinate 9,232 of UQUJ01000056.1, read as the reverse complement.
TCTTCGGAGCCACGAATTTCCTTTGGGAAAGTTTCACGGCGTACTTCCCGCTGGTGAAGAACTGATCGTTGCCCCTCACCGTGACGGTAAAGTCCGGACAGTCGTTCTCGTCAATCCGAGGCACGGCTCCCATAAACCACATCCCGTCGTCCATGTACCTTCTCTGGTTCTTCTCGTTCTTCGCCGGCAGACCGTAGTTTGCGGCGTTGAGAACCTTTTCCGCGATTCTCCAACGCCAGATGTCATAGAGTCTGCGGTTCTCCCATGCGAACTCCATACGTCTTTCCGCGCGGAGGATCCTGCGGAGGGAAGCCTGATCAGTCTCAGTGATCTTAGGATAGCCTCCGGACGTGATGTCCTTGATTCCGTAAGCTCTGGCGCGGACTGCGTTCATCGCATCCAGCACACTTGCGTCAATATCGCCAAGCTCGATCTTGGCCTCGGCATACATTTCAAGAACGTCCGCATAACGAAGGATTATCTTGTCGTTCTCGGCCTCGAAAGGGCTGAGCCAGTCCTCATCCACATGCTTGCGCAGGACAAGGCCGTTGTAGGATGCGTACTGATTGCCTGTACCTGAGATGAGATAGGTTCTCGAATCATTGTTGTCGGTCATCTTTCCGTCACGTCCCATGACCTTAGGGACATCAAAGCACGGCTCATAGATGACTCCAAGATGCTCCGTTCCGTGTTCCACGATTGTCATGGAGCAGCGAGGGTCACGATTCTCGAACGGCTTGGCCGGATTGTATACGGAAGACTCGTCGATAGGCTTTCCCTGATTGTCGTAGAAAGCGCAGAGCAGATCCCATGAAGGGCAGCAGGTGCAGCACGTGGCGGCTCCGGAAAGCCGTGGCAGCTTGGCTGTCGTGGCTCCCTTATAAAGATACTCATACTTGTTTTCCGCAGAAAGGGACTTTGAGCGCGGAAGCACGAATATTGCCTCCGGAGAATTGTGCGTCCTCATCCTGAAGAGTTCGCCGAAATTCTCGTGGAGAGTGTATCTGTCAAGATCAATTACCTTCTTCGCGCTCTTTGCGGCGATGTCGAACAGTCTGTTGGCCTCAGCCTCGTCACCAAGTCCGAATGTGTCCCACTTTCTGATGGACGCGATGTGGAGGGCGAAACGGGACTCCATCCCCCACGCGCTTCCCTTGGTGGCTCTCTGGACCTCTCCGGAGACGTAAGCCTCAGGAAGAAGACCGGCAGCCTCCTCGAACTCAGAGATGACCCAATCGGAAACCTCCCATCTGTCACTTCTGGAAAGATTGTAGGCGGCCTCACGGTCTTCCTTTCGGTCAAAATCCATCTTCTCATCCACGAACACCGGATTACCGAAATGCGCTATTATGCGTGCATAGAAACATGCACGGTAGAACTTGACGTTGCCGAGAATCTCGTTGTACTTGGACTCCGGGATGTTGTCCTTGGCAGCGGGAAGTTCACGGATGATCTTGTTGCATCGGTTGATTCCCTTGTAGGAAATGTTCCACATCTGTGAGGAAAGCGGGAAGGAACCGTCCACACCATCCTTAAGATAACGGCTGAGGGTGCTTCTGTTGGTTCCGTCATCGGTGAGCAGGTCAAGCTCGATCTGCTCGCTGTCGCCCCATTCGTTCCTTTCCATCGGCCAGTACATCTGGTGGAGAAGCGCGTTCAGGCACATGTCAAACTGCTCCGCGTTCTTGTACCAGTTGCCCGTAGCGGCCTGATCCTTAGGATTCAGATCCATGTTCGTGCACGACACAGTCATCAGTGAGACGAAGGAGGCAAGAAATAATATCGTTCTTTTCATCATTCTGGGTTTTAGAAGTTGATTGAGGCAGAGAACACCGCAGATTTGGTGATAGGATAGGATGTCGTACCCACCTCAGGATCCCATCCGGTCGGATAGTGGCTGAAAGTAAAGAAATCAGTAAGCGTCACACCAAGGCGGAGACCGCTGACACCAAGTCTGCCCATCCACCTGTCCGGGAATGTGTAGCCGAGGCTTATATTCTTGATTCTCAGATACGATCCGTTGATAAGCCAGTAGTCCGAATAGGCATAGTTGCCGACTGTCGTCGTGGATCCTCCGGATGTCCACGAATACCTCGGATACTTCGCGCTCAAGTTCTGCTCAAGAGTGTTCTTGTAGCTCCATGACGCACCGCCAGCAAGGTAGGTGGGGAAGTTGTAGACCTGTCCTCTGAGAGGCTGCACCATGTAGTTGTTCAGGTAGCCGTTGCGCTTGCCCACTCCTTGGAATGTGAGTCCGAAGTCGATCCCTTTCCAGTAAAGGCTGATGTTACCTCCGAAGCAGAAGTGAGGGAGCGACGACCCGAGGACTTCGCGGTCATATTCAGCGTTGATGATCTCGGCGGAACCTTCCGCGTCAGCGAGGTTCACATAGCGGATATCTCCAGGATACTGCGTCCCCATACATGCCGAGTTGTCAACTTCCTCCTGGGTCTGGAAGAGACCATTGCTTCTATAGCCGTACCAGGAGTTATATTCAGTGCCCTTCTTGATGATCTTTCCGGAAGAGATGACTTCCTTGCCCTTAATGTCGCCCATGGTCGAGACATCATCGGACAGATTGAAGTCCACCTTGTAGGTGAAGTCTCCCACTGTGTCCTTCCAACCGATGGAGATCTCCCAACCGTTCGTGTACATCTCGCCTAGGTTGTCGTAAGGGTTCGAGAGTCCCACAACAGGAGCCACAGGCACTTCGATGAGCATTCCGGAAGTGTTCTTGTGGTACCAGTCGGCGGTGAGGGTGAGCCTGTTCCTAAGGAACGCGAGATCGAGTCCGACATCAATCGTGGAGGTAGTCTCCCATGTGAGGTCCGGAACAATGGCTGTAGACTGGGCGTAGCCCGTCTCCGGAGTCACTTCATTTCCCACATACCCGACAGGATGGCTGACTGAAAGCATCGACTGATACGGGTAGTAGCCGTTGATGCGCTCGTTTCCGAGCTGTCCGTAGGAGACACGGAGCTTTCCGTGATTCAGCACATTCTTTACCTCCTTCATCCAAGGCTCCTCAGAGAACTGCCATCCGGCAGATCCGGAAAGGAATGTCCCCCATCTGTGCCCAGGAGCGAAACGGGAGGTTCCGTCACATCTTACATTTCCTTGAATATAGTAGCGTGAGCTGTAATTATACATCAGTCTTCCGAAGAATGAGTTTCTGGCGAGTTCATGAACATTGGAGCTCTTCGCCGTAGCCGTGGCAGGGTTACCAGCCTTAAGGTCCTCAATGAGAGCGTTCGGGAAGTCAGAATTTCCCGCGATTATCGTGTCGGTGCCGAGATAGTAGTTCTCATAACCCACCATCGCGGCGAAATTGTGCTTTTCTGCGAAAGTCTTCTGGTAGTTGGCGTAAGTCTGGACAGTTCCTTCGTAGGTCCAGCCCCTTGACTCATCGAGAGTCGTGGTGAGGGCTTCGGAGATATATTTGGTGCTGGTGGCCTCTCCCGCATAATAGTATGGGGTCTGGCGCCGGAAATCACTGGAGTGCGAGAACCCGAATTTCGGGGAATACAAAGCAGTTATCGTGAGTCCCTTGACCGGAGTGGCATCCAGCTGGAATTTAGCGGCTGTGCGGAATGTCTTGGTCTTGTCCTCACCTCCACTCATCATCGCCGCATAGATGTTGCTCGCGTCCTTGCCCGGAGCATAGAGGCCGTCAGACCAGACCGCAGGGTAGATCTGAGGCATATACCTCATCTTCAATGCCGGGGATGAATGCGGGTCAAGCTTGTCCACGTACCTGAAAGAGACATCAGCCGATGCCTTGAGCCATTTGAAGACAGTCAGGTCGTTGTTGAGCCTCGCGGTGTAGCGCTTCCATCTCTGGTTCGCCTTGTAAAGACCGTCCACATCGTCGAAACCGAAGCTGATCGACGAGCGGAGCCTGTCCCCGGAGACAGTGAGCTTGAGATTGTGCGAATGACGAATGGCGTTCTTCTTGAGAATGAGGTTCATCCAGTCTGTGACAGGGTAGGTGTCCGGATCCGCCGCATGCAGGGACTTATAGTTGCCGACAAGATCCTTGTCGTACGCCTGATACCATCCACTTTCAGGGAGATCGTTGTACTTCAGTTCATTGCAAGCTTCCATGTAGCTCACCGCGTCCATATATTCAGGCATCTTGGTCGGAGAGTCCACGCCAAGGCTGTAATTGTAGGACACGCTTGCCCTGCCATTCTCCTTCGCCCTTTTTGTTGTGATGAGGATGACTCCGGCGGCTGCCTGCGAACCGTAGATGGATGCTGACGCGGCATCCTTGAGAACGGTGATGTTCTCGATATCGCCAGGGTTGACATCGCTGATCGCCCCCGGAACTCCGTCGATAAGGACGTACGGATCAGTGGCCCCGGATGTCATTGAGGTTATGCCTCTCACGCGGATGGTAGCCTCTCCGCCGGGAGCGGAACTTGAACGTGTCACCGTCACACCCGGCATGGCACCTTGGAGAGCCTCTGACACTGTGGCCGTCTGACGCGTCCTCACGGCATCGCCTTCAACCGATGTGAGGGAACCTGTGAGGTCTTTCTTCTTCACGGTAGAGTAGCCGATGACCACAGTCTCCTCAAGAACGTTGTTTTCCTCTTCAAGTGTCACGTTGAACACTGTCTTCTTGCCGACTAGGACTACCAAGTCCTTGAAACCCAGACTGGAGAGAGTGAGTGTCGCATCAGGAGAGAGTCCGGACTTCACGTCCAGAATGAATTTTCCGTCAGCGTCGGCCATTGTCCCGATGTCTGTTCCGGTGATCATCACCGTTGCTCCGGGAACAGGCTCGCCAGACGTGTCTGTGATCTGACCTGACAGACGAAAACCCTGCGCCATGACAGGGCACAACGTCAGAATCAGATACAATACAAAGGAGGTTAATTTTTTCATTTTCTTCCTTGGTTTTTATGGAATTTGTCTATCTTTGCAACGTAATAACTGTAGTGTGGTGTTGTGCAAAGGTACACATAATTTCAAAACTAAAAACATTTATGCGAATTTTTTTTAAAACTTTTTCGACCATGCTGGCTGCATCCATGCTTTTAGGATGTCAGGAATCGGACTCCCCGGACTCTAAACCCGAACTATCGGTGGACGGTACGGAGTACACGATGCCAGCGGAAGGCGGAAGCGTCAGCGTGAAGATTTCTTCCAACTGCTACTGGGACGTGACCGCTGAGGATCCTGACGGCAAACCTGTAGGATGGATTACCACAAACCTTACAAAGGGCAGCGGCTCAGACGTACTCGAAATCACTGCCGGCGCTAACATCAAGACAGAGAGGAGGGTGGCACTCGTCAAGGTTGAGACACCGGCGGAAGGTGTCAAGGGATGCGAGATCACTGTGACCCAGGCTGCCGGCGAGGTTGCCCTCACGTCAGGCTACTCATTCCCTATTTGCCAGACAATCGACATCGACAATCCTGAGAGCAGAACGCTGGCGAACGCGGTGATCACCGGAAACGAATGCCAGTTCAAGGACGGCATGATCCTGAGCTGCACCGGGGCAGAGGCCTCTACCTCATTAGAGTGTCCTTCACACACCCAGCCGACCGGAGGCACGGACGCAGACAGAGCCATCCACCGCAGCATCCGCTTCGACAACTTCGCTAAAGGAGAATCCATCCTGATCAGTGTTCCAGTTAAAGATGCCCTTTCCGGCGACCTGCGTCTCATGATGGGTGCGCGCGCCGCTTCCTTCACAAAGGCCGGATGGTCATATTACTGGAGCGCGGACGGAGAGAAATGGAACAAGATTGACGTGCAGAACGCGACGACTCCGGGATCGGACGCTGTATGGAACAACCTCTATTTCACAATCAAGCCGGAAGAGGCGATTCCTGCCGGAGGCACCCTACACTTCAGGATGACAGCCGACGCCGAACGCTCCAAGACCTACGTCTGCATCTCCAACGCGATCTGCATCTTCCCAGCCGAGGCATCAAAGTCCACGCTTCCTCAGATGGATGACAACAAGTTGGCATTCACAAACGGATTCGACGACCTGATCAAGTCAGAGGCATCCTATCCTGAGCTTCTCCCGTTTAACCTGATGGCGAGCGCGACAAGTGGCTACGCATCAAACTACAAGTCTTTCAACGACCACTATCTCCCTGACCGAGCCTACGAGGCAATCTCTTCAGCCTCAGGCTGCTACGAACGTCCTGGTTTCCTTCAGGTCGGCTACTATGACGAGTCCCTCTGGACCAGACAATGCATCGGAACCTACAAGGTCCTCATAGGCGAACGCCTAAAACAGATGGGAGTCTCCTCGGCTGACGCGAGACTAAGCCTCAAGGTCGGTCTGTACAAAGACGCACGCGGTTATGACCCACTCGCCAAGGTGACTGTGACAGTCGGAGAGGACACCTTCCCTCTTGAAACCACAATCGGCACGATGAAAGAATGCACAATCGACATCAAGAATCTGACACAGGCATCGGTGATCGCGATTTCCACTCCGAAATTGACGGAAGAGGAACTGGCCGCGTCAGGAAGAGGCGAGAACGCCGCGAACCTCCAGGACTACAGGTTCTACATTGACGACATTAAACTCGAACTTACGGAAGTCCACTCAAGGGGTGCGTCCGGAAACGGAGGTAACGAGGATTTCAACAATGGTGGATCATATAAATGGTAAAAAAAATGAAGAAGGAATATGTAATATTGGCCATCAGTCTCGCCACCTTGGCCTGCAATAAGGAACAGACTTCCTCGAGAATAGGAGGCGATGAACTCATAGCCGTGTCAGAGACAGGCACAAAAGCTCATCTCGAAGGCAACAAAGTCATCTGGGACAACGGCGACGCAATCAACGTGTTCACAAAGAATGAGTCCGGAAGCTATTTCTCCAGCAAGTTCGCGACTTCCGAAAGCGGCACTTCTGTCGTTTTCAGGGGCGACGGAGTGAAGCTCGATGCCGACGCATACGCGATTCATCCCTTCGCTGAAAGCAACGCTTTCTCAGACGGAGTCTTCACGACCTCGCTCAGCACAACCGCACAGCAGATTGTCAAGGACGGCTATCCTGCCGACATCAACGTCGCCGTCGGAAGATGCGATGCCGGAAAGATAGTGTCATTCAAGAATATCGGCTCGCTTCTCAAGTTCAGACTCACTCAGGAAGGCGCGGACACCTTGCGCCGCATCGAGATCAAGGCCAACGGAGGAGAGGCTCTCGCCGTTGAAGGAGCCGTCACGATCAACTGGAACAACGGCGACCCGAAGGCCAAGGCCGGAGAAGGATCGACGGTTTCCGATGTGGTGGCACTGACACCTTCCACCAAGGCCTTCGTGACAGGAGACACCTATTATGTCTGGGTGCTTCCCGGAAAATATGAGAAAGGAATATCCCTGACTCTCGTCTCTCCGACTCAGATGACTGCGGTAAAAGTCGGTTCGGAAGCCCTTGAGGCCGGACGTAACCAGATCATCGACCTTGGCGAGATCGGAGGGCTTATGCTCAAGGAGAAGAAGACAGAGAAGATGACTCTTGAATTCGACTTCTCAGGCGATGCACAGGAAGGCTGGCCGACAAAAGACAAATGGAAGGAAGCCGGCAAGACTGAGGGATGCCCATCAGGTGAGCCTTGTCCTGGAAATCTCACTGCCGTCTACAGACACGCCAACGGCAACAGCTACAATTTCATCCTCACGGATGTCGGCAATGCCACATCCGCGCGCGTTTTCTGGTCTGCCGACAAAGGTGTCGTGCTTGGAGCAGTGTCGAGATACTTCGGATTCCCGGCCTTGGATGGCTATCGGCTCGTGAAAGTCGCCTGCGTCCAAGGGACAAGCACAAGCTCAAAGCGCAAGGCAGCCATAACTTCAAACGTTCCTGAAAGCACTGATGTCCAGAACACCTACGTCAGCGGCGGAGACATCATCCCTTGGACCACTCATGGAGACACCTACAGCTGGAACCTTGAGGGTACAAAGGCAAACACCGTCTACTACCTCACCTGCACACAAGGCGGAGTAGGAGTCAAAGTCCTGACTCTAACCTACGAAAAAACCGAATAGTCCCAAAAACCGTTTAACATTTAAGGCGGGCGACCATGTGTCACTCGCCTTTTTAACTTTCAGAATGGCCGATCAAAGATTACTCAAATCGGTGACTTCCAGAGGTTTCTCGATCGCTTTTCTAGCGGCCACGATGGCTGTCGGAACATTCTTGTCGGTGACAGGAGTCGTATAGTTCTTCGAAGATGTGTCCGATGTGGAAAAACGGTAGGTGTTGCCGTCCATAGTCTTGCCGACACACGAGCCAAGGATGGACTCGAACACAGTGCAGTTTGCGGTGTAGCGCGTGATGCCCTTGTCCAGATGGAAAAGATCTCTTGAGAGATCCATTCCGTTGTCGACGTTCAGACTTGTCGTACGGAGGTTCTCGACGGCAGTACCGGTCGAAATAAGGTACTTTATCCCAGTCTGATCAAGGACCTGTCTCGTGTGTTCTACGATAGCGGCATACATCCGCCTCCGATCGTTGCCGAACCACTCTACAAGGCGCTCGCTTCCGGTGGCAAAGACCTGTGACATGAGATAGACAAAGACAGGTTCCTTCTCCGGCTGCATGGCACGGACCTTCTCCATCAGTCCCTTCACGGCATCGATTCCGGCCTTTGATTCCTCGAAACCGTCCCAGGCATATTTTCTTCCGGTATATTCCTGAAGGACAACGATGTCATAAGCCCGTCCGCTGTCCCAGAAGTCAGTCAGGGAACTGTTGCAGTTCTCGTTCTTGTAAACCTTGTTACCGTCCCATTCATCGTAACCAGGTTCGTACTTGTAGCGTATGCAGACCTTCGGATTGGCAAAATTCTCGTTGTAGCCGACAAGGGTGTAGCCTCCGTGAAACGCCCTCTCCATCGAGAAGTTATCGATACCGGCGGCCTTAAGGATTCCCGGAAGGTGTTCCGTGGCGTCTAAGGTGAAGCTGTTTCCGATGAACAGCACTCTGATGTTTTTCTGTCCGACAGGAAGTTCCGATCCCTCGGTTGTCTCCCGGCAACCGACAGCCCCGCCGCAGCAACTTTGGGCTGTGCCGTCAAAAGACCTACAGACGAGGGCTAATGACAAAAAGGCTAGTATAAAACGATTATTCATAATTCAACTTTCGCAAGTAGGCAATTACCTGCTGCAAAGTACATTATCTCACGTTCGAAGGTGATTGCCCACCCTCATCAATTCACGTTACCCCCTCCCTAAATCCCTCCCCCAGACTGTCTT
>UQUJ01000055.1 GCA_900544195.1 uncultured Alistipes sp. | reverse complement strand
GGCATTCTTTGCGGATAATGCCCTTAAGTAATGTTGAAAAAACAAGTTGCGTCAACCGATAAAAATGAATACATAGAATCACCCTGAACATCAATATATTGCAAATTTTAAGTGATGCAGGTTATTTTTTGAATGTTACTTATGTTGTTCAGAGACATTTATTGATAAATTACCAGAGGAAGTTGTTGAATGGGTAGCGACCGGCGTGGATTTCGGCGACCATTTTGTAGATGTCGCTGCGGAGCTTCTCTATGTTGGTCTTGTTGATGGCAGAGATGAATATGCACGGGGTCTTTTCCTGAGCTATCCAGCTGTTTTTCAACTCATCCAGTGAACGGTTCTCCTTGCCTTTCGGAGTCAGCGAGAATTCATCGTACTCTTCGTAGGTGTAAGCGTCTATCTTATTGAATATCACGAAGACAGGCTTGTTGCTCGCACCTATTTCCTGTAGAGTTCTCTCGACTACTTCCATCTGCTCCTCAAAGCCTGGGTGCGAGATGTCCACCACGTGCAGCAATATGTCAGCCTCACGAACCTCGTCAAGAGTGCTCTTAAAGGCCTCCACAAGCTGTGTAGGAAGTTTTCGGATGAATCCTACCGTGTCGCTCAGAAGGAACGGGACGTTCTCTATAACGACCTTTCTGACGGTTGTGTCAAGGGTGGCGAACAGCTTGTTCTCAGCGAAAACGTCAGATTTGGCCAGTAGATTCATTATTGTGCTTTTACCTACATTTGTATATCCTACGAGGGAAAGTCGCACCATAGAGCCTCTATTGCCCCTTTGCGTGGCCATTTGCTTATCGACTTTCTTCAGCTGTTCCTTCAGCCTCGCTATCCTCTCCTTGACGATACGGCGGTCGATCTCAATCTGGGTCTCACCCATACCGCCTCTTGTACCCATGCCACCTCTCTGTCTCTCAAGGTGGGTCCACATACCAGCCAGCCTTGGAAGCATGTAATTGTAGCGGGCGAGTTCCACCTGCATCTTCGCGTAGGATGTCTTGGCTCGCTGGGCGAAGATCTCAAGGATGAGGCTGGTTCTGTCAATCACTGAACTGCAACTGATTACCTTCTCGATGTTCCTTTGCTGCATTCCCGTCAACTCGTCATCGAATATCACATATTTGATTTCGTTTTCCTCGCAGTAATCCGCTATCTCCTGAAGTTTTCCGCTTCTGATGTAAGTTGCTTTTTCAGGCTTGTCAAGCCTCTGCACGAACTTCTTGTCGCCTTTGGCTCCTGCCGTTTCCGCCAGAAACTCAAGTTCATCAAGATATTCCATTACCTTTCTGTCGTCATCGTTCTGCCTGATGATGCCGACAAAGACGGCTTTTTCTATTTGTTCTTCCATACTCATTCTGTAATAGTCACTGAACCTTTTTGCGGTCGCTGAGCCTGTCGAAGCAACTGTTGTATTACGGTCACTTCGACAAACTCTGTGACCAATCGGCTCAGCGACCAGTTTCATTTCTTCAATGACTGATTCATTCAAAAAAGGCCATCCGGTTGGGGACGGCCTTGATATTCATTTTAGTTTGTTATTATCTCAACTGGAAGATAACAGGGAAGGTGTAGGTTACCTTAACAGCGCGGTCACGCTGCTTTCCGGGTTTCCACTTCGGTGACATCGAAACAACTCTGACGGCCTCCTTGTCAAGAGATGAGTCAACACCACGAAGAACCTTCACGTTGCTGACAGATCCGTCAGGATTAACGGTGAACTGAAGGGTAACACGTCCTTGAACACCATTCTCCTTTGCGATCTCAGGGTACTGAAGCTTGGAGTTTACCCACTTTGAGAACTCGTTGGCGTCTCCACCGTTGAATGAAGGCTTCTCCTCAACCAACTGGAACGGAATAGCCTCTTCCTCAACGACTTCCTCCTTTACTTCCTCAACGTAGTCCATGATCTCGACTCCGAGATTGGCATCATCCTCAAGGCTCATGAAGTTGTCTTCAACCTTGATATCATCCTCTACGATGTCGATCTGGTCAGAAAGAACAGGAATCTTCGGTGCCTCTGGTGGTGGTGGAGGGGTCTCCTGGGTAATAGGAACCATATCCTCAACTTCAATTACCTGAGTGTCTTCGCCCAGGCTGGCTACAGCCTTCTCCTTAGTGCTGTAGGAAAAAGCTCCCCAGACTACGAGAAGAGCAACCACGAGTCCGATCTCCGTGTAGAGAGTCCTTCTGTTCTCAAGATCGGCTTTTGGTGTTTTCTTGATTTCCATATCAGTAATTAATTTTAACAATCATTCCTTATGTGCCTGGAAGCAAGACCTTCCAATAGGCTTTCAAAGATAGAAATAATAATTGTCATTTCAAATTTTTTGAATTAATAGTTGTAGATTTGCGGAAAATTTTGGGTTATGGTCAGATATTACTGCGAGGACATCAAGTTCGAGTTCAAGAACAAACTTGCGAACAACAGATGGCTGAAAATGGTCGCCGGAAGTGAGATAAAGACTCTTGGTGACATCTCAATTATCTTTTGTTCAGATAATTACATTCTTGATGTGAACATCCGCTATCTTCATCACGACTATTTCACTGATGTCATCACCTTTGATTATTGCGAAGGTGACAAACTTTCCGGTGACTTATTTATAAGTATTGACAGCGTCCGTGAGAATGCTGTCGAATTCGGAACCGAGTTTGATGAGGAACTTCATCGTGTCATCGTCCACGGTCTCCTTCATCTTATCGGCTACGACGACCACACTCCGGAGGATCAGAAGCAGATGCGAGCCAAGGAGGACTATTACCTAAGTTTGAGGGACAAGGCTTAATCATCGCTACTATGCCTTTGTTTGAAATTTTATTGATGATGAGAAGATATTCAAACCGTCAAGGCATATAATAATCCATGAGAATATTCATTAGCGGTGGAAGTTTACTTTTAAATCAAGGCTATTTTTGAATATGACATATTCATACGATGTGATTGTGGTCGGTGGGGGACACGCCGGTTGCGAGGCTGCGATGGCCGCCGCGAATCTTGGTTCCTCCGTTTTGCTGATCAACGCCGACCTTACGAGTTTCGCGCGCATGTCGTGCAACCCTGCGATCGGCGGAATCGCGAAGGGGCAGATTGTCCGGGAGATTGATGCGCTCGGAGGAATGATGGGTCGTGTCACTGATGCTTCGACCCTTCAGTTTCGCATGCTTAACCGTTCCAAGGGTCCGGCAATGTGGAGTCCGCGCGCCCAGTGCGACAAACAGCTCTTTTCCGCATACTGGCGGAATATTCTTGAAAACTCTTGTAAATTAGATATTTACGCTGATTTTGTCACTTCTTTTCTCTTTGAGAATTCAAAAATCTGCGGTGTCAAGACAAATACCGGGGCAATTTTTAAATCTCAGACCGTTATTCTGGCCACCGGAACGTTCTTGAACGGAAGGATGTTCATCGGTCGCACTACTTTCGAGGGAGGCCGGATAGGGGAGTTGTCCTCTCACGGTCTGACCGAACAGCTCGTCAGTCTCGGTCTTCGGACAGGGAGGATGAAGACGGGGACCCCACCCCGGATCGACATTTCATCAGTGGACACGTCGAAACTTTTGAGGCAACTCGGAGACGAGTCGCCGGAGAGGTTTTCCTATTTGAATATTCTTTCCTCTGTTCAGGGGGAGGGTAGTCAGATGCCATGCTTCATTCTCCACACCAATGAAAAGGTTCACGACATTCTCCGTTCGGGCTTCAAGGATTCTCCGATGTTCAGCGGTCTGATTACCGGCAAGGGGCCGAGGTATTGTCCGAGCATCGAGGATAAGTTGAGGGTGTTTCCGGACAAGACATCCCACCAACTTTTTCTGGAGCCGGAGGGGAGGGACACCAATGAATACTATCTCCAAGGCTTTTCATCCTCACTTCCGCTGAATGTTCAGTTGGATGCCTTGCACTCTATCGAGGGTTTGGAGTCCGCCAAAATATTCAAGCCTGCCTATGCCGTTGAATATGACTACTTTGACCCTACTCAACTCCTTAACACTCTTGAACTTAGGGATGTTGAAGGGCTTTATTTCGCTGGTCAGATAAATGGTACAACAGGTTATGAAGAGGCAGGTGCTCAGGGCATTATAGCTGGTATTAACGCTCATTTGAAGGTTCATGGCAAGGAGCCTTTTGTCCTTCGTCGTGATGAGTCGTACATCGGAGTACTGATTGATGATCTGATCACTAAAGGGGTTGACGAACCTTACAGGATGTTCACCTCTCGTGCGGAGTATCGTATTCTTCTGAGACAGGACAACGCCGACTTGCGTCTGACGGAAAAGTCTTACAAAATAGGTCTCGCTTCCGAAGAAAGGTTCCGACTTATGACGGAAAAGTACGAGACGGTCAATGATCTTGCTCGAATGTGTGACGAGGTTAATCTTCGTGCCGATGTCATCAATGACTATCTTTCCGAGTCTAACTCTGCCACCCTTTCCGAGTCGAAACGTATCTCTGATCTTGCTTCCCGTCCAGAGATTTCACTTGATGAATTATTAAATTTTGTTCCACGTGGAACATTTGTTAAGTTTTCTGTGGATCTTCCGGAAGTGGAGGACGTTGGTTCATCGCAGCGTCGAAAGGAAATCATTGACTCTGTCGAGATCGGAGTTAAGTACAAAGGCTACATTGAGCGTGAAAAATCCATAGCGGAGAAAATTGCCCGTCTTGAAGATTTGAAGATTCCACAGGATTTCGATTTTGACAAGGTTTCCGGTCTAACCATAGAATGTCGCCAGAAACTCCTTCGCTACAAGCCTACCACCATCGCCCAAGCCTCACGCATCTCAGGTGTCTCTCCCGCCGACATCTCCGTCCTGCTTGTCTATTTCGGACGGTGATTCAACAACGAAATGTATATGACTTGAACCACCCTTTACCCGTTTAGGGTGCGAAGCTCAGGTGGTTCAAGTCATATGTATTTCGCCTATTGTAGTTATTACCGCCTTATTATCCTATAAGGTGAAAATATAAAGACTTTGGCTACCCTTTACCCGTTTAGGGCGCGAAGCGCAGGTGGTTCAAGTCATATACATTTCGCCTATCGTAGTTATTACCTCCTTATTATCCTATAAGGTAAAAATATAAAGACTTTGGCTACCCTTTACCCGGTTAAGGCGCGAAGCGCAGGTAGTCAAAGTCTTTATATTTTTGCCGCAATCAGCAAGAAGATGTTTACATCATCTGCAATGCCGACTTGATAATCTGTTCGACTTTGGCGTTTGGATTGGCCTTGAGGACGGCCTGAATGGCCTTGTTGACAGCTGGTTTTGCGAATCCAAGCATGACAAGAGCCCTGCTGGCCTCCTCGACAATCTCGCTTCGGTTGCCACCGAAAAGTTCTGTGGAATCTGCCCCCTCGCCTTTGACGATCTTATCCTTCAACTCCAGAACAAGCCTCTGGGCGCTCTTGACCCCGATACCCTTCACACTCTTGATTCTTGCGATGTCCTCCGAAAGAATAGCCTGCCTGATTTCCTCCGCCGATAGCGAAGACAGCATCATCCTGGCAGAATTTACCCCGATACCTGACACGCTGATCAGCAGTTCGAACAGCTCCCGCTCGTCTTTAGTCGCGAATCCATAGAACAGCTCCGCATCCTCACGAAGGTAATGGAAGATGTAAACTGTTGCGTCTTTCTTATCCTGTAACGCTTGAAAGGTCTGCAATGAAATCAGAATGCTGTACCCGATGCCGTTGTTCTCCAGAATCAGCTCGGCGGGGGAAAGTTCCACTATCGTACCCTTGATGTAATCAATCATATTCAAAGATTTTTGTTCAAGGCAAAATTAGCATTATTTGCGTTAATAACTCTTTATATTCATAATTATTTCATTGAATATTATTGTGTGTGGCTTCCGCATTTCGGCAGGCTAAGTGACCGAATGATAGAGTGATTGCTGAGTTTGTCGAAGCATCGAAGTGATTTTCAGTGCTTGCAATGTAGCGACCTATAATTCTCATTAAGTTTTTTATATACACACAATTCCAATTACCATCCATTCTTCCGATGCTTTTGATTAGATTTCCTCTAAAAAACTGTTCCTTTCTTATTGGATGGGCGTAAAAATCGCAGATTTTTATGTAAGTTTGCAAGATTGAATGGAGGTTTGACAATGAATATTCAGGAACTTAGGAATATGTTTCCGGCGCTTTCGCGCACTGTCTATGGCAAGCCGCTTGTCTATTTTGACAACGCCGCTACAGCCCAGCGCCCGCAGTCTGTCATCGACAAATGGACTGAACTGACTGTCGGAGCGAACGCCAACATCCACCGCGCAGTCCACAAACTCGCCGTCGATGCCACTGATGAATATGAAAGCACGCGCGATGCTGTCAAGGACTATCTCAACGCCGCGTCCAGGGAGGAGGTCGTTTTCACTTCCGGTACCACAGGATCCATCAATCTGGTCGCCTTCTCTTTCGGCGAGACTTTCGTTCATGAGGGCGATGAGATCATCGTTTCCGAGGCTGAGCATCATTCAGACATCGTTCCGTGGCAGATGCTTTGCCAGAGAAAAGGCTCTGTTCTGAGGGTCTTGCACGTGGATGAGGATGGCCATCTGAATCTTGAGGAGTTGAAATCCTTGCTAAATCCCAAGACCAGGATTGTAGCCGTCACTCAGATTTCCAATGTACTTGGCATTTTGAATCCTGTTAATGAGATTGTAAGTGTTTGTCACTCAGTTGGTTGTCCTGTTTTTATCGACGGAGCGCAGGGTATGGTTCACGAAGGTGTTGACGTTCAGGATGTTGACTGTGACTTCTACGCTTTTTCCGGACACAAACTCTATGCGGCCACCGGAACCGGGGTACTTTACGGAAAACGTAAGTGGCTGGATCTGATGGTTCCTTATCAGGGCGGTGGAGAGATGATCGCTACCGTCAGGTTTTCCGGCACGACTTACGCTCCACTTCCGGAGAAGTTTGAGGCCGGAACCCAGAACATCAATGCCATTCCGACGCTGGAACCAGCTATCGAGATGCTTAAATTGATGAAAGATAAAGAGTTACTTAATGCTCAAGAGGCTGTGTCCCAGTACCTTCTCCACGCTTTGACAAGCAACCCGAGGATCCGTCTTTATGGCGTTCCACGTGGAACGGAGACAAAGATTCCGCTCTTTTCTTTCAGCGTTGAGGGGGCGCATCATGAGGACCTGGCCTTGATTTTGGACAAGATGGGGATTGCCGTGCGGTCAGGGCAGATGTGTGCCGAGCCGTTGATGGATAGGTTCGGGGTGACGGGCATGCTCCGCGCCTCTTTAGCTCCGTACAACACAATGGAAGAAGCTGAATATTTCATCAAGTCGCTTGACAAGGCGACCGCTATGTTGGTGTAGTGAATCGGTACCATTAGGTATTTAGGTCTTGCGACCCTTCGACAGGCTCAGGGACCGTAGATTATGTACCGGTAGTAGCTTGTTGAAATTCATATATTGATTTTTCGGTCGCTGAGCTTGTCGAAGCGCCAAAACAGAAATATGTATTTTAGATATAAATTAGATGAACACACTTGAGGAAGCTAAACAGTCTGTGATTGAGGATTTCTCGATGTACGATGAATGGCTCGACAAATACGAGTATCTCATCGACTTGGGAAAGAATCTGGAGGTGTATCCAGAATCGGAAAAGACTGAGGATAAGTTGATTAAGGGATGTCAGTCCCGGGTTTGGCTGGATTGGCTCCTGGAGGACGGAAAACTTTGGTTCAAGGCCGACAGCGACGCGATCATCACGAAAGGCATAATCTCCCTTCTGATCAATGTCTATTCTGGCCGCACACCGAAAGAGATCGCCGCGGACGATTTCGGATTCATCAACCAGATAGGTCTTAAGGAGAATCTCTCGCCGACCAGAGCCAACGGACTGGTCTCGATGATCGATACCATCAAGGCTGTGGCACTGGAGAACAGTGATAAATAAGAATTGATAAGAATCTGTTTTGATTTGTTTGAAATGTTCTTTTGAGGTGAAAAAATCTTCATTTTCAGACAAACAAATCAAAACAGCGTCTAAAACTTGGATATGTCTTTTGAAGAAATTCTTTTCTATTATTCATAAATGGAATATAAGGTTTCTTTTGGGCAAGGCAGATCATTAATTCTGAGTAATATTTAGATATGAGTATATTCAAAAATAATAAGGAAGAAGAAAATAGGGTGGCAGCTTCCGAGCCGCATGTTGAGCTGGAGAGTGAGGTGCTTTCCGCTGAGGATGTAAAGGCATTGGCACCGCTTTATGACAATGTGGTTCTTGCCTTGAAGCAGGTCTATGATCCCGAGATTCCGGTCAACATCTACGACCTCGGCCTCATCTACGAGCTTGTCATCAACAAGAACCACGAGGCTTTCATCAAGATGACTTTCACCGCCCCGAACTGCCCGATGGCTGACGAGGTGCTGGATGAGGTTCAGAAAAACGTCACCGACGTTCCCGGAATAAAGGCCTGCAACGTGGAACTGGTCTTTGACCCGGCTTGGGATCAATCGATGCTCTCTGACGAGGCACGTCTGGAACTTGGTCTGGATGTCATTGATTCTTCATCTGACAGGGTTGATCCTGGTGCCGGCCCGGACTATTCGAAGGAACCGAATTCCTGATCCGGTATATTCAATTTTGGCAGCTTGATTTAGGTTTGAATATTTTTAGGAACATGAAAAAAATAAGTTGCTTCAGATTAAGAGAAGATTTTCGAGGATAGATCTTTTTTTGAAGAAGGAGTGTGCCGGTGGCACATGACTGATGAGAAAAGAGATCTAGACCGAAAAGATTCCTTAAGATGATGCAGGTTATTTTTTGAATGTTACTTAGGCCTGTATTATTGGAACAATGGCGTTTGTCAGCATATACTTTTCCCTCGGCAGCAACCTTGGCAACCGCGAGAGGAACATCGAGGAGGCTCTTCATCGGATGGATGAAGCCTTTGAAGGCCACTACACGGCTCTTTCAAGGCTGATAGAGACCAAGCCGATGGGTTTCTCCGGCGGCAAGTTTCTGAACGCCGTGGCGCTTTACCGAACCTTCAGACCGGAAATTCCGGCGGAGGACGCAGCCAAGGATGTGCTGTCCAAGGTCAAATCAATAGAGCGCGCGATGGGCAGAACCGATCCTCCTGAATATGACGGAGCAGGCAACCGCATCTACCACTCCCGCGTAATCGACATCGACATTCTTTTCTACGGCTCCGAGCACATCTCCGCTCCCGATCTGATCATCCCCCACAAGGACATAGAGAACCGCCCCTTCGTGTTGATTCCCCTCCAGGAAGTCGCCAAACCATCCCTCAAAACCGCCTTTCCTGAATATTTCGGCACAGAATAGTGGTTTTAATCTACTTTTTCAAGTTTGTGCCGCCATTCTCAGGGAAGGTCAAAGTAGTTACCTTTGATGCGCGGTTGGTTGTTGCCGGCCGTACGGCCGGCAACAACCAACAAAAAAGGAAGACTCTCGTCTTCCAGCATCAACGTATAAACTCCGAATATTTTTCGTCAAAATAACACTGTTTCAACAACAGAAAATTGTCAAAATAATGCATTTCGTAATGTTATTTTTGTCAAAATAGCGCAATTGTTCGAAATGTTTTCTATATTTGTGCCAATAAATCAAGTGTTTATGGATGAGAAGGTGATTTTGCAGGTTTTGGCGGAGCAAAGAGAGGAAATGTCAGGGTATGATGTCTCTGGCTGGGTATCCCGTCCAGAGGAGGATTTTTTCGAGTGGGACAGCGATATGGCACAGGTTGTCATAGGTGTTCGCAGGAGCGGAAAATCAACATTGTGCCATAAGGCACTTATCCAGCATGGAGTAAAGTACGGCTATTCTGATCTGGATGATGATAGGTTGTTGGGAATGGAAGCCAAGGATCTCAACACACTGTTGGGTTGCATGTACCAGCTTTATGGTGTTGATGTGAAGTACTTGTTTTTTGATGAGATTCAGGATGTTCCGGGATGGCATCTGTTTGTGAACAGATTGCTTAGGCAAGGCTTGCGCATTGTGCTTACCGGGAGCAACGCCAAACTGTTAAGTAGTGAACTTGCCACACATCTTACCGGAAGATACAATGAGATAAAACTTTATCCTTTCAGTTATGCAGAGTTATGCGATGCGGAAAAGGTTGATGTCAAAGGGATTACGACAAAGGCTGACGCTGCCAGAAAAATCGCTTTGGAAGCTTATCTTAATGACGGGGGATTCCCTGAATTGATGAAGCTTCGGAATCCTCGCGGTCGCCGAACGTACATAGAGGGGCTTATCGAGACAATCATCACAAAAGACATAGCGAAGCGTTTTAATATTCGCAATCCAGAGAGCATCAGACGCATAGCTTATCATCTTATTAATAATTCCTGTCAAGTTATTGACTATAAAACTTTAGCGGAAATATCCAACCTCAAGACAGCTGCCACGGCTCAGAAATATACATCTTATCTGGCTCAGGCATTCTTGATCCATCCTCTGCAAAAGTTCTCATACAAAAGCAAGGAGAGGATAACCGGCGAGAAAGCTTATGTGGTTGACCAAGGATTCGTCTCCAACCGTGGCAACTCGCTTCTTGGTGAGAATATGGGCTGGCGTTTGGAGAACGCGGTCCTTATGGAGTTGCTTCGCAGGTATTGTTCCGCGGCTGAGGACATATACTATTACAAGCCTTCCACACGGCAAAAGGAGGTCGATTTTGTCGTGTGCAGACAGAATGTTGTATTGGAACTCATTCAAGTGGCCTATGACATTTCTGACAGTAAGACCTACAGAAGGGAGACTGAGTCACTTGTCCAAGCCGCTACAAAGTTGAACTGCGAAAACCTTTGGTTAATATGTATGGACGAAACCCGTGATGTTACAGTCAATAATCAGACAATACATATCGTGAACGCCATCGAGTGGTTTTTGAATAAGTGATGAACCATAGGCTTAGTTTTTGTTATGCATAAGTGGCTTATAACACTAAAATAAAATACAATGCATAACAAGCTTTACCTATTCATCTTGTCCTTGTTTGTCGCCATTTCGGCGGCCGCCCAAAACATTGAAATCACCGTCAAGCTTGGAAACGAGCCGGCGGAGTACGCTTTCATATTCAAAAATGGGTGTTGTTTGGGGAATTGCGATTCGTTGGGACGGTTTGAATTTCAGGCTGGAGCGATAGAGCGAGGTGATTCTTTGATGGCCTCGGTCGCTGGGCTTTCATCTGATGTGGTTGTTTATGACGGGAATGCGAGGTCGGTGACGTTGAATGTCAAGAGTGGGGAATTGGCAGGAGCGAAAGTGGTGGAAAAGAATCTCAAGCGTGTTGATGAATATGTCTCACTGGTCAATTCCGTGCCATTCGAGTGGAGGGTGTTCGGACGGAGGTTTCTTTGTGAATATGTGATTGGCGAGGATTCGGAAATATCACGAAAAACCGCTGATTTTACGATACTTGATAACTATGGTAAACGATATTCAAAAGACAAAGGGGACGTGCTGATATATTCATTTGGCAATAATATTGATGATGAGAAGGTTGGTTATGACATTTTCAGTTCGTATGTCATCCTCGGAAAAATCTTGAACAGGCATTCCGAGCGGCTGAAAGATGAATGCACTTCCGGCAGGATGTTGGTTCATAAACTCTCGGACGATGCGGGAATATCCTACCTTCTGATCGACAAGAGCGGGGATAACAGCCAGATTCTCGTCCGGTTTGGTTATCGCAAGGAACTTCTTGATGTTTGTCTTGAAGGAAGCAGAAACGAGGGATACGGATTAGAGCACTATGTCTGGAAGATAAACATCGCACAAAACAGTAAGGGGTCGGTCAGGATAAGCGGCATCGAACTGCACGGGAATATGATAGCAACAGGAAAACCCAAGGACGTGCTTGTCAGCGAAATCAATGATTCTCCTTTGACAAAGGCTGACTGGAAGGAACTCAAAATGGCGTTTGTCCGCTGAAAGGCTGCGATCGCCGGAGAAAATGGCTGAAAGGCACGGTTTGTCCGGCGGAACGGTGGTTTGGGTGGACATAACTGCTTTCAAAGAGGGTGTTCCGAAGAGATGAATGAAAGAATAGTGGGTAAACTACAATTACCCAAAATGAATTATTCGATTTGGATTATCCAAAATGGATAATTATATTTGCCGGAAAGAAATCAGATATGAAAACAATTCATAATCCGTTTATAACCAGAGGGTATATTCCAGATGAATGTTTCTGTGACAGAGTCAGCGAGACGCAGAGGTTGGCAAAATCATTGATGAACGGGAATGATGTGGTTCTGTTCTCGCCTCGCAGAATGGGCAAGACGGGGTTGATAACGCACGTGTTCGAGCGGGAGGAAATCAAACGTTCTTACTACACGTTTTTTGTTGATATTCTGCATACTACAAGTCTCAGGGAGTTCACTTTCTTTTTGGGTAAGGAAGTGTTCAGGGCGTTACAGCCTGCCGGAAAAAAAGTCCTTGATAAGCTTGTAAGTGCGTTGAAGTCGCTTCAAGGCAAGATAACCTACGATTCCGTTACCGGACAGCCATCGTTCGGTGTGAGCCTTGGGGATATTCAGCGGCCGGAGTTCACATTGGAAGAGATATTCAATTACCTCGACAATGCGGGGAAGCCGTGCCTCGTCGCGATTGATGAATTTCAGCAAATAAATGAATATGAGGATGGTAACATCGAGGCTCTCCTTCGCGGGCATATTCAGAAAATGAAGAACTGCCATTTCGTGTTTGCGGGAAGCAAGAGGAGCATTATGAGCGCGATGTTTCAGTCCCCGGCTCGTCCTTTCTATAAAAGTGCTGATCCATTGGAACTGAAGGCTCTCGATAAAGACATTTACTCAGATTTTGTCGGGAAGATGTTCAATGAATATGGCAAGAGGATAGCCAAAGCGGTGGTGGAGTACGTCTATGACTTGTTTGAAGGATATACTTATTACATGCAACGTGTCTTTAATGAGGCTTTCGCGTCGATAGATAGGGGAGAGGAGTGCTCTATTGACGTGATACGGATGTCAATAGACAACATATTGTTGATGAATGAGGTTCAATTCGCCGAGCTGATGTCTAGCCTGACAGAAAACCAAAAACGAGTTCTGTCCGCCATCGCGAACGAGGCGCGCGTGCGTAATGTCAACACGTCCGCTTTTATTAACCGCTACCAGCTATCCACCGCCAGCGTTGTCAACGCCGCCATCCGCAAACTCCTCAAGGAAGACATCATCACCGTTGATTTGAAGGAATATTCCATCCCAGACAAGTTCCTCTGGCTCTGGGTCAATCGGCAGTACAATAACGCTTGATACGGGTTCGATGGCAAGTGGGTGGTGTGGCACTTAATGGGTTGATAATAAGCTTAATAAGTAAACTCGTAGTGTCGGTTTTCGTACCACGAGTTTGCTTATAGTACTGATAAATAATATGTTATCTGCCACGACCCTCTGTGTCATCCTGAAAAAAGTTTACCAAAAAAACTTTTTTCAGGATTAGACGCTCCCTATTTATCCGGTGAAAGGCTGTGGTCGCCGGACAAAATGGCTAAAAGGCACGGTATGTCCGGCGCAACGGTGCTTTGGGTGGACAAATCGCATTGAGATGCGAAGAGAGGAGACCTATGAGAGGAAACGTAGCAATGATGGCAAGTGACGTGGCAAGTGGCGGTGCACAAGTGACGTGTTTCCGTCACGATGATTCTTGCGTGAAAATGTGTATATTTCCTCTAAAAAACTGTTTCTTTCTTATGGGACGGGCGTAAAAATCGCAGATTTATATGTAAGTTTGTAAGTTTTTAGTGAGCGTTATGGAATATGCCGGTACGTGGTTGCCGGAAGAGGGGGGGGGGAAGTTGCCGAGGCATATTCAGATGACTTTGAGAATTTTTAAAGTACAACAATACTATGACACAGGACGAACTGTTCAAGGTGCTGGTGGCACATTGCAAGGAGTACGGGTTCATATTCCCGTCAAGTGAGATTTATGACGGACTGGCCGCGGTCTATGACTATGGCCAGATGGGCGTCGAGCTGAAGAACAACATCAAGCAGTACTGGTGGAACGCTATGACAAGGCTGAACGAGAACATCGTCGGCATTGATTCCTGCGTGTTCATGCACCCTAAGACTTGGGTGGCTTCAGGCCACGTGGCGGCGTTCAACGATCCGCTCATCGACAACAAGGACTCCAAGAAGAGGTATCGCGCCGACAATCTGATCGAGGACTATCTCGGCAAGATCGAGGAGAAGATGAACAAGGAGGTCGAGAAGGGCCGCAAGAGGTTCGGAGAGGCCTTCGACGAGGAGCAGTTCCGCGCCACTAACCCTAACATTCTGAGGGAGAAGGCGAAATATGACGAGGTTCACAACCGTTATGTTGCAGCCGAGCAGGCCAACGACCTCAAGGAGTACAAGCAGATCATCATTGACTGTGACATTGTGGATCCGATTTCCGGCACGAAGAACTGGACTGATGTGCGTCAGTTCAACCTGATGTTCTCTACCCAGATCAGCAACACCGGCGAGGCGGACGACAAGATCTACCTGCGTCCGGAGACGGCACAGGGAATATTCATTGAATATCTCAACGTCCAGAAGACGGGCCGCATGAAGATTCCGTTCGGTATCGCCCAGATCGGGAAGGCGTTCAGAAACGAGATCGTCGCGAGACAGTTCATATTCAGAATGAGAGAGTTCGAGCAGATGGAGATGGAATTCTTCTGCCGTCCTGGCACCGAGATGGAGTGGTTCAAGAAATGGAAGGAGAACCGCATGAAATGGCACGTCAGCCTCGGGATGGGTGCTGAGAACTACCGTTTCCACGATCACGAGAAACTGGCCCACTACGCCAACGCCGCGACCGACATCGAGTTCAACTTCCCGTTCGGTTTCAAGGAGTTGGAGGGAATCCACTCCCGTACCGACTTCGACCTCGGCAACCATCAGAGACTCTCCGGAAAGAAGATCCAGTACTTCGATCCTGAGACCAACGAGAGCTACGTTCCTTACTGCGTGGAGACTTCCATCGGTGTGGACCGTATGTTCCTCGCAGTGCTGAGCCATTCCTACAAGGTCGAGCAGCTTGAGAACGGCGAAACCCGCGTCGTGCTGGGCATCCCGGCGCCGCTTGCCCCTGTCAAGGTGGCCGTGCTGCCTTTGATTAACAAAGACGGCCTGCCGGAGAAGGCTCAGGAGGTGATGAACGATCTCAAGTACGATTTCAACTGCCAGTACGATCCTAAGGACTCCATCGGCAAGCGCTACCGCCGCCAGGATGCCATCGGCACGCCGTTCTGCGTGACCGTTGACCACGACTCGCTGAATGACAACTGCGTCACCATCCGCGAGCGCGACACCATGGAGCAGAAAAGGGTTCCGATCGCCGAGCTCCGCACCATCATCGACAAGGAAGTCAACATGAACAACCTCCTCAGGAAGTTGTAGTGTGTAATTGAATATGCCCGGTTCCGCGCCCGCCAGTCTCCCGATGACGCCGCCGCTCCGCCTTCGAAACCGGCATCCATTAGCGTTGGCAGACAACAGCCTGTCTGTCAACGAATAAAGCGAACTCGTGGTACCGAAATCCGTACCACGAGTTCGCTTTTTCCGCACGTAAACAGCATCTTGGGTGCCATGTGTTTTTCCTTGGCATCAGAAGTCGGATAGGAGTGGTTTTGGGAGTCGTTTGCAAAGACGCCTGGAAAAATAACTATAGAAGAAACTCTTCCAGTAAGCCTCCCGTCATCTATGATTCATGTTACCTCCCGTGCGCCATAGCGCCTGTTTCGCTCACGAGAGCCTCCTCCTGTTACCTCTCGTGCGTCATGGCGCTTGTTTTGCTCACGAGAGCCTCCTCTTGTTACCTCCCGTGCGCCATAGCGCCTGTTTCGCTCACGAGAGTGGCCTCCTGTCACCTCCCGTGCGCCATAGCGCCTGTTTCGCTCACGAGAGTGGCCTCCTGTTACCTCTCGTGAGCCATAGCGCCTGTTTCGCTCACGAGAGCGGCCTCCTGTTACCTCCCGTGCGCCATAGCGCTTGTTTCGCTCACGAGAGCCTCCTCCTGTTACCTCCCGTGCGCCATAGCGCTTGTTTCGCTCACGAGAGTGGCCTCCTGTCACCTCCCGTGCGCCGAAACGCCCGAATTGCTCACGGGGGTTGCCGGATCTCTCCGGACAGATGATTCTACAGACTTGGTACGGGAGAGGTTCGTGGCACTGTATTTGAGTTCATTTACAAAAATAAAAACTTTACATAATGAAACATTTATTTGTTGCTGTGATGGCGATGATGGTCTCTGTCGCGGCTTTCGGGCAGGAGGTCCGGAATCCTAGTTTCACCCGCGGCTTCGCCGGAAACGTTGGGGCCGGAGTCCTTTTCAAAGACGGTTTTGCCGGAGAATATGTGAACGTGTCATCGGGGTACAATATTCTTCCCGGGTTGTTCGCCGGAGTGGGAATCGGGATAAAGAACCAGAAATTCCACTCTCTTTCGGATGTCAATTCCTTTTTGGTACCGACCTTTATCCAGTTGAGGTACAGCTTTTTGAACAAAACCGTGAGCCCGTTCATTGATTTGAAGGGTGGCTTGATATCTGATTATTCAAGTTCTATGAAAGATATGCCGCGTGGGTTTCCTGATTCCGGATGCGGCCATTTCTTCAGGGTAGGAATAGGAGTTGACTATAAGAGGTATTCGATCTACGTCGGTGACGACTGGTCGCAGATTTCGTATTCAGATAGCGCCCTAAGCAATTATGCATGGGTTTTCGGCATCGGGTACAGATTCTAACGGAAATATCTTGTGGTGGGTAACTGACTGATTAATAGTTAATAAAGCAATCGTCTTAAGGTGTAACTAGCTGAAGACGATTGCTTTTATTGTTGATTATCAGGTGGTTGGCTGCCACGGTGCTTTGGTGGAGGTCACTTCGGCAGGCCTTACTTCTCGTACGGGGTGTAGACTCCGAATTCGGCGAGGGAGAGGAGACCGGTCCATTTGGTGAAACGGACGCGGACGGCGTCGGCGTAGACTTTGTCGAAACGGTGTACCTTCACGCGGCTCTGAGTCGGCGTGGTCCCGCTGAAGACCGGATGCCAGGAACCTTTGTGGAGATATTCAATGACATATTCCTGCATCACGCCGGGCTTTGGTTCGGTCATCACTACCATGTCTATCAGGCTGCCGGGGTCGAGCTCGACTTTCCAGAACGGCTCCTTGACTTCGGGGCTGGAGACCCAGCAGGTGCGGAAGTCGTCGTCGTTGGCGAAATCCATGATGTCCATGTCGTCGGACCATGAGGAGTCGCACGGTTTGCCGATGGCGATGTTGATGTCGGTGATCGGCTCCATTGTCTCGGCGACATCCACGATGTGGCCGGTGTTCTTCCAGATCTTGCCGATGCGTTTCAGGGCATCGATGCAGTTCTGATCCATCAGGCCGTCGCGGTTCGGGGCGGAGTTCAGGATGTAGGTGCAGTAGGCGTTGTTGTACGGGATGATGTTCTCGGCCACGATCTTGTCAACATCCTTCAGGGGCGAGCCCGGGAACTCGGTCTTCCAGAACCAGGTCTTCTGCAAAGGGTAGCAGGCCATCGCCGGGAGCTGGTTGGTCTCCGGGGAGATCTTCTGGCCGGCGCCCTGCTCGTAGCAGCGGATGTCGGAGTAGAACAGAGCCTCGGAAGGGTATTTCGCCCCGTTCAGATCCATCACCAGGCAGTTCGGCTGGATGCTCTTGATGAGGTGATAAAACTCCGGGAATGAGACATCTGAATATGAAATCCTGCCCCACGGGGCATCCCACCCGTCGAACATTATGGTGTTGACGGGACCATATTCAGTCAGAAGCTCGCGGACCTGGCTTTTGAGAAGGTTGATCTTCTCCGGAGTGTACGGCAGGGTCGGGCGGATGCGGTGATGGGTGTCAAGGATCGAGAAGTGGAACATAATCTGCATTCCGGCCTTCCGGACGGAATTGACCAGTTCCCGCAGGACATCCCGGTGAAGAGGCGAGCTCATCACGCTGTAGTCCGTGGTCTTTGTGTCCCAGAGGCAGAATCCGCTGTGGTGCTTGACCGAGACGCAGATGAATTTCATCCCTGCGCTTTGGGCGGCCTTGACCCATTGGTCGGTGTCCAGTTTGACCGGATTGAACACTTCGGGGCTGAGGTCGGGATCGGTCCAGTCGGCTGTCTGGTAGGTCGGGAGGCCGAAGTGAACGAACATTCCGAGCCTCAGGTCAACAAACTCTTGCTGGAGCTGGTGGAGGCTTTTTTCCTGCGCCGCCATCATCATCGGAACGGCCAGCAGGGCCAATAGGGTTGAGATGTACTTTTTCATAGTCGCTAAGTTACGAAAGATTTTTTGTAACTTTATGCCGACAATAGAACCTTTGCCGATCCGCGGACATCCAGCCACTATGTATTTGGCAAATGTGCTGCGTGTTATTTAGAATTACTTAAAACATTGATAATGAATTCAAAAGAAAGAATTGCCAAAGCCTTGACTGTCGCCACCGACACCAAGGTGTTCGAGATGGGCTGCGGAGTCAGCTCACTGGCTCCCGAGGAGTTCAAGAAGTGGTTCCCTGAAAGCAAGGCTGCCGTTGTGGTGGCAGACCTTAACACTTGGAAGGTTCTTGGCCAGAAGGTGTACGATGAGTTTGTGGCCGCGGGTGTCCACACGGATAAATATGTCATCGAGACGAAGGAGTTCCACGCCGACTGGAGGTACGTCGATATGGTTGACCACATCATCGCCGGAGACTTCTCCGCTGCCAAGACCATCGAGAATGACCCTGAATATGTGGAACCGGATGCGGAGAAGGCGTTCAGACCGTCTTCCGAGGCTGAATATGTCACCATATCCGTGGGCTCAGGAGTCATCAACGACCTTTGCAAACTTGCCTCGCACCACTACGGCCAGTCTTATCTGACATTGCCGACGGCGGCTTCCGTGGACGGTTTCTCGTCGTTCGGTGCCTCGATTTCCTACCATAACTCCAAGCAGACATTCTCCTGCCCGGCCCCAAAGGTGATCATCGCGGACATTGACGTGATCGCCTCCGCCCCGAAGGCCATGACTGCCGCGGGGTACGCCGATCTGGCCGCCAAGGTTCCCGCCGGAGCCGAGTGGATGATCGCCGACCTGATGGGCACGGAACCGATCAAGCCGGATGCCTGGCACGTGCTTCAGGACTGTCTTGATGACCTTCTGGCTGACCCGGAGGGTGTGGCCAAGGGTGACAAACAGGCCGTTGCCGATTTGTTCGAGGGGTTGACTCTCAGTGGAATAGCGATGCAGGCCGCACAGTCCAGCCGTCCTGCTTCTTGCTGCGATCACTTGTTCAGCCATATTCTTGACATGACACATCATCGTTTCAACGGCAAGCCTCAGTCTCACGGATTTCAGGTGGCCATCGGCACGCTGACGATGTGCGCCGTGTTCGATGAGCTGTTCAAGATGGACCTCTCCAAGATTGATGTTGACGCTTGCGTCAAGGCTTGGCCTACGCTTGAGCAGGAGCAGAAGAGGGCGCTTGAGATATTCAAGAATTTCCCTGCGCCGGAGCTTGGCTATACCGAGATCACCAAGAAATATGACGATGCCGAGACTGTCCGTGTCCAGCTGACAAAGGTGAAGGAAGGCTGGCCGGAGCTTAAGAAGAAGCTTCAGGGACAGGTATATTCATTCGCCAAGATGCAGGATCTGATGAAGAAGGTCGGCGCTCCGTACGATCCTTCGATGATCGGCGTGACCCGCGAGATGCTCAAGAATATGTTCCCGAAGGTCCAGTTGATGCGTTTCCGCTTCAATGTGCTTGACCTTGCGAAGAGGGGAATGTTCTACGATCAGCTTGTGGAGTCTGTCTTCGCTCCCGGCGCCGCTTGGGACCTGACAAAGGAGATGAATTAGATTTTTTCGTCGGCGGACAATTACTTTTGAATATGATCGGTGCCACTGGTGATTGTCTGCCGCAAGATATGTATTAGGAATATGACAGTGCGTGGAACGGGTGTCCGTGGCTTTGCGAAAGGCCGTGCGTTCGTGGTCAGAGACTGCGGGCAAAGGAATCCGTTCGAGGACATCCCGCCCGGCAGCGTTCTGGTTGCCGAGCGGTTGTCGCTGTCTGACTCCACGCTGATTGATTTCCGTGGTGTGGTCGGAATCGTTACCCGCGAGGAAGACGCTGATGGTCAGGTCTGTGTGCTTGCTAAGGGCATAGGTATTCCGGCAATTGTCGGAATCATGGACTGCTTCGATGAGATCGTGACAGGCGACCGTCTCATGATTTGGAATCTGGATCTTATGGTCAATCCCGATCTTGACACCACCATAGCCTACGAAATGGCCCGCTCCACCGCCGATTCCCAGCTCAGCCTCAATCTTCCGCATTCGACATATTTTTAACGCTTACTCAATTTGATGATTGGAGTTGGTACAGGAAAAGGCTTTCTGGTGTACTAACTGCCTTGAATCGTGGAGTTTGTACAGGAAAAGGCCATCTGGTGTACCAACCGCCTTGAATCGTGGGTTTGTACAGGGAAAGGCCATCTGGTGTACCAACCGCCTTGAGTCGTGGGTTTTGTACAGGAAAAGGCCATCTGGTGTACCAACCGCCTTGAGTCGTGGGTTTGTACAGGAAAAGGCTTTCTGGT
>UQUJ01000054.1 GCA_900544195.1 uncultured Alistipes sp. | reverse complement strand
TAAATCCCTCCCCTCGGGGGAGGGACTTGCTTTCACTGCAAGCAGTGAAGAAGAGCGGTGTTTCGCAAATGCGAAACTTGAGTATATTCATTAACCCACCGAACCTTCGAGGGAGACCTGAAGCAGTTTGGTGGCTTCTACGGCGAACTCCATCGGGAGGCGGGAAAGCACCTCGTGGGCGTAGCCGTTGACGATCAGGCCGACCGCATCCTCCGGCCCGAGACCCCTCTGGTTGCAGTAGAACAGCTGCTCGTCGCTGATCTTCGAGGTCGTCGCCTCGTGTTCCACGATCGCGGTCGGGTTGGCGCTTTGGATGTCCGGGAACGTGTGCGCCCCGCACTGCGAGCCGATCAGCAGGCTGTCGCACTGCGAGTAGTTGCGCGCTCCGGCCGCTCCGGCGTTCATCCGGACCAGACCACGGTAACTGTTCTGGCTGTGACCCGCTGATATTCCTTTACTTACGATCCGGCTCTTCGTGCCGCGGCCGATGTGGATCATCTTTGTTCCGGTGTCCGCCTGCTGATAGTTGTTGGTCACGGCGACCGAGTAGAATTCCGACGAGGAGTAGTCTCCCTTCAGGATCGTGGAAGGATATTTCCAAGTGATCGCCGAACCCGTCTCGACCTGAGTCCAGCTCAGATGCGAGCCGCTGCCCTTGCATATTCCCCTTTTGGTCACGAGGTTAAGGATTCCTCCGCGCCCCTGCGCATCCCCTGGGTACCAGTTCTGCACCGTTGAATATTTCACGTCGGCGTCTTTCTCGACCACGATCTCCACCACCGCCGCGTGAAGCTGGTTCTCGTCACGCATCGGAGCCGTGCAGCCCTCCATGTAGCTCAGTTGAGACCCTTCGTCCGCCACGATGAGCGTCCTCTCGAACTGGCCTGTGCCGGCGGCGTTGATCCTGAAGTAGCTTGAAAGCTCCATCGGGCACCTGACCCCTTTGGGAATATAGCAGAAACTGCCGTCGCTGAAGACCGCCGAGTTGAGTGCCGCAAAGAAATTGTCCCCTACTGGAACCACCGAGGCGAGATATTTCCGCACCAGATCCGGATGCTCCTTGACGGCCTCCGAGAAGCTGCAGAATATGATTCCTTTCTCAGCCAGCGATGCCCTGAATGTTGTGGCCACGGAGACCGAATCGAAGACCGCGTCCACGGCCACGACTCCGGCGAGAGCCTCACGCTCCCTTACCGGGATGCCAAGTTTCTCGAACGTCTCCTCCAGCTTCGGGTCGATCTCCTTCGGGCGTTCCGAATTCTTTTTTGGGGCTGCGTAGTAGATAATGTCTTGAAAATCAATTACGGGCATGTCCAGATGCCCCCACTCGGGCATCTCCATTTTCTGCCACTTCCGGAAAGCGCCCAGCCGGAACTCCAGCATCCATTCCGGCTCTTCCTTGAGCCGTGAGATGGTACGGATGATGTCCTCGTTCAGCCCTTTGGGAATAAAGTCCTGGCCGACATCGGTGACGAAGCCCTCCTTGTACTCCTGTCTGGTGACCTCCTGAATTATCTTGTCTTCTTCCTTAATGTCCATTCCAATAAGTAGTTTCACCCTCATAATCCGCCGTGTTTGAACACAAAACGGCCTTTTGAGGATATTACTACAAAGATAGCATATTTTATTCCACAAGAAAAGTGTATTTTTGCAAGGACGGACTTATTAATTTTTGAATATACAATGAACGCATTCGGACGTAATTTCAGGGTTGAGATCTTCGGGGAGTCGCACGGGGCGGCGATCGGTGTGGTCGTGGATGGTGTCAGGCCGGGGATAGAACTTGCTGTAGAGGATTTTATGCCGGACATTCTTCGCCGCAAGAGTGGAGCGAAGGGTACCACACCACGCATCGAGGCGGACGAGCCGGAGATTCTGAGCGGAGTCTTCGATGGACACACAACCGGAGCACCGATCGCAGTCATATTCAAGAACAACAACACTCGGTCTTCTGACTATGAGGCTCTTAAGGCTGTGCCGCGTCCAGGGCACGCCGACTATGTCGCTTCCGTCAAGTGGAACGGCTTCAATGACCCTCGTGGAGGTGGGCATTTTTCGGGCAGGATAACCCTTCCGCTGGTCGCCGCCGGGGTTATTGCCAAGAAAATGTGTCCGGGAATCGTCTTTGAGGCCAGTTTGATTGAAATCGGGAGAGAGTCCGACAAGTCAAAGTGGAACGATCTCTTGGACAAGACCTCCAGAGAAGGCGATTCGCTCGGCGGCATTGTCGAGTGCCGGGTCTCCGGGGTGACGGCCGGTCTTGGTGAGCCGTTCTTCGATTCAATCGAGTCTCTGATCTCGCACGCCGTCTTCTCCATTCCGGGAGTCCGTGGAATCGAGTTCGGTGACGGTTTCGCGGCCGCTCGGATGAAAGGCTCGGAACATAATGATCCTCTTGAACTTAAAGACGATGTCGTGACCACCTCCAAGAACGGTTCCGGCGGAGTCAACGGCGGCATCACGAACGGCTCCCCGATAGTTTTCCGTGTCGCCTTCAAGCCGACCTCCAGCATCACCAGATCCCAGACAACCCTCAACGTCAGGACCGGCGAGCAAGCCACCCTCAACGTCCCAGGCCGCCACGATGTCTGCTTCGCCCTCCGCACCCCCGTCATCGTCGAGGCCGTCACTGCCATCGTCCTCGCAGAGCAGACCTAAAAGGCCGTGGCATCTAACTCCTTGATAATGAATAAAAACAAATATGTCCTGGTGCAGAATCCAGCACCAGGACATCTTTGTTTTACTTGAAAATCAGCTACTTACCTGCCACGCTGACGGCCAACGGTAGTTGTCCGGTAAAAGCCATATTGGCCGGACAAAGTTTATGATTATCACATTTTGTCCGGCCAGACCACAATCCACCGGACAGATGCAGATGATTCGTACCATTGTTCCAGACGTACTAACGCTCAAGGAGGCGGTAGGTGCCAGGGAAGGCGGGGAAGGACTTGGCTACGCAGGAGGTGTCATCGATGAGGATCGGGGAGTCGGCGCACCATGAGGCTACGGTCAGGGCCATGGCCATGCGGTGGTCGTGGGAGGAGGTATATTCACCACCTTTCAGGAGATGGCCGTTCAGGAGGCGGCTCTCTACTGACTCGCCGGTGATGGAGAGGGTGTCGCCGGCGGCGGAGGCCTCCACGCCCATCTGGGTGAGCATATTCAGAATCGCCGCGCCGCGGTCGCTTTCCTTGCTTGCCAACCTCTTGAATCCTTGAATATTACAGCGTCCGTGGCAGAAGGCGGCGAGGATGGCGACGATCGGGAACAGGTCCGGACAGTTGTTGAGATCGGTGTCGAAGGCGCGCAGCGGGGCTTTCTGGGCGGTGATCAGGCCGCGGTGACCTTGCGGGGCATTGGCCTCCGGAGCGTCTTCATTGTCTGAAGTTTTGTTGGAGGCAGCATCGGTCGCTTCATTTCTGGAAGAGCCGTCGTTTGTGATTCCGTCCTGCGGCCCATCATCAATCTGCGAAAGGCTGGCTCCGGCTTCCATCAGGATGTCCATGATCGAGATGTCGGCCTGAAGGGAAGTTGTGTCGAGACCGGTCAGTTTCACGTCTCCGAAAAGCGCTCCGGCCACCAGGAAATTGGCGGCGGCGCTCCAGTCGCCCTCGATGTCGAAAGCGGCCGGGGAATATTTCTGCCCGCCCTTGATCTTGAATGTGATGCCGGTGCAGAGACTCCAGTCCTGAGTCTCAAGAAAATCCTCTCCACCCTCCATCTCGGAGCCGATCTTGATGCCGAAACGGCGAAGCACGTCCGCTGTGATGAACATATACGGGATGCTCTTGGGGTCATGAATATGCAGGGTCGAGTCTCCCGGAAGGAGCGGCAGGGCCATCAGTAGACCGGAGATCAGCTGCGAGCCGCCTTTGCCGGAGATGCTGGTTTTGCCAGGGAGCAGAGGACCTTGGACGGTGAGTGGCACGTGGACTTCCGGGGCCGGGTTGAGTGGCCTCAGGACTGTGCCAAAGCCGGCCATGATTTCGGATGCGCCTTTCAGCGGCCTTGTCGGGAGGGTGCCGATGCCGTCGATCTCGATTTGGTTGCCGTTGCCGAGAGCGGCGGTGAGAGGGATCATCAGGCGGGTCAGGAGGCCGGACTCGCCGACGTTGATCTTTTCGGGAATATTCGCTGACGAGCCTATGCCTTCTATGATTAGGGTGCTTCCGGTCGCTGAGCCTGTGGTTCGGCAGAGCTCACCAACCATCGAAGCGACCGGATTGGTTGGTCGCTGGGCCTGTCGAAGCGCACCGACTTGCAAAGAACTGCCCTCACTCTCTATCCGAACCTTGGCCCCGAGCGCCTTGGCGACCTCTATCGCCGCCTCGTTGTCCCCACACGTGGAGTAGCCACCAAGCCGGGATTCTCCTTCGGCCAGCGCCGCCGCGATGATCGCGCGCTGGGCGAAACTCTTTGAGGCCGGCATATTCAAGGCAGTGTCGCAATGAAGAGGTCTCCTTTCACCATAGACAGCGGCAATCATCTCAGAGTAAGTCCATTGTCCAGGAGCGGCGGCCTCTTCTTCGCTTAGCGCGGCGTAGGTGAACGGACTGCCGAGTTTCAGACATTCCAGCCGACTGTCCTTGCCGGTCTCGCCCATCGAGAAGGCGATCAGCTCAAACGACCGTTGATTCTCTTGTGGTCGCTGAACTCTTACATTAACTGGTTCCTGAGCCTGTCGAAGGGACTGTTGTTCAGCAGTACGAATGGTCTCTTCGACCGGTTCAGCGACCGACGGATTCAGATCACTGACCGTGTAAAGCCCCAGCACCCTGGCGACATCCTCTTCAGAGGTCGCCATAGCCGCGATCTTCACAATCTCCCCGCCGAACTTCCTGCATTTCTCCACAGTGTTCCGCAGCACCTGATCCGACGGCGTTCCGGCGAAGAAATGACCCGAACGGATCATCGTGGTGCCATATTCCGTGCAAGCCCTCCGGAGCCTTTTGCCGATCTCTTTCGGAGCTTCGATCTCCAGATCCAAAAACGCGGCACCGGCCTCGACCGCGGCGGTGAGTTTCTCCTCGGCCTCTTCCCAAGTTCCGTTGCCGTCATCAACGACCCGGCAGGTGGCCACCAGCGGGGTGTCCGAGGAAGAGAACAAGTATTCTATCTCCTCGATACTCAGCGGACATCTGTCCAGCCTGATCTCCGCCATCTGTAT
Source organism: uncultured Alistipes sp. (assembly GCA_900544195.1). Classification (GTDB taxonomy): domain Bacteria; phylum Bacteroidota; class Bacteroidia; order Bacteroidales; family UBA932; genus Cryptobacteroides. Next base: position 16,101 of record UQUJ01000054.1, on the reverse strand, counting down.
CCGTGGCTCGCTGCTTTCCAGCAAGTTCATTATCTCTTCCAGGGTTCGGTTCTGGATTGTTGTGCAGATCATAAACTGAATATATTCAATTACTTGTTAATGTTTGCGAGTCTCGATGCGCCGCTCGTCTCTGAAATGGGCGTTGCCGCTGTCTGAAACGCCGTGACTTTACTCATCCTTCAATGCGCTTACCGCCTCTTCGACCCGAAGTTCCCGTGTCTCAACGTTCCCTATGTCCAGCGGCAGCACGAAATGAACAAACGCTCCATCCGCCTTTTTGTCTTTCTTCATCGCATCGGCCAGAGTGTCAACGCTATACGGACACTCGACCGGCAAGCCACAGGCTGTGAAATCCGCTTCCAGACGCTCGGAAAGACCATCCGTCAGCCCCAAAGACTCGGCCAACCGCGCTGCCAGGATGATGCCCATCGAGACAGCCATGCCGTGCGGGACGGTCTCTCCGGAATTCTTCTCGATGGCGTGCGCGAAAGTGTGTCCCAGATTGAGCAGCCGGCGCTCCCCGCGCTCGTTCGGATCCCTCCCCGCAATGCCAGCCTTGACCTTCGCCGCAGCGGCGATCAACTCTCGGAATGTTTCTGAATATTCCAGGACAGCCGCCTCGGCAGCCCCTTCCGACGCACGATCGTGAATATTCATAAGCATATTCACAGCCCTTTCATATTCATTGCCTTTGTTGTTGATAATGAAGGTTTTGAGCAGTTCGGCCGCACCCGACAGAATCTGCGGGTAAGGCAGCGTCTCCAGCGGTTCCGGACAGATGAATGTCATTTCCGGCTGGCGTATCACCCCGATGATGTTCTTGTAGGAGTCAAGGTTCACGCCGTTCTTTCCGCCGATAGCGGCATCCACCTGTGAGAGCAGGGTGGTCGGGATGAATCCGAACCTCACACCACGTTTGTAAACGGAAGCCGCGAACCCGACCAGATCAGTTGTGATTCCGCCGCCGACACCCAGCACAAACGCCTCTCTGTCAGCTCCTTTCTCCAGCAGCCACTCCTCGATTTCCAGCGCGGTGGCGAGCGTCTTCCTCTCCTCCGTGGCCTCGACCGGGAATATTCCTTGAGCCTGAACGCCAAGCCTTTCCACGATGCCGCCTACGTTGCGGTCGTGGATTATGAATATGTTCCCGTAGCCGCCGAGGTGCTTTCCAACCTCCCCCAGCGGGCAGTCGATGATGTTGATTCTCTCCATCCGGTTATCCTTTTACCGATTGCTTTGGCGGCACAGACTACAAGGTGTACAGATTAAGTCCCGTCTCCTCGTCGAAGTGTCTGCCAACCTTGCAGTTGTAGCGTCTGATGAACACCTCGCACGCTCCGTTGATGGTCGCTGTGAGAAGGTGTCCGCCCACAACCGTGTAGTCCGCCCGCCCGAAGTTGGCGTGAAGATGCAGATAGACCTTTCCGTCCTTCTCGGAAATATTGCCCACAAGGCTTGAGATCTCCATCTGCTCGTCGAATGTCTTGTCAACATAATGCTTCGTGACAGGGTTGAGGAACCTCAGCGTCGCGTTGTTCACCGCTCCGATTCCGCTCACCTCTCCCGCCAGAATCCCCTGCTCCTGACAAAACGCCGCGATCGCCCCCATCAGTTCCTGATGGTTGTCAATGCTGACGACAAACCTGTCGCCATCCTGCTTGAATGTGTACATCGCTCAAAATTTTTTGTGAATATACTAATATTCCCCGATTATCTGTCATCGTAATGCCCATATGCTGAAATAACCTGAAGTTTTTCACTCTCAACCCAGCGCCCGAACCGAGAACAATCTAACTTGTTCGGATTGCCGAGGTGAGCAGCAGGGAGGCTGGCAGGGAAGTGAGCAAGGAAGACTGCCGCGACGCCTACTTTATGTTATTCCGTGCGGCAGACGAAAAATCAAAAGCGGAATTTTGGTAACGTGCAAAATTCCGCTTTTGCCTTTTTTCGTCCGCCGCTCAATCGGACTATTTCCCTTCCACCTTCTGGATGCGGATAGCGAACCCGCCGGAGCGGGCCAGATGCATCTTCAGCGTGGTCTTGGAATTGACTTTCTTAGTGGTGATTGAATATGTCTGTACGGAATCCTGCTCTTTGACGTCGCCGATGCCGTCGGCCTCAGGGGTGTCGGCATAGATCGTGGCGGTGTACTTGACGCCTTTGTCAAGGAAGTCCAGAGGGAACTCCAGATCACGAGCATTCTCATCGGTGACTCCACCGATGAACCAATCGCCATCCTTGCCGGCCTCCTTCACCTTGGCCTGACGGGCGATCACGATGTAGTCTCCCGGCTCTGCCAGCAAGTACCTGCTCTGTTCCCAGTCAACGGCCACATCCTTGATGAACTGGAACGCGTCCATGTGCTCCTCGTAGTGCTCGGGAACATCAGCGGCCATCTGCAGAGGCGAGTACATCGTCACATACAGGGCTAATTGCTTGCAGATTGTCGAGAACACACGCTGGTGATCCTCAGGGTTCATCTTCGACATGTCCATCTCGAATATTCCCGGAGTGTAGTCCATCGGACCGCCCTGAAGACGTGTGAACGGAAGTATGGTCACATGATGAGGCATGATCTGTCCACGGTACTCGGTACCCTTGGCGGACTCGTTGCCGATGAGGTTAGGGTAGGTCCTGCACAGACCGGTAGGGCGCACCGCCTCGTGGGCGTTGACCATGATGTGGTGGTCGGCTGCCTTCTTGACGCAAAGCATGTAGTGGTTGATCATCGACTGGCTGTAATGATGCTCGCCGTAAGGGATGATGTCGCCGACATAGCCGCTCTTCACCGCATCGTAACCATATTCATTCATAAGATCATACGCCTTGTCGATCCAGCGCTCGTAGTTCTGGGCTGAAGCGGAGGTCTCGTGGTGCATGATGAGCTTCACGCCCTTCGAGCGGGCATATTCATTGAGAGCCTTGATGTCGAAGTCAGGGTACGGGGTGATGAAGTCGAAGACGAAGTCCTTCTGCTTGCCGTACCAATCCTCCCAACCTTCGTTCCAGCCCTCGACTAGTACCGCGTCGAAGCCATGCTCTGCCGCGAAGTCGATGTAGCGGCGCACGTTCTCGTTGTTGGCTCCGTGCTTTCCGTGAGGCTTCGCCTTGGAGTAGTCTGAAACTCCGAGCTCGATGGTCGGAAAGTCATTGGTGTAGGACCATTGGGTCTTGCCGGTGATCATTTCCCACCACACTCCGATGTACTTCACCGGATGGATCCATGAGACATCCTCAAGGACACAAGGATCGTTGAGGTTGAGGATCAGTCTGGAAGCCAGCGCCTTGCGGGCGTCGTCCACTACCATGACGGTTCTCCATGGTGACCTGGCCGGAGTCTGGACGCGGCCTTTCCACCCTTCCGCGTCAGGAGTCAGCCAAGTGCTGAAAGTCATCGTCTTGTCGTCCAGGTTGAGGTTGGTGGTAGGGTAGTCAACCACAGCGGCCTCGTGGATGTTGATGTAGAGCCCGTCATCGGTCTTCATCTGAAGGGCGGTCTGCACTCCGGTAGGGGAGAACGTCTGCTGGGAGGCGTTTCCCTCCGCCTTTGTGGATGATAGTCCTCGGATCTCGGAAAGACGGCTCACCGTGTAGTTATATTCCTGAGTGTCATAGTCTCCGGGAATCCACCAGGCGGTGTGGTCGCCAGCCATAGCGAACTGGGTCAGCTCATCCTTGATGACGAAGTACTTGAGCCTTTTCTGCTCCGGAAACTCGTAGCGGAATCCGAGACCGTCGTCATAGAGGCGGAAACGGATGACCATCACCGTCTTTGGACCGTTCTTGTTCACCGGACCCTGCTCAAGAGTGACAGCCAATTCGTTGTAGTGGTTGCGGATGTGGCTTTCCTCACCCCAGACTGGCTCCCATGTCTCATCGAGGGAGTCACGTTCCACCCCGGTCATCTTGAATCCGTCGTGGAGACTTTCCGGCCCGGCGTAGAACCTGCCGGACTTCTCCTCAAAAGTGCTCTTCAGGCGCTTGCCGCGAATCTCGTAGCCAAGCTTGCTCGGTAGGATCACAGCCTTGCCGCCATAGTTCAATGAATATGTCGGTGTCCCCGCGGCGGTGATGGCGAACCTGAGCTCAAGGTTGCCGTCCGGACTTTTAAGAACCTCGGCATCGGTTGGATTCTGGGCGAATCCTGAGAATGTTGTCATCACAGCGGCGGCTGCCACAATCATGACCTTGAAAAGTTTTTTACGTATCATAAGCTACTTAGCTAAACAGTTTGTCCGTCAAAGATAAGCCTTACTGGTCAGAAATCCAATTTATTACCCCTGTTTCTGATGAACTGTGCAAATGTGCTCACCGGAAGTCCATGAGCGTTGTGATTAATATTTTTGTTGTAAATTTGCAATGGAATTTCTTGAATATGAAGACTTTTGGATTACGAATATTTTCACTGGCCTTTTGCCTGTTCCTGACCGTGTGGCCACATGCGGCAAAGGACAGGGAACCGGTTGTCAAGACCGGACATTCCTTTGTGCCGTTCCCTATGGTCGGATTCGACGGGGCTAAGGGCTTTCTGTTCGGCGGGCTGATGAATGTGTACAACTTCGGGGATGGTTCGACGTATCCGAATCCCAGAAGCAGCGCATATTTCGAGGTCTCCGGCTACACCGGAGGCAGCAAGACTTTCGTGGCATCATACGATTCAGGAAGGCTTCTGCCGGAAGTCCGGATGAATCTTGCGGCCAGCTACTGTGCGGACAACGCCATGGAGTTCTTCGGTTTCGGCGGCCGGAGGACGTTCTACGATTCTTCTATGGCTGATGGATTCTACAAGTATGACAGGGCTACTCTCAACATCAAGGCGGATTTTTCCGGAAAGATTTCGGATCATTTGTCCTGGGAGGTGGGCTATCATTTCAATCAATTCAAAGTCAAGGACTATCATCCTCAGGATTCCGATCAGGAAATCTCCTTGTTCGGGCTCTACAAGGCATGGGGCATGGTTCCGTCCGAGGAGGTTTCAAAGGAATATTCATCCGCCGTCCGTGCCGGCCTTGTCTATGATTCGCGTGACTATGAGGGTGTACCTACAAAGGGAGTTCTGGCCGGGGCGCATGTCTTCGCCGCGCCTGGTTTTCTGGGCTCTTCGGAGTCTTACCTAAAGATCCATGCGACGCTGAGGCATTATATTCCTATAATAAAGGAGAATCTTGTCTTTGCCTACCGCCTTGACTATCAGGAATTCCTGAGCGATGCTCCATGGTACGCCATTCCGTTTTATACCCCGGGAGGCCCGATCTACGACAACGCCGCGATAGGTGGCTACAGGACAGTCCGTGGTCTGCTGTACAACAGGGTGGCAGGCTCATCGACCGGTTTTGTGAACGCCGAGTTGCGTTGGAAGTTCGCCGGATTCAGCATTTGGGGACAGGATATTGGCTTGATGCTCAGTGGCTTCTGCGATGGAATCAGCACCTTGAGGTACTTCGATTTGACCAACCGTACCGGAGCGTTTCCGAAACTTTACGACAAATACATCGACACCTCCAGAGGCGACAACCTCCACCTCTCTTCCGGTGCTGCCTTGAAAATCATCCTCAACCGCAACTTTGTCCTGAACATTGAATATGCCCGTGCCCTATCCGCCCAGGACGGCGCCGGGGTCATGTACCTTAACACCGGCTTCTACTTTTAGGAACATGAAAATAATAAGTTGCTTCAGATTAAGAGAAGATTTTCGAGGATAGATCTTTTTTTGAAGAAGGAGTGTGCCGGTGGCACATGACTGATGAGAAAAGAGATCTAGACCGAAAAGATTCCTTAAGATGATGCAGGTTATTTTTTGAATGTTACTTAGGAACATGAATATTCAATGGACGCTCGGGAATATTCATGAATTTCTTCCGGCGTTTTGATTTGACACAAATATCTTCCGCATGTGCTTGTTTTCGATGGAAAATTCGTATATTTGCAGTCCGTTTCCTGTTCTGCGGAACAGAAACGGGGCACGGTTCCGTAGCTCAGCTGGATAGAGCAACAGATTTCTAATCTGTGGGTCTAGGGTTCGAATCCCTACGGAATCACAAAGGGCTGGATCATTCCGATCCAGCCCTTTGTGATTATATATACTAATCTTGCTTCAGTTGGCCTTGGCGTTCTTGTGGCCGAACCATTCAAGGGCGACGACGAGGAGGGCGCCGATGAGCATCCAGATGAGGGCGGAGAAGATTTGCGGATTGATGAGCGTGGAGAGATCCGTGCCTATGTCAACAAGTGCCTCGACGCCAATCCGGGCCTCTTCGGCGGTCTGCCCTTCACGCATCCATTGGGCCATCATCACGCTGAACTTGTCGCTCCACGGCCAGACCTTGACAAGGGACCCGAGCGTGAAACCGATCAGGGTGATCAGCGTCGGCCTCTCATAATGCGCTATCAGCCAGTGCAGGAACTTCGAGAACGCGGCGATTCCAAGTACGCAGCCGACTCCGAACAGAATGAGGACCGGCCAGTTAAGCTCGCTGATCGCTGACATAATATATTCATACTTACCAAAAAGCACGAGAATGAAGCTGCCGGAGATGCCCGGAAGAATCATCGTGCAGATCGCGATCGCGCCGCATATCATGATGAACCAACCAGCGTCTGTCGTCTGAGTCGGGGACAGGAGGCAGATTACCGCTCCCAAGGCGATGCCGAAGACCAGCCAGAGGGTGTCGGCGGTCTTCCATTTCTTGATGTCGCTCAGCATGAAGGCCGCCGAGACGATGATCAGCCCGAAGAAGAAAGCCCAGGTCTGGATCGGATGGTAAGCGAGCACGTATTCCATCAGCTTGGCGAGCGAGAACACGCTCACGATCACTCCGACGAACAGCCAAAGAAGGAATGTCCCATGAATATTCTTCCAGAACTCCTTGACCTCTCCTTTGATCAGCAGTTTCCATGACGAGACGGACAGGATGGCGTTCAGCGCCTCGATGAGTTCATTGAATATTCCTGTGAGCAGGGCGATAGTGCCTCCGGACACGCCTGGGATGACATTTGCCGCTCCCATTGCGAAACCCTTAAGGGCGACGGCGGCGTTTTTTAGAATGTTTGACATTGCGATTATTGAATCTTTGTAAGATAGCTTTTGATGGCCGTGAAACTCTCAAGCTGCGAGATGTTCTTGCCGGCCGGATCGCTGATCACAAGGTCGAAAAGATTGCCGTCCATCTGCTTGCGGCCAATCTTGAAGCGGGCCTTTGATGTGCGTGCCATGTACTCTATGGCGAAGTCCGGGTTCTTGACCAGCGAGATGAACAGATCCGGAGCCTGTTCCTCCAGCACGTTCAATTTGTACCGGGAAGGTCTGCCGAGCCAGTCCAGATCCTTTTTCGTGATGGTGGTCTGGATGCTGGTGATCAGTCTGTCCTCGCTTCCGATCTTCCTGAAATCCTGGAAGAACACGCAGCCCTTGATGTCATTGGAACGGAAAAAGTTCATTATCGCGGTCTTGCATGAGTCAAAGGTACCCTCTTCCGCATCGATGATCGCGACGTAGGAACGGATCTTGCCGAGCGGGAGTATCCCCGTCGGTGTTGTGCTGGAGTTTTTGCGCAGGCTTCTCTTTCTGAAATATGTCTTTAAAAAATCAAGCATAGTCTATTGATTTACGGAGGCGATCAGCTCGCGGATCTCACGCTTGGCATCCTTCCATCTCGGAACATCGATCTTGGTGCCGATAACCTCGACGACCTTTGCAGCAATTATTGAGCCGACTTCTCCGCAAACCTTGAGAGGCATCCCGAGAGAGTGTGCGTAGAGGAATCCGGCGGCGTAGGTGTCTCCTGCTCCGGTGGCGTCGATCGTGGCCGCCGGCCATGCCTCGATGTAGTGATATTCATCACCTTCCTTCACCATCGAGCCGTTCTTGCCGACCTTCACGACGGCGATCTCGCACTGGCTTGCCAGCGTGTCAAGAGCCTCGCGCGGTTCCTGTTTCGTGAAGGCCCTCGCCTCGCTTTCGTTGGCGAACACGATGTCCACGTAACGGTCCACAAGATTGTGGAAGAAGGCCTCGTTGGACTCTACCACGTTGTAGGAGGCCATGTCGATGGAGATCTTGCAGCCCGCATCCTTGGCCATCTGTACCGCTCTGCGGATAAGATCTTGATTCTGTACGAGATAGCCCTCGATATGGAAGTAGTCATAGCCTTCGAAATATTCAGGTTTCAGATCCTCCGGCACCATTTCCAGGGCGGCTCCCATGTAGTCCGCGAAGGTCCGTTCGGCGTTCGCTCCCGTGATGAAGCACATCGCGCGTCCGGAGCCTTTGGTTCCGTTCAGAAGGGTGGTCTTCACGCCGTACTGCTCCAGGGTGCTTTTGTACAGGTGCCCCAACTCGTCGTTGCCGATCTTGCCGATGAAGCCGGACGGCATGCCGAAGATCGACGTGCATGTGATAGTGTTCGCTGCCGAGCCTCCCGGTACGTACTTCACTCCGAACTCCTTGAGTTTGGACCAGATACGGTCGCCGGTCTCCAGATCCACGTGCTGCATGCTTCCCGGAGGAAGATGGTACTCGCGGAGCATTGTCTCGTCAGGAAAGACGGCCAGGATGTCCGTCAGGGCGTTTCCTATTCCCAAAATTGATTTCATATTGTCGTATTTTGATTATCATTCCGTGCCAAATCACAAAGTTAAGGAATATTTGATTAAATTTGTAACATGAAGACGAAGGTCGGGAATATTCTTAAATACGGGGTCTCCATCGCTCTTGCGGCGGCGCTGCTGTATTTCTCGTTCCGTGGGGTCGGCTGGACGGACTTTATGGAAGGGATCAAGGCATGCCGCTGGGAGTTTGTCATCCTTTCGATGCTGTTCGGGCTTCTCGCGTTCTTCCTCAGAGCCCTCCGTTGGCGCGAGCTTCTGCTCCCGATCGACAGGGAGACATCCCGCCTCACCTGCTTCAACGCCGTCAACATCAGCTATTTGGTGAATCTTGTACTGCCCCGTGTGGGGGAGTTTGTCCGCTGCGGCTACATCACCGCCCATTCGGGAAAGGATCCGGAGACAGAGGAGGGGAACCATCGTCTGGCATCCTTTGACAAGGTTCTCGGCACCGCCGCCATGGAACGTGCCGCCGATCTGGTGGCGATGGCGGTGGTCATGGCTGTGTTCCTGCTTTTCACCTGGAGACGTTTCGGCGGTTATTTCTTCGATGTGGTCTTCGGCGCGGCCTCGGGAGGTGTCAGCGTCGGCAAGATCATCGCATTGATCTCCGTTGGTCTGGCAGTTGTCGCCGCCATAGTGTGCGCAATCCTTTTCGCTGACAGGTGGGAGCCTTTGGCCAAGGTGCGCGATTTCTGCAAGGGGCTTTGGGAGGGATTCATCAGTTGCCTCCGTATGAAAGGAGCATGGAAATTCATAGCCCTGACCGCCGGAGTGTGGTTCTGCTACTGGATGATGAGCGCCACGATCCTGTGGTCTCTCCAGGGAATAACCCCCGGAGCCGTCAACCCGGAATTGACTTTCACCGTGGACGCGCTGCAAAGCCTCAACTTGACAGACGCCCTGTTTCTGATGCTTGTGGGAAGCATCTCGTCTGTCATCCCGGTTCCCGGCGGATTCGGCGCGTTCCATTTTCTGGTCTCTTCGGCGATGGCCTACGTCTACGGCATTCCGCTACAGTTCGGGATGATCTTCGCGACCCTCTCACACGAGTCCCAGGCCGTGAACCAGATCCTGTGGGGAGGCATCTCATGGATAAGTGAGTCTTTACGAACAACAAATAATTAATAACTAAAGTATTATGAAAATCAAGAATTTATTCCTAATCACCGCTGGTGTCCTTATGCTGACAACCACATTCGACGCGGCCGCCAAGAAGCTCCCGAAGGAGGTCAAGATGACCAAGGAGGTTCTTATGGACAAGATCAAGGGTGGCTGGGCCGGCAAGACCATCGGCTGCTCCTACGGCGGACCGACAGAGTTCAAGTACTCCGGCTTCATGAACGACGAGATCGAGATTCCGTGGCACGAGCACACGATCAAATGGTGGTTCGACAATGTTCCCGGGCTTTACGATGATGTCTACATGGACCTCACTTTCGTGGAGGTGTTCCAGAAGGAAGGCCTTGACGCTCCGATCGAGTCCTTCGCCAACGCGTTCGCCCATGCCCCATACCCGCTCTGGCACGCCAACCAGCTCGGACGCTACAACATCCTGAACGGTGTGATGCCTCCGGAGTCCGGCCACTGGCGCAACAACCCTCACGCCGACGACATCGACTTCCAGATTGAGGCCGACTACGCCGGTCTGATGGCTCCGGGAATGGTCAACGCCTCGTCCTACTACTGCGACGAGATCGGCCACATGATGAACTACGGCGACGGCTGGTACGGCGGAGTGTATGTCGCCGCGATGATCTCTCTCGCATTCATCAGCGATGACATGAACTTCGTTGTCAATGAGGCCCTCAAGGCAATCCCTGCCCAGAGCAACTACTACAAGGCGATGGCTGATGTCATCAAATGGCACAAGCAGTACCCTAAGGACTGGCACATCACCTGGGCTTTGTTCAACAAGCACTATGGCTACGACATCGGCTGCCCGGACGGGGTTGACAACCAGTTCAACATCGACGCCGTCATCAACAGCGGCTACATCCTCATCGGTCTCCTCTACGGTGACAAGAACTTCTACCGCACCATCGACATCTCCACCCGCTGCGGCCAGGACTCTGACTGCAACCCTTCGTCGGCCGCCGGAATCCTCGGAGTAATGATGGGTTACAAGAATATTCCTGAATATTGGAGGAAGCCTTGCGAGGAGGTAGAGGACAGACCTTTCGTCTACACAGACATCTCCATCAACAAGGCCACTGAATATTCCCTCAGCCAAGCCCTTCAGGTGATCGAGCGTAATGGTGGCTCAATTGATGGTGACAATGTTACAATCAAGGTTCAGAAGCCGGAGGCCGTGCGCTACGAGAAGGCTTTCGAGGGGCACTATCCTCAAGGCAAGGTCAACGTCAAGAAGACCATCACAAATATCGGCCAGATCAAGTTCAAGGGCAACGGCATCGTTGTGAAGAGCCACTACTACAAGGGAGCCGGCTACAACGACAACACCGGTTACGTCGGCGAGGTCGAGATATACCTCGACGGCAAGCTCTCCGCTGTGGCCAAGAACCCTATCAAGGGCAACGGAGCGGCTCCGGACCTCTACTGGAAGTACGATCTTCCTGAAGGCGAGCACACTCTGACCTTCAAGTTCCTCAACAAGCAGGACAACATGAACATCGTCATCGACAACTATCTGGTATATTCAAGCAAGCCGAAGGTTGTAAATCACGTTGACGAATAGGAACATGAAGATATTCAGATTTTTAGCGGCAGCATCTGTTGCTTTGGCCTCATTGGTTGCCTTCTCGTCCGAATCTTCGGCCAGGACGACATCCAAGGATCTCTACAAACAGTTCCAGAATCCGGACAGCCGCTACCGTCCGTTCGTGCGCTGGTGGTGGAACGGCGACCGCGTTGAGGCAGAGGAGCTTGTGCGTGAGCTGCACATCCTCAAGGATGCGGGAGTCGGTGGAGTGGAGATCAATCCGATCTCGTTCCCGTACGGAGCTGACGCGATGGACACCAAGCCGCTCAAATGGTTGAGTGACGAATGGATAGACATGCTGAAGGTCGTGTTCGACGAGGCCGGACGCCTTGGAATGACCTGCGACCTGATCATCGGATCAGGATGGCCGTTCGGAGCGGAGACCCTGCCTCGTGAGGAGCGTGCCTCCGTGATGCTCACCTATGCGCAGAAGGTGACGGGGGGCGAGAGGTTTGAGATGTCCAAGTTCAATATATTCAAGAATATAGATCCCGGGGTGACGAAGGTGAACACCGGCCGTACTCCGGAACTTGTGTCGGTCTGTCTCGCTCCGGATCCGATCAACGACCTCAGCGAGGCGATTGATCTGTCGGGCAACATCGAAGGTGATGTGATCACGGTGGATGTACCGGAAGGCAACTGGCAGTTCTACGCTATGGTGAAGTACGATTCCTTCGCCTGCGTGATCAACGGCGCTCCGGGCGCGGCCGGTTCGATTCTTAACCACATGGATTCCACCGCCGTGCGTAACTATCTGGACCACATGGCCGACACGATCGAGGCCAGGCTCGGACCTCTGTCAAAGCATCTCAGGGCTTTCTTCGTGGACAGTATGGAGCTTGAGGGCTGCAACTGGACGAGCGACTTCCCTGAGGAGTTCAAGGCCCGCAGAGGTTACGACCTGATGCCTTGGCTTCCGTTCACGATGTTCAAGGTCGGCAGACTTGGCAATGTGGAGAGCTTCGACTATGGCTCAAAGAAAGGTGATAAGTTCCAGGACCAGGTGAACCGTGTGCGTTTCGACTTCGAACTCACGAAGGCCGAGCTGCTCAACGAGCGGTACATGAACACGTTCCTCTCCTGGTGCAGGGAGAAGGGTGTGAAATCCCGCTCCCAGGCCTATGGCAACGGCTTCTTCATCGAGGAGTCTTCCCTTGGCCAGGACATTCCGGAAGGGGAGTCCTGGACGACCAACTGGCTCAAGCACAGGATCGGTGAGGAGATGGGCGACGAGGACTACCGCCGCGGACGCGCCTACACGATGATTGACAAATATGTCTCGTCGGCGGCCCACCTTACCGGCAAGCGTCTTGTCAGCGCCGAGGAGATGACCAACACCTACAAGGTGTTCACGACCAGTCTTGAGTTCCTGAAGGTCGGCTCCGACATGAGCGCGATCTCCGGCATAACCCATTCTGTTTGGCATGGTTTCAACTACTCCCCGCTTGAGGCCGAGTTCCCGGGCTGGGTTCAGTACGGAACCTTCCACAACGAGAGGAACACCTGGTGGCCTTACGTGAACAAGCTGAACGACTACCGCGCGAGGATCGCCAGCCAGCTCCAGAACGCTGATATGTACACCGACATCGCAATCCTCCCTGCCAACTACGACATGTGGAGCACGATGGGCGTGCAGACCGAGCCGTTCCCCGTGGCCTTGAATATTCCTTACACCTCCTTGATCTGGGAGGCCATCCACAAGAACGGCGGCGGAGCGGACTATGTCAGCGAGATCATCCTCCAGGATGCTACAATCCGCAATGGCAAGATCTGCTACGGGCCTAAGGAATATGGCACCTTGTTCCTCGTCGAGGTGACCAGCACCACACCGGAGACCCTCGCCAGGCTTGAGGAGTTCGTGAAAGGTGGCGGCAGGGTATTCTGCATCGGGAAATATCCAGAGAAGTCGCTGGGACTCAAGGATTTCGAGGCTCGTGACAAGCAGATCGCCGAAACTGTCGCGCGTTTGAAGGATAAGTACAACGACAATTTCGTCCTGCTTGAGAAACCGGCTGACGGAAAGTACCTTGAGTGGTACGCCGGCGTGATGGAGAAGTACAATCTTCCTCACACTCTGACGATCAGCAATCCGGACAGGTTCCTGCTCCAGAACCAGTACGTCACCGATGACGGCAGTGATATGTTCCTATTTATGAACGCTCACATGAGCGAGGCCAGGGAGACGGACATAATATTCCCGAAATCCGTGACTGCAGGGAAACACGCCTGGCTCTATGATCCGGCTTCCGGCAAGAGGTTCGTCCTTCCTGTCGGCAAGGACGGCAGGATGCATTTCCGTTTCGGTCCTTCCGAGACTTACCTGTTCGTGTTCAACAAGATGGGTGGTAGCGCTCCGGCTTGGAAACAGCTTCCGCTTGACGGACAGGACGAGATTCAGGTGACAGGCGGGTGGGATCTCAAGATGCACCACACCTGGCCGGATTCAACCTGGACGACCAGCCTCGACCAGCTTCAGGACTTCAAGGATATGAAGGACACCACGTTCAGGAACTTTATGGGTGAGGTGACCTACACGAAGACCGTGACACTGTCCGGAAAACTTCCTAAGTACTTGAATCTCGGCAAGGTGGCTGACATCTGCGAGGTTTGGGTCAACGGCAAACCGGCGGGAGTCAAGTGGTTCGGCGAGCGTGTGTATGACATTACCGGACTGCTCCGCCCGGGAGATAACACCATCGAGGTGAAAGTCACGACCCTTATGGGCAACTATATCCAGACCCTCAAGGACAACAAGGTGGCGCAGCGTTTTGTCATCAAACGCAAGCAGCCTTACGTCAGCGCGGGACTGATAGGACCAGTGAAACTATATTAATAAAACATTACTGATGAGAAATTTACTAGGAATCGCGGCCGCAGCGCTGCTCTTCGCCGGTTCGGCTCTCTCGCTTGGAGCCACGGACTTTTTCGCCCGTGATTTCGGTGCGAGGCCGGACGGGGTCACTCTGAACACCGCAAGCATTCAGGCCGCGATAGACTTCGCTTCCTCACGTGGAGGCGGTCGTGTCGTGCTAGACAAAGGGGACTACATTTCGGGTTCCATTTATCTTAAGAACAATGTCACCCTTCACATCGAGAAGGACGCCGCGCTTGTCGGTTCGTTGAATCCTTACGATTATGTGAAGGATCCGGACGCTAAATGGACCGCGCTTATCCTTGCCGTGAAGCAGGAGAACATCGGTCTGACGGGAGAGGGCATCGTTGACGGCCGTGGCTTCGATGTCGGAGTCCGTTTCGTGGATTTCGTCCACATGGGACTCATTGACGACAAACTCGGCAACGACCGTGTCAACGAGACCATCAGGCCGGAGAACATCCATATGTATCTCTGCAACAATGTAACCATCAAGGACATCACCCTTAAGGATCCGGCCTGCTGGACACAGCAGTACGACAAGTGCCGTGGCCTCTTGATCGAGGGCATTACGGTTGACGCCAAGTGCTACTGGAACAACGACGGTCTGGACGTGGTGGATTGCAGCGATGTCATCGTGCGTGACTGCTACATCGACTCTTCCGACGATTCATATTGCTTCAAGAGCCACAGCAACGATGGCGTGAGCGAGAATATTCTTGTAGAGAACTGCGTCGGACGAAGCAGCGCCAACGGCATCAAGTTCGGCACCTATACCCGTGGCAAGTTCAGGCACTTCAGGTTCAAGAACATGACCATATTCGACACCTACCGCAGCGCGATCACCATCGCCACCGTGGACGGCGCCCAGATCGAGGATGTGGAGATAGACAGCCTCCGGAGCCTTAACACCGGCAACCCGATTTTCCTTCGTACGGGAACCCGCAATGTCAACGGCAGTCAGGTGCCTTGCCTTAAGGATGTGGTGATCAAGAATATGTATGCCGAGGTTCCGTTCGACAAGCCGGACGCTGGCTACAGCTATGAGGGCCCTGTCGAGGATCTGCCTCGCAACGTCTGCCCGAGCATTATCGCCGGTCTGCCTGGCCTTCGCATCGAGAATGTCCGTATGGAGAACATCGAGATTGTCTATCCGGGCCACGCCGATCCTGAATATGCCTACGCAGGTACCTCTAAGGAGGAACTTGACGCGATCGAGGAGCAGGAGACCCGTTACCCTGAGTTCTCCAACTGGAAGGAGCTTCCGGCATGGGGATTCTACATCCGTCACGCTGACGGCATTGTTTTCGACAACGTGAAGCTCACGGTTGACGGCGAGGATTACCGTCCGGCCATCGTGACCGATGACGTGAACGGCCTTCGTATGAAGAACCTTCAGATCAACCAGGAGACCGCTCCCAAGGGCAAGAAACAGATCATTACAAAGGACACCAAGAACATCAAGAAGAAATGAAAAGAATATTGTTATTGACGGCTTTGCTGCTGTTTTCCGTAATGGGATTCTCCCAGAATGTCTATAAGGCGTCCAATTTCGGCATCAAGAGCAATGGTGTCCATGACAACACCACGAGCATCCAGGGGGCGATTGATTTCATCGCCTCCAAGGGTGGCGGCACTCTTGAGTTCAGCGTGGGACGTTATGTCACGGGTGCCGTGCAGCTCAAGTCCGGGGTCAGCATCAGGCTTCGCGAGGGTGCTGTGATCGTGGGCTCGACGAACATCTATTCCTACAAGGGGCACAAGGCTATCTTCTGGGGAGAGGGTGTCGAGAATATGTCCATATTCGGCACCGGTGTGATTGACGGTCGTGGTCCTGCCCTTCTGGATGACATCGCCGGTCAGGTGAGGATGAGGCATATCCCCGAGGATGCGACCGTTCCGA
>UQUJ01000053.1 GCA_900544195.1 uncultured Alistipes sp. | reverse complement strand
AGGTACTTCCAACGGGGGTAAAAAGTGGCGAATGGTACTTTTTCAAGTGGACTCATTAATTCATCTCCACGAAGTACTTCCGTACTCTAAGAGCGGAATTTCGGCCTAAAGTCGCTCGTGAGGGAACAATCATCCTTATAGAAGCGTGAACTAGGCTAAATATCGCTTGTAGGAGAACATTATAATGCTCCTGTGGTGTGTGCATGACACATTCCCACCGATTATTGACATGGGTTTGCAATTACAATGAGATAATGTATTTTACTGCAAGCAGTCTGCTTGCGGAGGTTTAGTTGATGATGTGATAGTCAACAACCTTGGCTTATGCTCGCATATTCTTTTGAACAGGATTTCCGGTTGTAATGATGGATAATTTATGACAATCGTTAAACAAACACACACACAACAAAAGGGGAAGTGTGGAGGTTAATCTTCTTTGAATGAAGGAGTTATCTGCTCGTCCTCCAACTTGTTTCGGGTAGGAGGAACTATTGGTGATTACTTGATTACTACCGTGTTAGCCTCCATGCCAGAATATCATGTGTCAGAGTTTTTAGTGTAATTATTGCAAATTAATGTTATTTTTGTGCCAATAATCAATGAGTGAACCCACTTGAAAAAGTGCCGCCTTGGAGACGGCCGGCTATCTGAGACGCGGGATGAACAGCCCGAGAATATTCGCGACAAGCATTGTCCCGAGGAATATGGACGAGGCTTCGGAGCGGATAGAACGATGCCCGGATTTCACTGAGGATGACAAACTGGACGCCAGGAGAATCATCAAGTCATTGATCTCGGAGCGCAGCCGTTCCCGCGCCGGGACCGCCGAGGCGGAGTCCCGTGTTGACTATCTTTCGGATATGCTCGGCATCGAGACCCGCAAGGTGATCAGCATCGTGGAGAGAATGCGAGTGGCCGGGATCCTTGCCAAGGACGATGATATGACGGCCTACCTCCGACTTGGTCAGATCAGGAAATTCAAATATTACATCCAGCTGGAGAGATTCCTCGCCGAGACCGTCATCGGCGAGTGCGCTAAATTCAGCCTGAAGGAGATAAACGAGAAAGCGATCGCTTCAGGCATCGCAAGATCCTCCGTGAAGGACATCCGTACTATCCTGTTTTTCTGGACGATAAGGCATTACATCGAAAAGCGCCCGGTCACGGACGATTATATTCAGATAGCGGCTAAGGTTTCGGCCTCGGATCTGGAAAAGCAGATCGCTGTCAGGAACTCTATCGCTTCGTTCATCGTCTATCGTTTCAAGGATAATAATAAAGAGGAGGACGGCGAGGTCAAGGTCGGGTTCTCGTTGGCCGGACTTGTCGGTGACTACAACGACAGCGCTCTTTTCCCGGAAAAGATTGATGTCGGGATGGCCGAAGAGGCGCTCCTGTTCCTCGCGAAGACCGGAATCCTGAACCTGGAAGGCGGCTTTATGGTCTTGTACAACAAATTGCAGATCGAACGGCTCAAAGACAGCAAGTGCCGCTACAAAAAGGACGACTACCACAATCTGGACGACTTCTACAAGCAGCGGATCCAGCAGATCCACATCATCGGAAAGTATGCGAATATGATGGTGTCCGACAAAAAACGGGCGATGGAATATGTCCACGACTATTTTGTGCTGGATTTCAAGGCTTTCATAAAGAAATATTTCGATTCGAAGGAGGCGAAAAGGATTGACAGGAACATCAGCGAGAAAAAGTACGAAGAGCTGTTCGGAAGTCTGACCGGGACACAGTCAGACATAATCAATGACAGCGAATCAAGGTTCATCGTGGTTCCGGCCGGACCTGGAAGCGGCAAGACCTATGTCCTCGTGCGCAAGCTGGCCTCGCTGATCCTCTTGGAGGATGTCAAGTCCGAGCAGCTTCTGATGCTGACATTCTCAAGGGCCGCGGCTACGGAGTTCAAGAAGCGGCTCAAGGCTCTGATCGGCAACGCCGCCGAATATGTCGAGATCAAGACTTTCCATTCATATTCATTTGATATTCTTGGAAGGAAAGGTTCGGTAGAGAGGTCTGAACATATTGTCGCCGACGCTGTCGCCGAGATTCGTTCAGGCAGGGTGGAAAGAAGCCGGATAACCAAATCTATCCTTGTTATTGACGAAGCACAAGATCTTGGTGAACAGGAATTTGCATTGGTCAAGGAACTTATCCGTTGCAATGAGGATATGAGGGTCATAGCGGTCGGTGACGATGACCAGAACATCTACGAGTTCCGTGGCTCTGACTCCGGGAATATGAAATCCCTGATCACTGAATATGGAGCGTCTGTCTATAATATGCTGGAGAATTTCAGAAGCTCCCAGACGGTCATCTCTCTGGCGAACTCCTACGTTAAAGGAATATCCGGACGTTTGAAGTCCGATCCGATCGTAGGTAAGAGAATTGATTCAGGGAATATCCGTTTGGTCCGTCATTCCACTCCCGACTATGAACAGGCCATTGTTAATGAGATCGTTTCTGGCAATAATCCCGGTACCATCTGCATTCTTACCGCCACGAATGACGATGCCCTGGTGATCTCGGCTTTGCTTAACAAGTCCGGACGGAAAGCCCGGCTTATCCAATCCCGGGAAGGATTCCAATTGTCCGACCTTGCCGAGTTCAGAAGTTTTATTGACGCCGTCCTGGAATATAACTGCGCCTGCCTTGATGACGTGATGTGGACTGAGGCGACGGAAGCTGTGCGGCGCCGTTTCAGTGACAGCGGATGCCTTGATTTGCTTGAGAACTGTCTGGCCGCTTTTAATGAGGAATATCCAACACGTAAGTACTTCACTGATTTTGAGAACTTTCTGCTGGAGTCTCAGATTGAGGATTTCACGAGGTCCAAGGATTCGGAGGTAGTCGTCTCAACCATACACAAAGCCAAAGGTTGTGAATATGACAACGTGTATATCTCGCTGAAGGGACTACATAATGTGACCGACAAGGAGCGCCGGATGGTCTATGTCGGAATGACCAGGGCTAAGAACAACCTATCGGTGCATTTTGACAATGCGGACATATTCACAGATGAAGTGTCCCGCGCCGTGATGGTTGGAGATGATTCTGTCTATGGCGCTCCGGAGGAGGTTCTGATGCAGCTTTCGCATCGGGATGTCGTGCTGAATATGTTCAAAGGCAACCAAAATCTGTTGCGGAGTCTGCATTCCGGAACCAGACTTGAGCTTGATGGTGACTACCTGTCCGCCGAGATCGACGGTTGCCGCAGGACGGTTTTGAAATTCTCGGCCTCGTTCCGTGAAAAACTTGCCAAAATGGCTTCCAAAGGATATTCACCGGTCGAGGCCTGCGTCAGATTCCAAGTGTTCTGGCGTTATGATGATCCGGTAGATGGCCGTGCTGATCCTGTCCGCCGTGAGATAATGATAATTCTTCCTGACTTGACTTTTCATAAATCGTGACCGTGGAGGATAAATACTTCACTATGAGTGATATAACAGAGCGTCCTCCAATGGGTGGAAGGACGCTCTGGGATCTCGATGATTTCCAATCGATTAGGCTCCACGGTATGTCGCGTTGTTTTGTTGCCGCTCGGCTGCCTTACCGCTCAATGAAGAGCGGCTCGGCGCGGAGGTAGTTGCCGGTCGGGGTGAAAGAGGCATCCTTTATCCTGATTTTCCTCGCAATAACCGGTGTCTCGGCGTTTTTGGCCGCGATGAAGGAATATGTTCCCTTCTCGGTAGCCCAGCCGGAGCGTTGCTCATCGTATGAGGCGAGGAGATTCTTCGGGATCCTTATCTCTACTGTCTGTGATTTTCCCGGGGCTATCACATCCGTCTTTGTGAAGCCTTTCAGCTCGCGGGCAGGTTTGTCCATGTCCTTGCCGGGGGCTTTGACGTAGATCTGGACGACCTCCTTTCCGGAATATTTGCCGGTGTTCTCCACGGTCAGGTTGACGACATATTCATCACCGGCGTCCTCCACGCTCATTCCGCTGTACCTGAAGTCCGTGTAACTCAGGCCGAAGCCGAACGGATAGGCGGTGCGGATCTTCTTGGTGGTGTAGTACCTGTAGCCGCAGTAGATACCTTCACGGTAGTTGACGTAGTCGATGTTCTCGATGTCGTACCGTTTCGTGACTCCGGCTGGAGCCGGACGGTGGAACGAGTAGTTGACCGGTTTGTCGGTGAGGAGCTGAGGCATGGTCTCGGATGTAGGATCATCGTAATAGCTTACAGGAATGCTCATCGGAAGCCTTCCGCTCGGAGTTTCCTTACCGGAAAGCACTGAGGCTATGGCATGTCCGGCCTCGCATCCAGGAAGCCAGCTCATGACGATAGCGTCGGCCATGTCCTGCCATGCGGTCATGTCCACGATTCCGCCGACATCCAGCACGACAATCAGCTTTTTGCCCTCCTTGTGGAACGCTGTCGAGACTCCCTTGATAAGCCGCATCTCGGCGTCGGACAGCAGATAACTGAATTGGTAGAGTCTGTCCTTGCCTTCACCGAATATGCGACCGATGGTTATGACGGCCTTGTCGGCTTCCTTTGCGGCCTGCTCCAGCACGGCTTTGGACGGCATGGCCTCGGCCGGACGTTCGGCATCCACGAACCATTTGTCGAACTTGCTGTTGATCCTGCGGGTATTGAACCTTTCGTATTTAAGGCAGTCTTTGTAGAAGTCGTCTGTCGTTTTGTCCAGTCCGAATCCCGCGTCGGAAAGCCCCTTCTTGAGGTCTATAACGTATGAGCCGTTGACGTTTCCGGCTCCTGTGCCTCCGGTGATGAACTCGTAGGAAGTCACTCCGAACAGCGCGATCTTCGACTCAGGTGCCAAAGGCAGGGAAGCCGCATCGTTCTTCAGCAGCACGATTCCTTCCTCCGCGGCTTTCCGGGCCACAGACGCATTGTGCCGGAGGTTCGGTTTATTGGAATATTCATACCCTTTGAACCGAGGACATTTGACGATGAGCCTCAGGAGTCTCGCCACAGCCGTGTCAACCACCGGCATAGGCAATGAGCCGTCGGTCATGGAGTTGACGAGACGATTGTAGTGCTCGTCGCTGCCCGGCTGGATCATGTCGTTGCCGCTTGCGACCATCTTGTCTGAATATAATCCCGCGGCCCAGTCTGTCATGACCACACCTTTGTAGCCCCAGTCATCACGAAGAACTCCTGTCGCCAGGTCGTGGTTCTCTGCGGCCAATGTCCCGTTGACATAGTTGTACGATGTCATGACGGTCCACGGATCGCTCTCCTTGATGGCGATCTCGAAGTTCCTCAGGTAGATTTCGCGCAGTGCCCGGACGGGAACCCTTGCGTCAAGGTAGAGCCTGTTGAGTTCCTGATTGTTAGCGGCGAAATGCTTGATGGATGTTCCGACTCCTTGGCTCTGGATTCCGCGGATGTAGCCAGCCGCGACCCTGCCGGCCAGAAGAGGATCTTCGGAGTAATATTCGAAGTTTCTGCCGCACAGAGGATTGCGTTGGATGTTAATGCCAGGGGCGAGCAGGACATCGACTCCATATTCGAGAACCTCATTGCCTATGGCTCCGCCGACCTCCTCGACAAGCGATGGATTCCAGGTGGAGGCGAGGGAGGTTCCGATCGGGAACTTGGTGCATGGGCGGTCGTCGATCCTGACTCCCGCGGGGCCGTCCGCCAGCACGATAGCCGGGATGCCCAGCCTTTCTATCGGGTGGGTTGTTCCGGCGGAACCCTTTACGTAGAGGGTCGTGTAGCCGACTCCGTCGAAGGCTTTCGCTCCGCTGCCTACCAGCAGGGCAGCCTTCTCCTCGGTTGTCAATTCATTGACAATCTGTGAAATATTATCACCGTTCAACTTCAACGGAGAACCCGCGAGCAGAACGGTGACCAAAAGTGAACCAATCATCATTGACTATGCCTTGTCCATCATTGTGAATATCCTTCCGCGGACTTCCTCGATGGTCCCGGTACCGTCGATCTCCTCATACTTGCCTGCCTTCTTGTAGTACTCCACAAGCGGTTCGGTCTTCTCGTGGTAGGTCTTGATGCGGTTGTTGATTGTCTCGTCCCTGGCATCATCGGCGCGGCCTTCGATCGCGGCCCTGTGCTTGATGCGCTCCATGATCATCGTGTCGGGGATCATGATGGAGACAACGGATGTGACAGCCTCGCCGTTCTTCGCGAGCATCTTGTCAAGAGCCTCGGCCTGGGCGATGGTGCGAGGGAATCCGTCAAGAAGGAAGCCGGAGACTCCGGTCACGGTCTTGAACTTGTTCTCGATCATGCCTTCCACAACCTCGTCCGGAACGAGCTCGCCGGCGTCGATCAGAGCCTTTGCCTTGAGGCCAAGCTCAGTACCCTTGGCGATCTCACCGCGGAGAAGCTCACCGGTGGAAATGTGGCAGAGATTGTATTTTTCTACCATTGCGGAGGCCTGGGTGCCTTTCCCGGCGCCCGGAGGGCCAAAAAGAATAAAATACTTCATATCTGTGTCCAATACATAAATGTCTTTGAGGTTTCTTCCGATCTCGTTGTAGTCAAGCCCGAAGCCGACAATGAAGTCATCCGGAATCTCCATCGCCACATAATCCAGCTTCACGTCCTTTGTGTAGGATGCCGGTTTGAGGAGCATCGTGCAGATCCTTGTTTCTGTGGCTCCTTTCTCCTTTAGGATGTCCTTGAGCGCCACGATCGTGTTGCCGCTGTCCACGATGTCCTCGACGACAATGATGCGTTTGCCTTCGATGCTTCTGGTCAAGCCCATGACCTCGCGCACGTTGCCTGTGGTGTGGGTGCCGTTGTAGGACGAAAGCTTGATGCAGATCAGCTCGCAGTTGAACGTGAGCCTCTTCATCAGCTCCGATGTGAACATCAGTGATCCGTTGAGGACACAAAGGAGTACCGGGCAATCTGTGCACCCGTTGAAATCATGGTTGATCTTCTCGGCTACCTTGTCGATGGCTTCCTCAAGCCTCTCGTTCGGAATGAACGGCTTGAATGACTTGTCAAATAGTCTGACGTTGCTCATTGTGGTTCGTTGTTTATAGTAAAAAACAAAATTAGGCAATATTCCTTAAAAAAACAGAAAAAACATACCTATGTTTTATGTTTCTTTTCGTTTTTTACGTTTACTTGCCTTACCTTGCCGGCCTGAACTTAAAGGGATGTGAATCTCTTGGCATAAACATCACGAATCATGAATATCCTGAAAAACTTCACTGCCGCGCTGCTGCTCGCGGTGCCTTTGTTTCAGGCTGATCTGACAGCTCAGTCTGACAACCTCATGAAGGCGATATTATATCTGTCCGGCGCGGATTCCGAGGAGGAACTGGACGTGCAGGAGATGGAAAGATTCTCCGTATTGGCATCCAGTCCGTTGGAAATCAATCTTGTGTCAAGAAGCCGTATGGCCACATGCGGACTTATGAGTCAGTACCAGGTGGCGAGCCTGATGGACTATCGCTTGCGGAATGGTGATGTGCTTTCCGTCTCGGAACTCGCTGCTGTTGACGGTTTCGGAGAGGATTACGCCAATGCCCTCAAACCGTTCATCTCGTTTGCTTCCAAAGCTTTACCAGGACGGACAGAGTCCGGGTCAAAGCGTCTGACTCACGAGGCGTTGGCACGTTCGGCGGTAAAAGGAGAGGCTTTCAACTATGGGGCTAAGTACAGAATGAACTACGGCGAGACGTTCGAGTTCTCATCCGCCGCAAGGACGAAATATTCAGACAAAGATCAATTCCCTCCGTCGGCATGGTCGATGAACATGACATATTACGGCAAGAGAAGGCTCGGGAAAGTCATCATCGGGGACTTCAACGCGCGCTTCGGCCAAGGGCTGACACTGTGGAGCGGTATGTCCATGTCGGGGCTGTCCACGTCGTCTTCGTTCAGCAGACGTCCCTCGGGCTTGTCGCCGTCTTGGTCATGGTCCGGGATAGGAAGCCATAGGGGAGTGGCGGCCGACTTCACGGCAGGGCGCATGGTTTTCTCCACGTTTGTATCCCTTCCGGGACTGCGCTCATGGTGCGAGAGCGGCAAACCGGCGGAAATCTCCTTGATGACCGGGGCGAATGTCACTCGTTACTCGCGCAACGGGCAATTCTCCATCACCGGCTACTGCCTGACTGGACCAATGAATATGTCTGCTGAGCCTCAGGGCGGCAAACTGTCCGGAGACTTCCGCTACTCATGGCGTGGGGTGGATTACTTCGGAGAGTTGGCATGGGATTTTGCCGGAGAGAGTCCCGGAGCCGTACTTGGCGTCGTTTTCCCTTTGGGTGGAGACTGGAAACTTTCATCGGCTGTCCATAGTTATTCTTCTGACTTCTGTTCGGATTACTCAGGAGGAATGCGAAGCTGGACAAAGACTTCCGATGAGCACGGCGTCGCCATCGGTCTGGAAAAGTCGGGGGCTTTCCTTACAGCCGACCTTGCCGTCAAGGATGGAGACCGTTCCAAGAGACAGGTGCGTGTCCTGTTCAAACTGCCGTTGCAGCTGACAGGAACATCCGTGCTATCAATAAGGATTACCGAACGGTTCCGCCCTTATGAGGAGATTCTGAAATACCGCACGGGAGCCAGATGTGATCTGGACTGGTCCAGTTCCGGACTATCCGCGCGCTATGGTCCGGCTGACAAGCCGGCGTGGAAAATCAGGGGTAGGATTGAAGGACTGCTGTGCCGTTCTCTGGCCGGTCTGACCTATCTTGAAGGTGGACGGAAAACGGACAGGTTCAGCGCTTATCTGCGAGGAACAATATTCATTGCCGATACTTGGGATGACCGGATATATTCATACGAGAGGGACGCTCCGGGGAACTTCACTGTCCCGGCCTATTATGGACGTGGGTGGAGTCTGTCCGCTGTCGCCGGATGCAAGTTCCGGTTTGGCAAGGGAAAGGCCCTGAAGCTGTATTTCCGAGCCTCGGCAGTGGCATATTCATTCATGAAAGAACCCAAACCGTCAGTCTCGGAAGCGAAGATTCAGGCCGTGATGGCGTTTTGACCGTTACTTGGGAATTCTGATTTTCATCCCGGGCTTGATGTTCTCACCTATTCCGTTGAATTTCATTATCTTTTCGGCGGTCATGCCGGGAAACTGCCTCGCGATGCTGTAGAGAGAGTCGCCCGCTTTCACTGTGTAGTCCGTGTAACTCATCTGGCTTGAGGCTGATTTGGCGGCTGAAGCGGTCGGAGCCCCGCCACCTTTGTAGATGCGTATCTTCTGCCCGATGCTGAGGTTCGTGCTCCTGAGGTGGTTCCACTTCTTGAGCTGGTTCACCGTGACATGGTACTTCGCCGCGATCTTTCCAAGAGTGTCGCCCTTCTTGACCTTGTAGGTGATGGTGCCTCCTGAATATGTCTCATTGGATGAACTTCTTGTGTTCACGAGTGTTTGAGGGTTGAGATATTCGGAAGCCTTGTAGGTGTAAACAGAGTCCTCGTGGGCGATGAAGTCGCTGGAGTAGTTGTAAGGAATGCGGAGGATGTAGGTCTTGCTGTCGCCGGGGATGACATCCTTGATGTACTGTGGGTTGAGGTTCCTCAGCTCATCGACCGAAATCCCGACCAACTCGCTGATCTGTTTGAAATGCAGGTTTTTATGAATCTCGAAAGTGTCAATCTGGGCCGGCATCTGCATGTTGGCAGGAACAAGCCCGTACTCCTTGCTGTAGTGGATGGCGTACATCGCCCCGACGAAAGCAGGGACGTAGCCTCTTGTCTCGCGGGGAAGGTAGTCATAGACCGACCAGAAATCCCTCTTGCCTCCGTTCCTGCGGATGGCCTTGTTGATGTTGCCTGAGCCGCAATTGTAGGAGGAAATAGCCAGATTCCAGTCCCCGAAGACGTTGTAAGAGTCTGTCAGGTATCGCGCCGCGGCGTCAGCCGACTTGAACGGATCGAGCCTTTCGTCCACGAACGAGTTGATCTCCAGTCCGTAAAGCTGCGCCGTCCTGAACATGAACTGCCACATGCCTTTCGCACCTGCCCTTGAAACAGCCACCGGATTCAGGGCTGATTCGATGATGGCCATGTACTTGAGCTCGTCCGGAAGATTGTATTTGTTGAATGTCTCCTCGAAGATCGGCATGTAGTACTTGCAGAGGCCAAGGATCGCGCCCATCTTGGTCGGCATCTTTTCCGAATAGAGGATCATGTAGTTGCGGACCTTGTCGTTGTAGGGGAGTGTGATGAAAGAGTTCATCTTCTCCAGCCGGGCTTTCATCACATCGTCCGGAACGTTGGAAGTGAACCGGATCGAATCCATGTCGTAGCCGTTTCCCTCCTCGTTTTTTTTGGCCTGACGGTGCAGGTACCAGATGCTCAGAAGGCTGTCTGTGATTTCCTGCGTGTAGTCCTCCGGATTCAGTCCGGCCGCGGTCTTGAACCGGTTCTCCTCGTAGATGCCGATCATCTCGTCCGCGATGCTGTCTTTCAGGAGACTCTCTTTTCTGAGTTTGTCCAGAACCTTTTGCAGGGAATCGATCTGGTTCCTGAGTTCCAGATTCTCTTCCTTGAGTTTCTTTTTGAATATCTGTGCCTCCGCGTTCCCTTGTAACAGGAAGGACAGGAGCAGCGTCAGTGTCAGAGCGGCGAAAGTGGTTCTTCTCATCCTCGAATGCTTTGGTTAAAATCTCAGACCGACCTTTATTCCTATGGCGTTGTCGCCGAACGCTCCCATTCCGAAACTGCCTCTCGGCGGATTGTGGCTGGCCGGGGATGCGACGGCGTATTCGTTGTAAGGGGAAACATATTCATTGTAAGGAGAGATGACTGTTGGCGTGACTTTCAATGTCAGGTCATCATTCACCTCGAAATCCTGCATGTAGGCGAACACATTGGCGTCTATTATCTGAAGCAGGTAGCTTCCCACAATGGCCACGACAGAGTAGTCTCTGTAGCGTCTGAACACGTTCCTGAAATACAAGGCTCTTTCCGCCGGAATCTGTCCGGTGTAGTTGCCGTCCGGATTTGAGGCCTCGTTGTGGATTCTCTTGTACCTTTTGTAGTTCTTGCTGTAGGTGGCGTAGAAGTGGTACGAGCCGACCAGCATTCCCCAGTAGATCGGGATTTTCCAGTACTCGCCGTTGTAAGCCTGACCGAGTCCCGGGAGAAGGATTGAATATATCGTCGCCTTTCCCGGCTGGTTTTTCACATCCCTCTTGTAGTTGAAAACTCCGTCCATCAAGGTCGCCCAGTAAATGAAACCGGCGCTTGCGAACATGTATTTTGCCATGTCCCTGGAGCGGGTGTCCAACTCGTACTCCATGTTGGGGTCAAGCGCCATCGCTATGTCGTAGCCTTTCTTGGAGTGCCTGTACTTGCTGTTGTAGTGGATGCCCAGTCCTAAGGTCGTTCCAATCCCACCATAGACGATCGGCAGTTTCCAGTACTGCCGGTTGTAGATCTGCTCGGATCCGATGAACACCATCGATCCTGCGAACATTGTTCCGATCCTCAAGGTCGTGTCCTTGTGGCTCACACCTCTGAAAAATTCCCTGAACGACCACATCCTGTCCACGGAATCCTTCGCCGATGTGGTGTCACTCGGGTCATTGTAGGTCTGTTTGAACGCCTCCTCCCTGAACTGGGCTTTAGCCACGTTGGAGAATGCGACAAGGCAGACCAGTGCCAGTATTGTCCTGAGAATCAGATTCTTCATTGTTCTTCTTAGATGTTCGAGTCCTCAAGAGCCTTGAGGAAGCGGCTCACTTCCTCGTCGGAGTTGAACTTGATTGTCATCGTTCCCTTTCCTGAGGCAGAGCGTTTCAGGCTGATGCTGTTATCAAAAAACTTGCCGATGTGTTCAAGTACCCTGTAATATTCATCAGGAAGATCCTGTTGCTTGGGGGTTGACTTGGCGTTCCCGCCTTTGCTCAGCTTGTGGACCTTCTCCTCCAGTTGACGCACCGAAAGGCCGTCTTTTATCACAAGGTCGCAGAGAAGTTCTTGAATATGTGGATCTTCTACCCCGAGAAGCACTTTCGCATGCCCGGTGCTGAGTAGTCCGGTCTTGAGGTCGTGCTGAACCTTGGTAGGAAGCTTGAGAAGCCTGAGGTAGTTGGCCACAGAGGCGCGCTTCTTGCCGACACGCTGCGCCATCATCTCCTGCGTGAGGTTGCACTCGTCCATCAGCCTCTGGTAGCTCATCGCCACTTCTATCGGGTCGAGATCCTGCCTCTGGATGTTCTCCACGATGGCCATCTCCAGCATTCCCTGATCGTCAGCCGTGCGGATGTAGGCCGGGATGATGTCCATTCCCGCCCTCTTGCAGGCCTTGAACCTGCGCTCTCCGCTGATGATCTGGTAGCGTCCGTTCTTGAGTTTGCGCACCGAGATCGGCTGGATGAGGCCGAATGTCCTGATCGAATCAGCGAGTTCCTCCAGCGCCTCATTGTCGAACGCCATACGCGGCTGGTAAGGGTTCGGCTCGATCAGATCCACCGGGATGCGTAGCACGTCCCCGTAGTCCTGCTCCGGCTTGGAGCCTGCGATCTCCTTATTAATGTACCCGACCGGCTTTCTTTCCGGTCCTATTGTCTGGATGTCCCCCAAAAGGGCGCTGAGCCCTTTGCCCAGCCTGCTTTCCTGCTTATTGTTGGCGCTCATTGTACTTTTCTTTTGCAAGTCCTTTGCTTTCCTGCGTTTACCTTTCGTTCTTCTCCAACACTTCCTTGGCGAGGTTCATATAGTTGGTCGTTCCGTTGCTGACCACATCGTAAAGGATGATAGGCTTGCCGTGCGAAGGTGCCTCGCTGAGGCGTATGCTCCTCTGGATCACCGTGTTGAAAACCATGTCCTGAAAATGCTCCTTGAGTTCGTTCACAACCTGCGCATGAACTTTTGTCCTGCCGTCGAACATCGTCACGACGAACCCTTCTATGGTAAGCGAAGGATTTACTCCGCTTTGCACCAGCCGGATTGTCTGGAGCAGTTTGCCGAGTCCCTCAAGGGCGAAGAACTCCGGCTGCACTGGAATCATCACGGAATCTGATGCCGAAAGGGCGTTGATGGTGATGAGCCCAAGGGAAGGGGAGCAGTCGATGATGATGTAGTCGTAGTTGTCACGGATAGGGGCGAGCCTTCTCTTCAGGATCGTCTCCCTGTCCTCCACGTCGATCATCTCGATCTCCGCTCCGACAAGGTTGATGTGTGACGGTATCATCTGAAGGTCAGGAATCTCTGTCTGAATCAGAGCATCCTGAATGTCAATCGTGCCGATCATGACCTCGTAGATTGTCCTCTTCTCATCATTGTCCGGAGAAAAATTCAGGCCGGATGTCGTGTTCGCCTGCGGGTCAGCGTCAATGATGAGGACTTTCTTCTCAAGCACGGCCAGCGAGGCCGCGAGGTTGATGGCGGTAGTGGTCTTTCCCACTCCACCTTTCTGATTGGCTATTGCTATGACTTTTCCCATATCCTGTGTGTATATTCAAATTTCAAAGTTACGGAAAATCTCTTGAAATGACGAATAAAATCAAACCTTGCCACAGTATTTCCGGAGCGGAGCT
The DNA here is from genome assembly GCA_900544195.1 of uncultured Alistipes sp. Classification (GTDB taxonomy): domain Bacteria; phylum Bacteroidota; class Bacteroidia; order Bacteroidales; family UBA932; genus Cryptobacteroides. Next base: position 7,989 of record UQUJ01000053.1, on the reverse strand, counting down.
CCTGAGGTGACATTCCGGTGCGGAGTGTAGTAACGTCCCTCTTCACGCCGGATCGACATCAAGCGCGATGTGGCCTGAATATTTTTTCTCCTTCTCGAAGCGTTCCACAGCGGCCGCCAGCGTCTCCTTGTTTCTCACGAGCGACCTGTCTTTCGGCAGCAATACCCTGATCTGGCGGATGTTCTGGTTTGAAATCTTGTCGATGGCCGGGGAATATGGCCCTATGACATCCGGGCTGTTCTGAACGCCGGGAGCAAAACTGAGTCTGGCACCCAAGGCACCGCGTATAGCCTCCGCAAGCTCACGGCTCAGCAGATCCACTCTCGCCTGATTGTAATCCTTGACGATGACTCCGATGACTCTTGAATATGGCGGATAGCCGAACATCTTTCTTTCGCCGAGGAAGCGGGCCATTGTGCCGTTCCCGTCCAGTTGCCCCTCCATGCTTTGATAGACAGGGTGTTCAGGCTGGGAAGTCTGGATTACGAACAGACCCTTCTCTCCACGCCGTCCGCACCGGCCTCTGAACTGCTCCAGAAGCTGGAGCCCCCTCTCGTCCGCCCTGTAGTCTTCCTGTCCGAGAATCGAGTCGGCCTGAAGTACGGCCACAAGGGACAATCCGCTGAAGTCGAATCCCTTGGCAACCATTCTTGTGCCGATCAGTATGTCGATTTCTCCGTTGGAGAATTTCCGGATTGTGTCGGTCTCATATTTCCGGCTCTGTGCCGTGTCGCTGTCCAGACGTGCGATCCTTGCGTTAGGGAAGATATTGGCCGTTTCCTCCTCAATCTTCTGCGTCCCTGATCCCAGCGGCTTCAGATTACCGCCGCATTTCGGACACTTGCCGGTATATTCATACACCCTGCCGCAGTAGTGGCAGACGAGCCTTTCGCTTCCGTCGGCGCGCCTGTGCAGGCTCAGGCTGACGTTGCAGCAGCGGCATTTCGGAATTTCGCCGCACTCCTGGCACTGCACGATCGGGGAATATGCCCGCCTCTCCCTGAGAATCAGCACCTGCCGGTGTTCGCCGAGGCATTTGCCCATGTGCCCGATGAGTTTTCTGGAGAAACTGCCGATCATTCCGTTCTTGCGCCGCTCGGCGATTGTGTCGATGATCTCGATGTCCGAGTCTGCCGCGTCGTAGAACCGTTTGTTAAGTGTGACAAGCCCGTACCGCCCGACGCTGCAATTGTAAAGCGACTCAAGCGAAGGTGTAGCCGATCCAAGAATGACATTGGCACCGAATATCCTCGCCATCATTATCGCCGTCTCGCGACCATTGTATCTCGGTGCGGGGGAGTCCTGCTTGTAGGAGGTGTCGTGTTCCTCATCCACAATAACTAACCCTAAATCCCTGTGAGGCAGGAATATGGCGCTTCGAGTCCCGAGAACGACATAGCCGTGATGATTTGTTTTCTTTATGGCTTCGCAGGATGAAGACTTGATGGTCAGCGTATCTTCTGAGGCAGAGTCTTTTTTGGCATTGGTGTTTTGGCTGGCATCCACATATTCATTTATGTCTTTTGCTGACGCACAATGTCTCAGGGCAGCCGCCACATCCCGTTTCCTGACCATTGTCTCGCCGGAATGGAAAACCAGCAGTTCTTCTGGAAACGTCTCGCTGATTCTGTCCTCCAACTGTCTGCTGAGCGCGATCTCCGGCACCAGATAGAGCACATTATTTCCTCTCTCCAGTGTCTCCTGTGCCAGTTTCAGATAAATCTCCGTCTTTCCCGATCCCGTAACCCCGTGCAGCAAAGCCGGCTTCCCCTTTACGAAAATCTCCTTTATTTTTGAATATGCCTCCTCTTGTGCCGCTGACAGTACAATCTCCTTTTCGGTTTTTACTGATGTCTCGATGGTTGAGTTTTGTCGAACCACAGCCTCATCCTCCGGCTGATATGCCATAGAGAAACGCTGGTCGGTCACTGATCCGCCATCTCCAGTCACTGAGCCTCCACCTCCCGTCACTGAGCTGCCATCTCCATTCACTGATCCGCCATCTCCCGTCACTGAGCCTCCACCTCTGGTCACTGAGCTTGTGGTTCGACAAAGCTCACCAACCATCGACGAGACCCTCCTAACCAATAATCCAATCTCCTCCTCCAACCTCTCCTTCTCAGCCAAATACCTTTCCCGACTCTCAGCCTTCCGAGCCTTCGCGGCCATTTCCGCCTTTTTCTCCACCCTTTCTTCCAGCCTCTTGATCTTATCCTCAATTTTAGCCCGATTCTTCTCTTCTCTCTCCTCTTTGAGTGCCTCATGACGAGCCTGTACAACTTCCTTTTCCACCTTCTGCGCCGGATAAGCAGCCTTGTAAACCTCTCCGACTGTACACAGATAATATTCCGCTATCTGTCTCCATAACGCAACCTCCTCTTGTGTGACCGGTTCCAGCCCCTCGGCCATTCCGACAATCGGCTTCACCTTGTCCACAATCCCTATCGCCTCCGCCTGTTTCCCGGCATTCTCCACGCTCACCACTCCGACATATTCCTTCCCCGCGAAATTCACCCGCACCCGCTCTCCGACCCTAACCTGCTCTCTGCCCCCCTTTTTCACTGGATTACCTTTTCTGGTTTCAGAATCAACTCTTTCGTTCACTGAACCACCATTTTCAGTCACTGAATTGCCCTCCACGCTCACTGAATCACCCTTTCCGGTCACTGAGCCTGTCGAAGTGACTGAAAGCATACTAGGCGCGCCTTCAGGCGAATCGGACATTTCTACCTCCAGATAATAGAACGGCTCCCACTCCAGCCGGAGCGGAAGAATCACCTGTATGAAAATCCTACCTGTCACAGCAGCGAATTTAGCCAAAAACATCCACTCAGCGAAGAAAAACGCAAATTCTTCTCAAAAAAATTTGCAGCCAAAAGAAAAATGCCTATCTTTGCAATCCCAAACGGAAACGGTGTCGTAGCTCAGATGGTAGAGCAATGGACTGAAAATCCATGTGTCGGCAGTTCGATTCTTCCCGACACCACTCCTTAGGCCGCTGATGGGTATTCATCGGCGGCTTTTCCTTTTTATATGTCAGTATCAGATCTCCTCCGAGATGGGGCAGCGGGCTCGCTTATCTAACCGTGAACCTATCATGCCTATAATCAAATGATTAGATAACTGTCTTCGGTTGGTTTACGCTAAAGACAATGCGCTATCTGCTTGATAAAAAGCATGTTATTCGCCACATGCTGATACACAGTAGGTGATGGATAACGTGCTGATCATCAGTCGTTAAAGTGTTCAGCTTTAGCGTATTTTTACCATAGGGATAATCTTAATGTCGTGATTTATAGTGACTTGTCTGCCACGGTACCAATATTGACAGCCAACAAAAAACTCTTTCCGGAATTTTGGTAACGTGCAAAATTCCGGAATGAGTTTTCTGCTTGGCCCCACCTATGCTTTTTCCAGCCTACAGTCACCCGGAGCCTTGATGTTCCCGTCAAGGATGATCTCCCCGACGGAACCGTAGCGGATGAAGCCGGTGCGAGGGTTCTTGATGGAAGGGACATGGCCTTTCACTGTTGCCTGGACGGAAGAATATTCAAAAGCCAGATCTGCGTCCGCGCCCATTGTGCAGTCCTCCAGTACGAGGTCGTCGCAGTAGCACAGAGGCTGGGTCTCGGTGATGTGGCAGCGGACAAGGCGGAGGTTCTTCGAGTACCAGGCAAGATATTCACCGTTGATGACGGAATCGATGACGGTGACATTCTCGGCCTCCCAGAAGGAATCTTTGGAGTTCAGCACACAGTTCCGGATCTCCACATTCTTGGCGTACTGGAAACTATAGTTGCCGTTGAGTTTGACATTGGTCAGCCGGACATTCTCGCAGTGCATGAACACATAGTCGGCCCTGTCGATCACGCAGTCCTCCACATCGATGTCGCGGCAGTCCCAGAAGGTCTCCGTGCCGCCGGGAATCTGGACGTTTCTCAGCTTGATGCCGTCCATTCTCCGGAAGGTCTTCGGAGCGTCGATGATCGTGTCATAAATCTCGCAATTCCTTGAATACCATAATCCTGAGCGTGCGCCCACGGTCAGCAGGCTATCCTTGATGACGAATCCGTCACACTCCCAGAACGGATACTTGCCCTCGAACTGGCAATGTACGGCGGAGATGTTGCCGGTCTCCTTCAGGGCCGACTCACCGGCGTGGATCTTCACATTCTCAAGATAAAGGTCGTGTCTGCAGTAGAGCGGTCTCTCTCCGCCGAATTCCTGGTTGATGATCTTTTCCATATTCTCAAGTGATCTTTAGTTTCATCCATTTCTCGCCGCGCAGTCTCCAGTAGAACAGCAATCCGCGGACATTCAGCTCGATGCACATCGCCACCCAGTAGCCGACGAGTCCCATCCGAGGTGTCAAAATCAGTGCCAGTCCGATGCGTATCACCCACATGCTTCCGAAGTTCATCACGCTCGGCACCAGCGTGTCGCCTCCGCCGACGCATGAACCGTAGCCGGCGATCGAGAACGCATAGAGGGTCTCGGCGAACGCCTCTATTCTCAACACCTTGGCTCCCAGGGCGATGACATCCGGATCCGAGCTCAAAAGCATCATCAGTTCTGTGGCGAAGATGAACATCAGCGCCCCCAGCACGGTCATGATCCCTGCGGCCATCATCATCGTGATCTGCGAGAACCGCTTGGCGACTTCCTTGCGTTTCGCCCCGAGACTCTGGCCGACAAGCGTTGTGGCGGCCTCCTCTATACCGTACCCTGGCATGTAACAGAAGCTTTCAGCGATGATTGCCAGCGAGTTGGCCGCAATGGAAATAGGCCCGAGCGGCGCCACTATGATGGTGCTCATGATGTGCGACCCTCGCATGATGATGTTCTGGAGCCACATCGGTGCGGTGATGCCCCAAGCGTTGCGCACAGTCTTGCGCCGTGGAATGAACGTGCCTTGTTCTCCTTTGATATTCAATTCCTTGGAGCGTCTGAGAATGTACCAGATCACGAATATCGAGGTGACGACCTGCGCCGCACCTGTTCCCAGAGCCGCGCCAGCCACTCCCATCTCACAAATGTAAATGAATATGTAGTTGAACACCACATCAAGGCCGCACATTCCGGTGTACATCAGGCTCGGAATCTTCATGTTGCCGCTGGCCTGTAGCATTGAATTAGCGGCCCATCCGACAGCGCCTATCGGAATGAACGCTGAATATATCAGGAAATATTCAGATGCGTCCTCATTGATTTCCGGCGTTCCGCCGAGCCAGTGGGGGAGCGCCCCACTGATGCTTACGCCTATCACTGCGAGAACCAGTCCGATGATGAAGACCGTGGTGAGTCCTTGCCTCATCACAGCTCTGGCTCCCTTGAAATCCTGCGCTCCGCAAAGGTGGGCGACCTGGACTGAGAATCCCGAGCTGGCTCCGGACTGGAATCCACCCATTATCCAGGTCGTCGTGGCGACCAGACCTATTGACGCTGATTGGTTCGCACCAAGTTGGCCGACCATTCCGGCGTCGATGTACTGCATCAGCACGGACGAGATCTGAGCGGCAATGGCGGGCAGACTCAGCAGAATCGTGAGCCGAATCTGCTGTCCGAGAGTCATCGGGAGGCCGTTCCTGACCATCCCGAGAAGTATGTCCTTCTTTCCCGATGCCATAAATTGAGGACAAAGATATCCACTTAAAATTATATGGCAAAATTCATTTTGCCATATAATATATCTTCCACCCCTCAGTCACTACGTGACAGCCCCGGTGGGGCACTGGGGACCGTATTCCCCAGACCCCTTGCGTCGCTCCGCTCCGATCGATTCGTTCTACATTTATATTCATTTATCAAAATCAAAGGATTTTGTGTAGTTTTGCATTATGAAAGTTGCGATTGTGGGTGCCGGGGCGGCGGGGTGTTTCTGCGCCATTGAGTTGAAACGGAGGATGCCTTCCGCTTCGGTAGAGGTGTTCGAGGCGGGGACGACGGCTTTGGCGAAGGTGGCGATCACCGGGGGAGGGCGGTGCAACCTTACAAATTCCTTTGAAGGAATATCTTCGCTGTCAATCGCTTATCCTCGTGGAGACAAGCTTATGAAGCGGCTTTTCCGTTCCTTTGATCAGCGAAGTACTTGGCAATGGTTCGAGAACGAAGGCGTGAAGCTTGTGCTTCAGGAAGACCATTGCGTTTTTCCGGCATCGCAGGACGCGATGGAAATCGTTAACACCTTGCAGGCAAGGATGCGACAGGCCGGAGTGGTATTGCATATGAGACATAAGGTCTCAGGAATAAATCCCTGTTCAGACGGAGGATATGAATTATCTATTGAAGACGCAGAATGTAGCGGAAGGTCGCTTCGACAGGCTCAGCGACCTGATTCTCTGGCTCCGGAATCGATAATATCGGTCCCTGAGTCTGTCGAAGGGCCGATATTACAGAAATCCCAACGACTCGATAAGCATAATTGTTTGGCTGACATAGTTGTCGTCACCACCGGCGGCAGCCCGAAACTTTCCGGCCTTGGAATGCTTGACGGCCTTGACCTTGAAATCGTCCCACCTGTCCCGTCCCTCTTCACTTTCAACCTTCCCGGCAGCCCTGTACGTGAACTGATGGGCACAGTGGTCGAGAACGCATCGGCATCCTTGGTAGGCACGAAATTCAAGGCCTCCGGTCCGCTCCTGATCACGCACTGGGGAATGAGCGGTCCCGCGATCCTGAAACTCTCCTCTTATGCGGCCCGATATCTCGCTGAAAATGAATATTCCGCAACTCTCTCGGTGAATTGGTTCGGTGACGCGGGCGAGCAGGATGTCCGTGACAGAATCACTGCGCTTTCAAAAGACAGTCCTCAGAAACAGATTCTGAACACCCATCCGTCCGAACTGCCGTCAAGACTTTGGAACTACCTGATCTCCAAGTGCGGAATCCGTGAGGATGCCCGCTGGGCCGAACTGGGATCCAAAGGAATGAACCGTCTTGTGAACACATTGATCAATGACGAGTACCAGATCCGTGGCAAAAGCCGTTTCAAGGAGGAGTTCGTCACCTGTGGCGGGGTCGCCCTTTCCAACATCAACCTCAATACCCTTGAGTCCAAGAACCATCCTGGCCTCTATTTCGCCGGGGAGGTCCTTGACGTGGACGCGATAACAGGCGGTTTCAATCTGCAGGCGGCCTGGTCAATGGGCTACACTGTCGCCCGATCCATCACCCTACATCAGGAATCATAAAAATGGCTGGCCGCTGAGCTTGTCGAAGCGTGCCAACCATTTCTGAGAATCAATAGAACCAATGTCACTTCGACAGGCTCAGTGACCGGATGACCTATTTAGCCAGTTCCTCGCGAAGCGTCTGGGCGACCTCCTTAAGCCCCTCCTCGGAGGATCCGATCCCGACGTAAGCGATCACTCCGTTCTTCCCGATGATCACGCAGCGCGGAACTCCAGACTTCGCGTAAAGCCCGAATATGCTCTTGTCCTCATCGACCAGCGTCAGCGGCTTGAGGTATGAATATATTGTCTTGCCTTCCTTTCCCGCGAAGAACTTCTCAAGCGTCGCCCTTGTGTCCTTATAGGCGATCGGCTGGAAGACGAAATCCTGGTTGCCGTTGAACTCCTTGAGCGTGGCCGGAAGGTTCTCAGGCCTTAACTCATGCCTGCAAGGAGGACACCAGCCGCCCCAGAAAAGCAGCATTACGACCTTGCCCTTCTGATCTGCCAGTTTGAACGAGCCGTCAGCGAACCTCTTCCCGGTGAAGTCGGCCGCCTTGTCACCCTCCTTGAGGATGGTGGTCTCTCGCTTGATCTTCTCAAGCTCCTGTGCCTCCTGGTCTGCGGATCTGTTTTTGTTCTGCGCCCCTGCGGATAATGAAATGCCAAGCGTCAGCATCGCAATCGCGACAATCGTAATCGTCTTTCTCATATTCATGATATATATTTGTGCAATTTAGCGAATATTTGTGATTATTCAATAGTCAGGGCAACCGCATCAAATTCTAGCGCCCCTAAGCAGTTCCAGAAGATAGTCCTG
>UQUJ01000052.1 GCA_900544195.1 uncultured Alistipes sp. | reverse complement strand
AGAGCCATTCTTGCGTGCCTGTGGTTTGCACAGGGTTTGCACAAGGCTCAAAAAACAAAACGGAAGAGCCGTTCTATAATGTTCAGGGTGATTCTATGTATTCAATCTTATCAATCGATGCAACTTATTTTTTCAACATTACTAAATAAGCCCATATAATAATTGCAGTTCAGGGGTGTTAATAGTTGAAAAAAGTCTTGCATATATATAACTTTGTGACCGTATTTTTTCGGCAGCCATGTCTAACCCGGCTGCCGGAGAAAATACGGGCACATATTATAGACGTATCTTACGCTATTGTTAGAAACAATTAAACCACAAGTCCGCGTCTTCCGCGTAGAAGACGCACACTAAAGTTTGAGCCGGTTGCGACAGGTCGAGGATTGGACTCCGCGTTTATGGTATCTGCTCCCTAAAACAATGTTATTAAACCGCCGGTCAGGAGTCTCCGGTCAGTTCGTTAGTTTCTATGAAAAAAGTTAATGAAGTTCGTGTCTATGTAAGACCGGAGGTCGAGGAAATCGACCTCGCGCTGTCAACTGTCCTCTGCGGCAGCGGTGAAGTGTATGGCTCCGGCCAGGATTCAAACGGCGAAGATTGGGGATCAGGTGAATAATCGCTTAAAATTCAAATATCCATATTATGAAAAAACAAATGATGGCCTCCATGTGTGCCCTGGCAGTACTGGCGGCATGCTCCGAAACATCAGAGGAGCTGGTTCCGGAGGTTAAAGGCGAGGGTGTCTATGCCACAATAGAGCAGCCGGTGTCAGTTGACACGAAAAGTCTGGCCTATGAGAATGGCAAGCTAGTGTTCACTTGGGCCGAGGGCGAGAAGGTTGTGGTGTTCGGAAATAAGGACGCGGCTTCCTTTAATTCCTTGACCTCGGGGGAGACGTCCACCAAACTCGAAAGCGAGGGCTTCACCTTGAAAGACAACGTTAACTATTACGCATGCCTACCGGCATACACAATACCTGCCGCGACACAAAGCACTTCAGTTCCTGTCACTTTTATGGGACAGAGACAGACAGCCAACGGCAACAGCGATCACCTGAAGTCATTCGACTATGCATGTGCGTCCGCCACCAAGGCAGAAGGTAAGAACACCATAAGTTTCGAGCTTAAGAACCAAGTGGCATGGATTGTCCTTGATCACACCTTCACTGATGCGACGAACAATGTGACCTCTGTCACGATCAACGCAGACGAAGACCTGTTTGTCACAAAAGGCGCTCTTGATGTGACCACCTCTACCATAACCGAAGGCACAAAAGACCGCAAGATCACCCTGAATCTTGGAGAGGAAGGCGGAAACGGCCTTTCCTTCGCAGCAGGTGAGGCCTTCCGTGGATTCTTCACATTGAATCCGGTTGACCTTTCCGGGAAGACGCTTACTTTCACCGCCACCACAAAGAGCGGTGAGACCGTAACGCTTGGCACATTCACTAAGGCAAGCGCCAACCTCACGAAGAATCTTGCGGTCCGTATCCAGACTTCTGGTTCGGCTAAGGTCGCCACTGTTGATGGAAAAGAATATTCCACATTGAGCGCCGCTTTGGCTGCGGCTTCTGAAGGAGCGACAATCAGCGTTGTCTCCGATGTCACAACCGAGAAGGTCTTGATTGACAAGAGCGTGACTTTCGATCTTGGCGGCCACACCGTGACGGCTGACGATGATGTCTTCTATATCGCCGAGGATGGCCTTACCGTTAATTTCAAGAACGGAAACATCGTGTCGACAAAGAATGGCGGACTCTTCTTCAAGCAGGGACGCCAGAATGAGCACATCACGTTCGACAACTGCAACATCACCGGTGTGGAGGGCGCGATTGCCACAAGTACATTGACAAGTTCAACCATCACAATTAATGGTGGTACGTTCACTTCGTCCAACAATGCTGTCATCCTGACAAACGGTAATAAGCGGATGTACCCTTATGATGAGACGAACACTGCTCTGCGCGAGAAGCCGAACACCATCACCATCAACGGCGGTACCTTCAAGGGACAGATGTCTGATGAGGCATACAATGTCAGAAATTCGATTGCCTGCGGAATCTATGCGGCATGGAAGGACATCATTATCGTCAACGACGGTACATTTGAGATCGAGAGAGGTGTAGGTGTCCTCTGCCGTGGCGGCAAGGTGACCATCAAGGGTGGTACGTTCACCACAACTGATCCTGATACTAAGAAAGGATGCGTAGGCGACAGCCGCATTGTAGTTCCATGCCAGACGGTTTATGTTGATAAAGCGTCCCAATATCCGGATTATGAGAACGCCACAATAGAAATCTCCGGCGGCAAGTTCTCCGATGACTCCTGCAAGGATTATTTGGCTGAAGGGTATGGTATAGGACGGACATACATTGAATCTAAAAATGTTTGGTATACTGAGGTGGCCGAGGCTGTATCTGAATATGATGGAATGAAGTATTCTTCACTTCAAACTGCGATTGAAGCTTCTGAAGATGCCACTAAGGAGATTACCATTCTCAAAGACATGGAAGTTTCGCAGCTGACGGTATATTCAGATAATAAGGTTACCATCAATCTGAATGGTAAGAATGTGAATATTACAGGATATGAACCAAACTGCACAGGAGTCAACATAGATGGAGGATCGTTGACAATTAAAGGTTCTGGTTCATTTGGAGATTCCGCTCAGAAGAATGTTAACCCTCTGTTCTATGTTAATGTCGGTGCTTCTTTGACTATAGAAGGTGATGCTTCATATTATAGTGCCAATGTATGTGCTTATGCACGTTATTGGAATTCTAAAATCTATATTAATGGTGGTAAATGGTATGGAAGCGAGACATATACCCTTAATAAGTATGATACTAACCAAGAGGCCATTATTTCTGTAACCGGTGGTGAGTTCTACAAGTACAATCCTGCCGCGTCACATTCCGAGAATCCTGTCGCCAATTTCGTTGCCGATGGTTATGGCGTGGTAAAAGACGGTGATTGGTACAGGGTTGTAAAAGCCACTGAGGTTACTGATGAGGCAAGTTTGAAAAAAGCGATAACCAGTTCAAAAACAGCACCTGTATTGGTGAATAGCACAATAGAATTGGAAAGCTCATACCTTTCTTTGACGAATGGATATAATCTTGTTGTAGGTGAAAAAGGAAAAATAACTCCATCTTCATCATATAGGTCAGATGTTGGGGAAACAATTTCTACTGCCAATAAGACTGGAACTGTTAATATAAGCGGTAGTGGAAGTATAGAAGGTCCTTCTAATAGTACTGATGGAAATGGGGCTTGTGCAATCGAAATTATGGGAAGCAACACAAGCTCAACTAAATTGACAGTGAATATTTATGGTAATTTAACTGTTAAAGGTGGTAGCGGTGGTGAGGCTAATAATGCAGTAACCATTATCAATGGAATAGCTAATATCTATGGCGGTTATTTTTATGCCGGTTGGGATAAGAATAACGATCCTTCTGAAAAAGTGGCAGTTATTTACTTAAGACCGGGATGGAAACAGAATGCTACCTTGAATATTTATGATGGTGTGTTTGAATGTGCAGGAGATCCTGCATTCTTGATAAATTGTCTTGATAGCTCAGTGGATGCAAATAAATGTACCATAAATGTCACAGGTGGAGTATTCGTAGGTTTTGATCCATCGAATAGTGTTGCTGATAAGATTAATGGTAAGAATGCCAACTGGGTTCCAGACGGTTATGTGTCCAAAGAGATTACATACAACGGCAAACAGGCTTGGGAGGTTACCAAGGCTGAATAGGTGATTTAACCCCTATTATATTCATTATTAAGGCTGGCTCCTTCGGGAACCAGCCTTTTTCTCAACTATTGTAACCGACAGATTCGCTGAGTTCTCCTGAATACTTCGTCTGGTTGGTACACCAGAAGCCCGTTTCCTGTACCAACGGCATGTCATAGTCCGTTTGGTACACCAGAAGCGCATTTCCTGTACCAATGATGTGTCACAATATATTAGAAAAGCCTTCTCGCTATATTATGCTAGACTAATCTTGAAAGGTGCTATACAAACAAATCAAAACATCTTCTCGAAAAATCGCGTTTCGTTAAAATCTGTAGCCGATACCGAAACGGCCTGCGAGAACCATGGAGCCGAAGGCGCATTCTATTATGCCATAGACGGATTTGTAGGAGATTTGATAGCCAAGAGGGAGTACCTCGTAGGCTGGAAGCAATTTTGACATGCTGTGGCCTTGATCATTGCCATGTCTGTAGGTCGCTCCGGCCGCTATACCAGCATAGACACTGAACGGAGGCTTTTCGTAAAAGGTGAATCTGACTTGACCCGCAAGAGAAAAGTCGGAAAACTCTTTTTTCCCGATCGTTCTATGAGTTTTCGGGTCGATCAAGTCTCCCCACAAGGTGTAGTACCCTAGCTTTCCTCCGACTTTCAACCATTTCTTAAGTATAATGTTGGCATCCATAGACACTTCAGGAAACATCCCGGTTGAATAGTACGGTTCGTAGAAATAGTATAAGTCATGATTATGTCGTACCGTCGAATTCGGAAACTCATTGGATGAAACCAGTGCGCCAGGTACAATGCCGACTGTCAGGTTCACTTCGTATCTGGCCTCTTTCAGAAGCGTGCCCTGTGCGCTTGCCTTAAATCCTGTACAAAAAACAAGGAGCGTCGCTAAGGCCGCTCCTGTTACGTTTATCCTCATGATTGATCAGACTAAAGGTGTGACGATGTCTGTCCGGAGCGATTAATACGTTCTGACAAGGCTGTAGTCGTCAAGCCCGCCGCGGAGGATCATGACGATCGAATCAATGGACTTGCCGTCTTTGTACACAAGCATATTCAGTTGCCCCTTGCAGCTGCCCCATGAATATCCCGTGTCCCCGATCGTGTAGGTGAGAGGCTCTTCCGGCGTGGTGAATTTGCAGGAGTAGCCTTTCTGCTCACGTCTTTCTCCCTCGATTGTGACTTTCCAGCTGTGGAAGTGATTGTAGTCTCCGGGCAGCATCCTTGCTGTGATCGTGTAGTCGGTAGGGTAGGAGGAGTCGCCGAGGAACCAGTATTCCAGATCTTTGTTGGAGACGGTCCACGTGCTGTCTTCCGCCGCTTTCTCAACCTTTACTCCCGGGATTCTGTATGACGGGTCATCCGGTGTCATGACAGAAGTCTTGCTTTGGATGTTGGCCTTTCCTTTGATTTTGTACTCCAGAATCTTGAGGTTGTCAACTATCAGGTTGTTGGCGATGCACATCATGTAAGGGCCCATTGAATATGTCACCTCACCATCGCTGCCTGAAAACTCTTTCTCAGCCTTGCTGCATGATGATGCAGCGATAATTGTCGCAGCGATCACTGTCGCGATTGATAAAATTCTTTTCATGATATTCAAGTTTAGAATCTGTAACCTAATCCACCTCTGACTCCGCCCATTCTGGTGCCGGCCACAATCTCAAGCGTCGTGTATATCTTATGATCCATCCATTGGAAACCCAGCGGAATGAACTCTACGGCAGGGAGAATCTTGGAATATGTTTCTCCGCGGTCTTTCCCGGCCCAGACGGAGGCTCCGGCACCGATTCCGGCGTACATCCTGAACAACTGCCTGTTGATGAATGTGAATTTAGCCTGTCCAAGCAGAGAGTAGTCGTTCAAGGTCTTTTCTCCGATCTTCTTGTAGCCCCGAGGGTCGAACACGTTCGCCCACGCTTTGGCGTAGCCCGCGCTGGCTCCGACTTTCAGCCACTTGGTGAGATAGACATTGAAATCCGCTGTGTAGAAGGCTGAAAAGCCAGGATCTCCGGTGTATGTCTCATAGAAATCACTGAGCTCTTTCCTGTAATAATGGCGAGACGGAAACTCATCGCTGCCGTAGGCCATCTGCATCACACCGACCATCAGGTTGGCTTCGTACATGTACCCTTTGACATCCCCGGAGGATGTCTGCGCCCCGGCCGGCAATGCCATGCCTAAAAGCATCACTCCAGCCGCGCAGAGCGCTTTCAAAACTGTTTTCATAATATCGTTGGTTTAAAATGGTTATCTTTGGTTTCGGTCACTGAGCTGTATTACTAGTCGCTGAGCAAATCCTCGGTCGCTGAGCCTGTCGAAGCGACGTTACAAGTTGAAACGATCATGTCGCTTCGACAGGCTCGGTGACCACAGGCTGTCATTGGTAATATTCAGGATAATGCGTCAGGTCTTTGGTCGAGCCGTCACGCAGGCGGATGTACGAATCGAGTTTCCGTTCGCCCTCATGGAGCACGATGACTCTGCTGCCGTTCATTCCGATGTTGTTGTAAACTGTCGCCGCGCCGCTGTACCGCCCGTAGGCCAGCATGATGCCGTAGTAGCCGACAGAGCAGTCATTGTCGTGGTCGTGCCCGCAGAAGACCGCCATCACGTCCCCGCACTCAAGCATCTTGCAGAAAAGACCCGAGTTGAAATGCGAGGAGCAGATTGTCTCACGGTGGGTGCCGTACGCCTTGAAGTTCAGGTCTTCTCTGTACGCGTAGGCATATTCAGGGAGAGGAATATGCATGAACGCCACGGAAGGAAGCGGCTTTCCGCCGTGTGCTGAGGTGATGGTGCCGCTTGTCTTGCCGTACCATTCCACCTGGTCAGAATGGGCGTAGTCGTAGTCATAGCTCTTGATGGCTTTCTTGGAAAGCGGCGATTCGCTTCCGGTATCGAAGCACCATACGACAGAGCCGGTCGTGTCCGCTGAGTGAGACTTTACCTCAAGGAAATAATTGCCTTCTCCGTGCAGACCCGGGGTGTCTCCGGCGACGCAAAGCGGTCTGGTCATCGCATCTTTCAAAAGTGCGGCGTTGGTCTGGTCAAACTCCTTGTCGTGGTTGCCGAAGACAATCCCGTAAGGCACACCGAATTTGTCGAGTGTGTCAAGAAGGATCCTGTAGTTCTCAAGAGCAGGCTTGGCATAGACTTGGTCGCCAGTCAGCATGATCAGGTCTGGCTTTTCCGCTGTGATGGCGTTCCTGATGTTCTCCCAGACAAGCGGAGTTGTCTCATTGGAAGGAATTAGATGAGTGTCAGTGAATTGAAGAATCTTGAATTCTCCATCCGAACCGAATCTGAGTGTCGGTTTCAACGGTTTCTTAGCGGAAACCGAAACACAGGCGGTGATTGCCATCAATGCGGAAATTAGTCTTTTAATATTCATGATCAATTATTTGGTCGTTGTTTCTCCTATAATTCTGACTGGCCCTATAAGTCCGGCCGGGAGCAGCGGCTCCTCAGGCTTGAAGAACTCCATCTGGGTGTAGGTGATCTTCTTCGTCACACCCGGCTGAACATCGCCCACGAGGCGGTTGTGCCACATATTGATGACCTTGACATCGATGGTGTTGTCGCCGTTCCTCACTGCTTTGGTGATGTCAACCTTGAACGGAGCGTTCCAGAACACACCCAAAGTCTTTCCGTTCACGGTCACTTCCGCCAGATCTTTCACATCACCTAAATCCAGAATGACGGAATCCTTGCCTCGAATTTCCTTCTTCTTTAACTTGAATATGTTCGAATATGTCACCGCTCCGGAGAAGTACTTGATTCCCGGCTCGGAACTCTCGGTCAAGGATGCGAGTTGATTGAAAGTGGCGGTTTCCGGCGCTCCGCGTCCCTGCTGGAACTTGACTGACCAAGGAGTGTTGAGCTCCACGATTGTCTCTTCGCTTGTCTCAGGCAGCTCAACTTTCGCCACATCGGTGTTTTCTGTGAATATGACGAAGGCAGACTGGTGCTGTGTCAGGCTCATCTTTACGATGGTCCTGCCGTCAGCGATCTCATAGCTGACCGGTTCGGTTGAAGCGTCCTCCGCGTGCCAGATTACAGGCTTTTTGCCCGTTGTCCTGAATGAAGCCGTGATGTCTCTCGTGTCCTTGGAAAGGTTTGTCACCCAGTAGATTTCACCATCGGAAAGGTTTCTGTGGACGAACTTGATGTCCTTGTTGTTTCCGCTTGCTATGCTGAAATCGGGTTTGAGACTCATGGCGGAAAGGACTTTTTCCGCCGGCACTCCTGCCGTTACATTCTTGCGCCCGGAGTTCCAGATGTCTTTCACAAGTGCCTTGAACTCTTCCTCCGTGCCGGTGTTGCCGGCGAGTTTCTGAGGCTTGGCTCCGCAGATCACGACTCCGGCGTCCGCGAACACCTTGATCTTCCGCAGGATGTCGATTGACATGTGTTTCACGTTGGCGTCAAGCATCAGAACCTTGTACTTCATTCCGCTTGGCACAGTGATAAGCCCGTTCTCGGCCTTGGCCAGATCACGAATCACGGACGGGCTGAAATAGTCGTAGTTGTAGCCGTAAGGAAGGGCCGGGACTTTCTTGAGCATTATTCCCGTTGCGTTGTTGTCCTCACCGTAGTAGTAGGCGACATCGGCCACGAAACGACCTTGCTGAAGCATATAACAGCTGCGGGACAGATAATCCGTCCACGCCTTCGCCTGGTCGGCCCAGGTCTGGTGACGGTCGAACCATTGGCCGTATTTTCCGAGACCGAGTCCCGGGACCTTGTCGTCAACCGGCTGGTGAGGTGATGTGTGGATCACGAATCGGTTCAGTCCGGCGGCCATCGCTGCATCGGCTGTTGGTTTGAGCACGGCAGGGGAGAAGACCCAGGCCCCGTCCCTGTAGCCGTCGGATGTGAACGACTCCGCGGCGGCGATGTTCTGGCCGTAGATGTGAGCCACGGAGGCGGATTCGCGCACGTCGGCCTCGAAACGAGGATTGAATATGTTTCCGTTCTTGTAGTCCATCCAGAAGGCTGACATCGGAATCTCGGCGTAACGCTTGCAGTCCATCCCGTCGGTGAGGTTGGCGCGGTAGTTCTCATGACTCTCCGTGTAGCGCTTCATTCCGTAAGGCTTGAGGATCTCGTTCTGGAGGTCGTAGTGATATTCGGAGATCATGTCCCCGATTGTCCTTCTCCAGTCGAACAGGAAACGCTCCGTCTCTTCCGTGCTGTTCAGAACCATTCCGGTCAGCGCCGGCATCCAACGGAGAAGATCGTAGCCTTTGCGTGCCTTGAACTCTTCGAACATATTCCCGGTCCATGTCTGCGCTCCGGCCTCGTAGCTGTCCGTTAGGAGATATTCAATGCCGTCCTTGCCGAGCTTTCCGCCGGAGGCCTCGACGTAGGTCTGGAGGTAGTTGTGGAAATATTCAGTGATGGCTTTCGGGTCGAGCTTGTCAACCTCAAGGCCGGTGGCTTCCGGTGAGGCGGGATGGTTGGTCTTGCCGGTCAGGCTGTAGCCGAAACGGAATATTCTCCAGTTGCCTTCCGGAGCGTTCCATGTGAGAGTGCCGTCCTTGACGTATGGTGTGAGATCGACCACATCCTCAAGTCTGGCCGCCTCACTGCTGTACGGAGTGTCCTCCATCCAGAGCAAGCGGTAGAAACTGTTGCCGGCCTTGTCTCCGGCGAGTTGGATTCTTGTGACCGTAGAGAGTGCGAATTGGGCTATTCCGAATTCGCAGTCCTTCTTTCCTTTGTTGTCTTTAAGGCTGAGTCTGAAATATTTGGCTGTGGTCGCCGGGATCGCGTATGTCCTTTGCGCCGTGGCCTGATAGGAAAGGTTGATGCTCTTGAAGTTGACTCCGTCGTCGCTGTACTGGAGTTCCTTCGTGTGGACGTAAGGATTCGTGTCCTTCCTGAGTTCGGAGACCACCACGGCCTTGATGGTCTGCGGCTCGGCGAACTCGTACTGGATCCAGCACTTGCCGTTCTTGTCGGCTTTGACGTCGAGGTAGTCTCCGACGCTGTCGCCGGTGATCCTTTCGAGCATTTCCTCGCTTGCCGCGTCGCATCCGCTTGAGGTTATTGTTGGGTACAACTCTTTGAGATTGATGTCTTTGTCGCAGAGTCTCACTCCGACAACGGCTATATCCCTGTAGAACTTTTTCCTAAGGAACACCTGTGAGATTCCGTCGAACGATCCTGTGAAATCCATAAACGGCCCTGTGATGTCGAATCCTTCCGGGAGTTTCAGATTGACAGGCTGTCCGCCCTTTACTTCGATCTGCCTCCAGACGAGTTTCTTCATCGCGTCCTCGTCCTTGACCCAAGGGCCTCCGGTTTCGCTCCATCCCGGGGAACTGGCGATGGTCATCTCCATGTCAAGGCTGTCGGCGAGGTTGATGGCGTACTTGAAAGCTTCCTTCCATTCCGGAGTCATGTAGATGAGCCGTTTGTCCACAATCTGTGGGGTTTCAAGCCCGGCGTCGAAGTTGTGGAATCCCACGATCCCGGTTTTCTGCATCCACAGAAGATCCTTCTTGATGCCGTCCTTTGTGATGTTTCCGTTCATCCAGTGCCACCACACCCTCGGGCGGGCGGATTTCGGCGGATTCTGGAACTCCTTGTAGAGATCCTGCCCGGTCGCTGAGCCTGTCGAAGCGCCGGCGGCCACATTCTCTTTACTATGCGCGAAAGCCGCGACCGACAATGTCAGCGCGGCGATCGCAGCAGCAATATTCCGTGATTCCTTAATCATAGATGCTGTTGTTCTTCAAATATTTATAAAATACTACTGTGCAAATATTTATAAAATACTACTGTGCGAGCAGTTCCTTTACGATAGTCGAGATCAAACGGCCGTCAGCCTGTCCTGCCAACTTCTTGGTCGCCGCTCCCATAACCTTGCCCATGTCCTTAGGGCTTGTGGCTCCAACCTCGGCGACAACCTCTTTAAGAATATTCCTGACCTCTTCCTCGGAAAGTGCCTTCGGCAGGTAGGCCTCCATCACCTTCAATTCGGCGAGTTCTTTCTCGGCGAGTTCCGGCCTGTTGCCCTGAGTGTAAAGTTCTGCTGACTCCTTGCGCTGCTTCACGAGCTTCTGGATGATCTTAAGCACGTCAGCATCGGAGAGCTCATGCTCGGCTCCTGATGTCTTAGCGAGGAGAATCTCAGACTTGATGCCTCTTGTCGCGTTGAGGCGTGACTCGTCGTGAGCCTTCATCGCCTCCATTATGTCCTTCTGGATCTGTTGTTCGAGTGCCATAGTAAAATGTGTTTTTAATGTTCGTTCTACAAATTTACACATTTTACCACCAATTATGTAATCCTTAAAGAATAACTTGGCTATCTTTGAATGTCTTTTCGGTCTATATGTCTTTTCCCATCAGCCATGTGCCACCGGCACACTCCTACCTCCCAAAGGCATCATCCTCTAAAATACCGCCAAATCTTTACCAACTTATTTTTGAGTCCACTTGAAAAAAGTCTTTTTCGAAAAAATATGTGCCACACAGGTACTTCCAACGGGGGTGAAAAGTGGCGAATGGTACTTTTTCAAGTGGACTCATTTTTTAACGCATAGAAGCTGTTTTGAATTGTTTGTTTGAAGGTTAAGAGCAAGCTCTTCCCCTGTTGCTCACCTCGGCAACCCGGACAAGTTCGATTGCCGAGGTTCGGGCGCAGGGTTGAGATGAGAGTGAAAAACTTCAGATCCGACCGCTTCTTCCAAGGAAGACAGCGGTGCTGTCTGACTGAAGAAGCGGGAAGAAAATGAAGATTATTTCACCTCAAAGAACATTTCAAACTATTCAAAGCAGCATCTCATTTATTAACGCTTACTACTATGTTTGCGAAGTTTCCTGGAAGCCCTTTTACTCTGTTTTTTGGCAAATTACTTTTCAATTTCCTAAATTTGGCAAAAATTTGATTTTATGAGACAGATAAGCACAGAAAAGGCTCCTGCCGCCATCGGCCCGTACAGCCAGGCCATTGAGCATAACGGTTTCATCTTCGTTTCCGGCCAGCTCCCGATTGACCCAGTGACCGGTGCATTCCCGGAAGGTGGAGTGGAGGAGCAGACTCGCCAGTCCCTGACCAATCTCAAGTCTATCCTTGAACAGGCTGGCTCCGATCTCAACAAGGTGTTGAAAACCACCGTATTCCTTGCCGACATGAATGATTTCGCCGCGATGAACGGAATCTATTCCGAGTTCTTCAAGGCCCCTTACCCCGCCCGCTGCGCCTTTGCCGTCAAGACTCTCCCGAAAGGAGCCCTCGTCGAGATCGAGTGCATCGCCGCCGCAGAGTAGCTTTGCTGGTTCCAATGAATAGGATTACCGTCTCTCTAAACAAGGGACTCGAGTGCATCGCCGCCCTAGAGTAGCTTCGCTGGAGCGCATAGCCTTTCATCGAGCCAAGATCGCAGATTTGGATTATTATTTCAAGCTGAGACATCACAGTCCAAACGAGCTTTTTCGGAGGGCTTGGCAGATAATGTATTGATTATTAATTAAAAAGGCTTTCTCGTGGTTCCTAAATGATAACCACGAGAAAGTTTATTTTGCACATTATCAAGTATTTAGGTGCCAAGGCGATTCTGGATAATGTGCAGGAACTTCATCGCGTGGCATTGCCTGACGCCACATTGGCTGACAAGTTCGTCTAAATATTCCACTAACTTTCCTAATGGGAGATTGATCACCTCGCCGATTGATTTGAACCTGTTGTCCCTGGCCAGATAGTCCGCCATTTTCCGGTATGCCTGACCGGAATGCGGGTCAAAAGGCTCGCTGATCTCGTATTCACTTCCAGTGTTGCTGGCGAATGCTATAAGCATCTTGTCGTAATCGCCATAAAAACTGATGGCCTGGCGGAAATCAACGATTGCATATTCATTGATTATCAGGTCCACCAGTTGTTGTTTTTCTTTTATGGCAAGCGAGTCGAAGAGGTTGTCAAGCACTTCGTATGTCAAAGGTCTTTCGGTCGCATGCAGGTACTTCACTTTGGCCACCGCTCTCCTCAGCCTTCTTGATGCAATGCCTAAATTGACCTTCTCTGAATATGGGTGGTCAGAGTCCGAATATGCCAGAAAGTTCCATCGCCACTCCTCGGCTTTCCCGCAGATGTGATCTTCGACCGGGTTGTTGTTGACGTAAGCCAAAGCTGTCCTAATGGCTTTGTCTCCTTTCTTCAGCGACACACCGTAGCTATCGAACAGCACTCCGGAAAGCCCATACCTGCGGTTGTATGATTTGCAGAAGTACGACATCAGATCCTTGATGAACAGTCTTATAGATTCTTTGTCATCTGTGTCCAGCAGAATGTGAACATGATTGTACATCAGGCATAGTGCCAACACCTTGACACCATGCCGTCGGGCGATAATACAAAATGATGTGATGAAAAACAGTGAATCTTTGACGTTGTAGAACACAACGAATCCATTCCGTGCCCTTTGGAATATGTGTGCCACAGTGTTTCCCTGATGGCTCCCGCATCTCGACCCTATCATAGTCATTAGTTTAGTAAGTTTAAAAGAGCCTCATCATAAGCGATTATCTGAGGCTGGTTCACGGCGACTCATATTCAGTCACTGGTCAATTTAATCGCTTGCAATTTAGACAATTCAACTCAGACTTCAAAATGTAATTTATGTCTTGGCGGATAATGCCCTGATTATCAAGTAAGAGAGCTGTCTCGTGGTACATGAAATTGAACCACGAGACAGTCATTATGCTTGATATTCAATCGGTTGAGTGCCACAGCAACAACACTTGCTTCGTTGGCGTGGCAGATAATGCCTTGATTGTCAATATGATGAAATATCTCGTGGTTCATAAAATTGGATCACGAGATACCTTTTGATGCTCATTATTAGTTGGTTAGGTGCCACAAGAATTCGAGCAGCAGCCGCGCAACGTCAGATGTCGATGTGCCAAGTTCGTGGCTGTGCATCGGCTAAAACAGGCTAAAGCTCCACAGCGTTCAGCTGGGCGAGGGCTTGGTGATAGTCACGCTCGGCTGAAAGGGTCTGCTCCAGGGCTTCATAGTACTGGTCGGTCTCGACGAGATATTCAATCATCGAGATCTCGCCTCGGGACTGGGCTGTCAGCAGGTAGTCGCGGCTGTCGGTCTCGCTTAGGGAGGCGCGCATCAGTTCGGAGTTCTCCTTTAGGCTGGCGGCGCGGTTGTACTGGACCAGAAGGTCGAAATAGAACTGCTGCTCTGCGGCAGCCTTGCGGGATTCTGCGGCGGCGATCTTCGCGCGAGACTGCTTCACTTTGTTGGCGTTGCTCCACAGAGGAATATTCACACCCACTGTCACGCCTCGAAACTTGTCTGATGTCGTGAGTTCGCTCATATAGCCGACGGTCAGTTCAGGTACCCAGGCAGTCTTGTCGATGGACAACTGTTTTTTGCCTACAGTAACCTCCTGACGGACATATTGCAGGACTGGATTTTTCTGCGAAGCCGACTCGTACCACGAATCGAAATCGGATGGCAAGTTGTCTGAAAGGCCGTAGGCGGAATCTTCAAGAGCGATGTCGTTCCCACCGTTGAGGCTCTTCAATTTCGCCAGCAGGGTCTGACGCTCAACTTCGACTTGTGAGATCTGGCCACGTACGCTTGTCAGATGCACCTTGGCCTTGTTGAGGTCGAGGACATTGGCTCCACCGGCTTTCAGCCTTTTCTCAAAAGATGACACGAGAGTCTGTGCCTGGGACAGATGAGTGTCCAGTTCGGCTTTAAGGGCGTTGTAGTAGATAAGATCGATGCAGGCTTGCTTGGCTTCGAGTAGCACGTTAAGCCTCTCGGCTTTGTATTGCAGTGTGGCAAGTTCGTTCTGTCCGGCTACTTGTCTGGATTTCATACCGGTCAGAGTGGCTGCATCGAACGCTTGGGTAACGCGGAAGTCACGTCTGTTGCCGATGCCGTCGGCTCCCCAAAGGTAGTTGAACTCGAACTCCGGGTTCTCCAGCAATGCGTCTGCACGGTTGGCCAGTTTCTCGGCTTCCACTTCAGCGGCAGCGGCTTTCAGCTGCGGATTGTTTGTCTCTATTTGCCGGAGGACGGCTTCTGTGGAGGTCTGTGCGTAGACCGCAAAGGTGCTTCCTGCACAGATATAAATAGTTAATAATAACTTATTAATATTACGGTGTTTCATATTAAAATATTACTGTAATTCTTGTTGTTTCGGTTGGCTCGCCTCGACAGGCTCAGCGACCAATTGAGTGTGTAACGATGATTTTCAGTCGCCTCAACAGGCTCAGCGACCAAAGTGTTGCTTTTTCGGTCACTGATCTTGTCGAAGTGACTTTTAGAAGCTGTTTTGATTTGTTTGTCTGAAAATGTGAGAGTGAAAAACATCAGTTTCGACCGCTTCTTCCAAGGAAGACAGTGGTGCTGTCTGACTGAAGAAGCGGGAAGAAAATGAAGAATTTTAACCTCAAAGAACATTTTAAACAATTCAAGACAGCTTCTTTTTCATCAGCCATGTTTCTTGGACTTGGAGTTGATGAGATAGATTACCGGCACGACAAACCCGTTCAGCAGGGTGGAGGAGAATAGTCCGCCGAGGATCACCTTAGCCATAGGGGACTGGATCTCGTTGCCTGGCAGGTCGCCACCGAGTGCCAGCGGAAGCAGGGCAAGAGCCGAGGTGATGGCTGTCATAAGAATCGGGTTCAATCTGTCCAGCGAACCGATCATCACGGCCTCTTCACGTGAATGCCCCTGCGAAGCGAGCACGTTGTACCGGTCGATCAGCAGCATGCCGTTGCGGGTCGCGATGCCGAACAGCGAGATGAAGCCGATGATGGCCGGAATGCTCAGGATCCCGTCGGTGAAGAATATGGCGAATACCCCTCCGATGAGCGCCAGCGGCAGATTCAGCAGCACGACGAGCGACTGCGAGATGTTCTTGAACTCTCCGTACAGAAGCATGAAGATGATGAATATACTGAATATGCTCACGAGGGCGATGGTCTTGGATGCCCGTTCCTCGCTCTCGAACTGTCCTCCGTACTCGATGTGGTAACCTTCAGGCAGTTCGATGTTCTCGGCTATCTTTTCCCTGATCGCTCCGACTGCCTTGGCGAGCTCTCCTCCGGTAGCGTTGCAGGATACGACCAGCTTGCGGCTGACGTTTTCGCGGTTGATGGTGTTCGGGCCGGCGGCGGACTTTATGTCGGCCACGTATGAGAGCGGAACCTTCTTGCCGTCACCAGTGTCTATGGTCAGGTCTGAGATCCTCTCGATGCTTGAACGGGCGTCATCGTTGACTTTCAACGTGAGGTCGAACGAGCGGTTGCCCTCATAGACTGTCGAAACTACTTCGCCTTCCATCATCACCCTCACTACTTCGGCGAACTCCGGCAGTGATATTCCGTAGCGGGCAAGGATCTCGCGCTTCGGGGTGATGTTCAGCTCCGGCCTTTCGACCTGCTGCTCGACATTGATGTCAGCGATGCCTTCCACACCAGAGATTGATGTCTTGATCTTCTGGCCGATCTCGTACATCTTGTTGAGATCCGAGCCGAACAACTTTATGGCGATGTTGGCCTTTGTTCCGGAGAGCATCGCATCGATTCTGTGAGAGATAGGACCTCCGATCTCAATGTTCACTCCAGGAAGCACGGCTAATTTCTGACGTACCTCTTCGGTCAACTGCTTTCTGGTTTTCTTACCAAGCTCGAACGGGCATTCAAACTCAGAGCTGTTCACTCCGAATGCGTGTTCATCGAGTTCCGCCCGGCCTGTCTTACGACCCACGGTCTTGATCTCCGGGATGCTGAGCAGGAGCTCCTCCGCCGTGCGGCCCATGCGGTCAGACTCCTCCAAGGATATTCCAGGAACAGTGCTGATGGAGATTGTGAACGAGCCTTCGTTGAAGGCCGGGAGGAAGCTTCCGCCGAGGGTGAAGAACATCACCACAGCAGCCGCAAGCAGCGCTCCGACGCCGAAGAGTAAACTCTTTTTGTGTCCTACAGACCAGTTGAGGGCCTTTTCATAGTACTTCTTGAGCCAGCGTACCAGAGTCGGTTCCTTGCCGGTCTTGTCGCTGTTCTGTGAGCCGAGAAGGAATGAGCTAAGGACAGGTGTGACAGTCAGTGCCACAAGCGTGGATGCCATCAGGGAGATGATGAACGTGATTCCCAGCGGCTTGAGCATCCTTCCTTCCATTCCGGAGAGGAAGAAGAGAGGCAGGAAGCTCGCGATGATGATGAGCGTTGAGTTAAGCATCGGCATACGGACCTCTTTCGAGGCCTCGTAAACAACTTTGATTACGCTCTCCCGCTCATTTTCAGGTTTTTCTCGGTTCTGCCGCAATCGCTTGAACACATTCTCCACGTCCACAATCGAGTCGTCCACAAGCGAACCTATGGCGATGGCGATTCCGCCGAGGCTCATCGTGTTGATCGTCAGTCCCATCCAACGGATCGCCAGCAAAGAGAAGACGATGGAAAGCGGGATTGAGATGAGGGAGATGATGGTGGTGCGCCAGTTCATCAGGAATATGAACAGCACGATTATCACGAATATCGCACCCTCGATCAAGGACTTCTTCACGTTGTCGATCGAACTGTCGATGAACCTGGACTGGCGGAAAATCTGTGAGTTTATCTTAACGTCAGCCGGGAGGTTCGCCTTGAGCTCGCCAAGTGCGTTGTCAAGCCTTCCGGTGAGAGCCAAAGTGTTGGTGTTCGGCTGTTTGGTCACGGTCAGCAGCACGGCAGGCTTGCCGTCGTTGGAGGCTACGCCGAGAACCGGAGTCTTGGGGCCGATACGCACGTCAGCGATTGCGTCCAATGTGATCGGCAAACCATTCTCCGAGGTCTTCACCACAGCCTTTTTCAGTTCGTCTATATCGTTGGTGGACAGAAGGCCACGGACGATATATTCATTGCCATATTCATAGAGAGTGCCGCCGGAGGCATTCTGGTTCATTCCTTTGACGGCGTAGATGACCTCGTCCATCGAGACTCCGTGACGGCGCATCTTGCCTGGGTCCATCAGGATCTGATATTCCTTGATGTCTCCGCCCATCACCGCGACTTGGGCAACGCCGCCGGTCGAGAGGAGTCTTGGCCTGATCGTCCAGTCGGCGATCGTGCGAAGGTCCTGCATAGAGGTCGTGTCGGCGGTCAGGCCGATGATCATCAGCTCGCCGAGGATTGAGGCCTGAGGTCCGAGAGTCGGGTTGCCGACATTCTCTGGAAGGTCAGCACCGACCATCGCTATTTTCTCGGAGACGATCTGGCGGGCTTTGTAAATGTCTGTTCCCCAGTCGAATTCGATGTTGACGATAGAGAATCCGGTTGCGGATGACGAGCGTACGCGGCGCACGTTTGTCGCACCGTTGACGGCGGTCTCGATAGGGAAAGTGACGAGTCTTTCGACCTCTTCCGGAGCCATCCCTTCTGCTTCCGTCATCACGACCACAGTCGGCGCGTTCAGATCCGGGAACACATCGACTTCAGTGTGCATTGTTGAATATATCCCCGCTACGAGGCAGAGTGCGGCGATCACAAGGATCACCATTCGGTTGTTGAGTGAGAACCGGATGATTCCGTTCAACAGTCCGTTTTCGTGTTTGAGCTGTTCCATAGGCCTAATGACTGTGTGTGTGACCTGCCGGAACGGCTGTTACGGAAGCGAGTTTCACCTGGATGGCACCTGTAGCCACAACAACATCGCCTTCGTTCAATCCGCTCTTTATCAGGACTCTCTGCCCGTCAGACTGTCCGAGTTTGACCTCGCGTTTGAGGAAGCCGGTCTCGTCATTCTGCACGAAAACGTAGTAAACTCCCTGATCCTCGACCACCGCTCCGACCGGAACGCTTATGGCCCTTGAGGACGAGGATGATTTCAGATAGACATTCACATAGGATCCCGCAATAAGGTCTCCCTTGTTGTCGAACTCGAATGTCACAGGAATATAATAGTCTCCGTCAGAGGCCTTTCCGTAGCCGACCAACCGGCCGTTCAAAGCCTTCAGATTGTAGGTCTCGTCGCTGTAGGATGTTGAGAAGTTGGCGTCCTTGATTCCGCTGACGAGTCCGTAGTATTTCTCGGAGACATCGGCGCGGAGCCTCAACCTTCTGTTCTGGCTGACAACCGCGATCGGGGTTCCCGTCTCGACATAGTCGCCTTGGGAGACTGAGAGTTTCTTGATGAATCCGCCAAGTGGGGAAGTGACGCTGACATTTCCGTCCTTTGTCGTTCCGGAAGCCAACGCGTCGTACTCGGCCTTGGCCTGCTCATAGGCCAGTCTGCTCTGATCCAAATGACTTTCGCTGACGATATTGTCCTTGCTGAGCAGGAGGTCGCGCTCATATTCTTTCCTGGCGGCCTCGAACGCGGCCTTGGCTTTGGCCAGCTGGTCACCGCCGCCCAGTTCCTTGGACGAGATTGTCGCGATGAGCGAGCCTTTGCCCACAGCCGAGCCCTCGGTCAGCCTTCCGAAACTGATGATGCCTGAGGTCTTTGCCACCACAGTCATCTCGTCTCCCATTGCTGAAAGAATCTGGCCGCTTGTGTGGATCACCTCGGCGAAATCCCCTGCGGTCACGGCCTCGGTAGTTATCCCGAACGTCTTCTGTCGCTCAAGGCTCACCACGATCTCGCCGTCGTGCCCCCCGTTGCCGTGATCGTGGCCTTCGTGAGCCTCTGCCTCGTGATTATGTCCTTCGTGTCCGTGGTCATGCCCCTCGTGGCTGTGTCCTTGATGGTCGTGATCGTGTCCGTGATCATGCCCCTCGTGAGCCTCCACGCCATGTCCGTGGTCATGTCCTTCGTGATTGGAATGGTTGCCGCATCCTGCCAGAACCGCGCAGAATGCCATCAATAATATTATCGTTTTCTTCATTGTGAATGTTTTTATTGTCTGATTTTGATTGCCATCTCACTTACATCAGCCAAGAAGGTTATTCCAACCAACGAACCTTTATATTGTGCGTGAAATGTAAGTGCTTGATCAATAATTGAATATGAAACGCTGCCCTCCATTTTTGGCCCGGCATGATTTCGTAAATTGATGATATTCAGGAATATACCGTTTTGCGTCACTGCGGACGGAAGCCGCAGAGATGGTCATCCTGAAATCTATGCCACAATAGGAGGGGCGTTTGGAGCCGCGGAAGAGACAAGCGGCTGTACGACAATAGGTATGAGATCCCCGGAAGCATATTCAAGGACGGCGCTTTCGAGGTTGATGGTCAATAAGTTGGAAAGAATGGCAAGAATCGGGAATATGCAGTCCTCGTCTTCGCCGAAGTCTTGGTGGTCGAGGTGCAGCCTTTCCGACGGGCAGTACTGCTTGTGCGCCACGCAGTGGCTTTCGTCCTGATTGTGGTTCGCATTCGAATGGTGCGTGTGCTCGTCGTCGCAGCAACCGTCCATCCCGCAGACCTCCTCCACAATGCAGATCATAGTCTCATGGTGATGATGCGGCAGCACAGTCGCCAGCGTCACCATCATCATCGCCAGAAAGATCGGCACTATGGACAATTTCCTCAACATAAAGTCAAATCATACAAATTTAGCAAATATTTTTATATTGCTGTTCATATTTCCGGATGGTGTCTCAACGTCAACGTTCGTGATTGTTGTATTGGTGGCGTTGATATCTATTCCGAATGCAACTATGGCCAATATTATTAAGATAATTCTTTTCATACGTATAATATAATATGCCTGTTCTCAGGCGTTTTAGTGAAATGTAAAAAATAACCTGCATCACTTTAAATTTGCAATATATTGATGTTCAGGGTGATTCTATGTATTCAATTTATCGATTGATGCAACTTATTTTCTCAACATCACTTAAGGGCATTATCCGCAAAGAATGCCAATCATTTACAAACCACGGACACGCTAAAACGCCACCAACGGTATTCAATCCACTATCACTGTGGCTGACCCTCCCTCGGGATATGGGGGTCAGCCACACACAATGGCCTCCCAGCATTGCCAGGGCCATTCTTGCGTGCCTGTGGTTTGCACAATATGATGTTCATGGTGATTCTATGTATTCAATTTTATCGATCGATGCAACTTATTTTTTCAACATTACTTAACATTGTTAAATTTTTAAAGTCAGCGTTTCATAACATAAAAAATTATGAGCTCGATTATCATCTGTTATCGATACCTATGAACACGCCTACATCTTCCAAAGGGTATAATCTTCCTGTTATCGTGAATCTTGGATAGTAGGTTCGACCGCTCAATCTGGCATAACAATAATTATCGTTCTTATTCAGTGTGATTTTTACAAAGATGATAAATGACCCTTTTTTAAGTTTCATCTCAAAAGTAGTTTCCCCTTTTTTGTTAGTGACAGTCTTAAAATCCGATGCATTACCTTTGAACGTATCACAATTTTGAGGTTTAGGATCATTTATTTGAACTATAGCTTCATTCCCGTTGAGAAGAACGAAGTTAGTATTAGGATCGCAACCCCAAGTTTTGCTTCTCTTTTCATAGATTCTGCGGTCAACTTTCAAAACGAACGCTTTTTTATTCAGAGCATCAATTGCTTGCTCGTGTCGTAATTTATCTTCCAGTACTCTTGTGGCTTTTATAGAGTCTCTTCTGTCGCTTCTATTTTTCTGTGCTAAAGATGGGCTAATAGACAAGAATAGAGCAAGAAATAATAAAATGATTCTTTTCATGTGACAAAGATTTATCTGTGACTGTTGATTTCATTGATAATAGATGGCAGAAGTTTTGGTTGTGACCTGAGCGACATCATATAGTTCTGATATTCTGCCGGAATAGTCTTCCAAACACTTAGGAACTGCCGATAATCGTCAACATCAAGGTTGGAATATGCGTTGGCCTTGATCCATTCGGACAATGTCTTAGATCTGCCATTCTTTAGCTCCGCCTTTGCGTATTTCATGTTAAGGGCCATTTCCGTGTTACCTTCTCCACCGTTGACAAAACTCATATAGTCCATAATCAACTTTGCTTCAAATTCAATGTTGAATGGAACTTCCCAGTAGTCAGAATAAACAACTCTTTGCAAGGCGTGTATAATTTCTTCGTATAAAGTTCTATCGGAATAATCTTCTAAAGACTTAAAGTACACAGTGTTGCTGGGACTGTGATATCGCATGGAGACAGTCTGATCCGCATCTATCATAACATTCAGTTTTTGGAACACCCCACTGGATGTCCTGCTTACATAATCAATATAACTGATTACCGCTCTGCTGGCATTATCACCATTCTCCATATAGTTCGTAATAAATACATTGCCTTTTTTCCTTTTTTCGGTAGGAGCGTTGACCGTGAAACCAAGCCGCCTTTTGCCAGGTCAGTTTCGTTTGGGTAAAAAGACATCGAGTCCGATAGTTATTAGTTTGTGGCAATATTATGAATATATTTTCAATTATGCAAATATGGCTGCCATAGAGCAGGGCAACCGCATCAAAAAACCTCCTTCCTTTTGCATACGGCAATGCGGTGAA
>UQUJ01000051.1 GCA_900544195.1 uncultured Alistipes sp. | reverse complement strand
TCTGGTGTACCAACCGCCTTGAGTCGTGGGTTTGTACAGGAAAAGGCTTTCTGGTGTACCAACTGCATTGAATCGTGGGTTTTGTACAGGGAAAGGCCGTCTGGTGTACCAACCGCCTTGAGTCGTGGGTTTGTACAGGAAAAGGCTTTCTGGTGTACCAACTGCATTGAATCGTGGGTTTTGTACAGGGAAAGGCCATCTGGTGTACCAACCGCCTTGAATCGTGGGTTTGGTACAGGAAAAGGCTTTCTGGTGTACCAACGCCTTGAATCGTGGGTTTTGTGCCGGGAAAAGCCGTATGGTGTACCAACGCCTTGAATCGTGGGTTTTGTGCAGTTGAGACCTTTCTGGAGTACAAAACTCTCTGATTGGAAAATCTGGTTTACGACTGAGTTTGCGGTCACTGAGATTGTTGAAGTGACTGGTGAAAGTGTAAAGTTTCTTTACAGTGGGTGTTAAATTTCTTTACACTTTTAGAAAAATGGTTAATTGCTAAAATATTAACAAATAATTAGTTGTATGGTTTGGCATGAACTCTGTTCGGCGAAAGTGTCGTTTCTGGGAAGAGACGGCGATAAGTTGCCGAGGGTTTGCCGGAAAATGAGAAGCTGTTTTTGAGATTAATTATTGGAGATAATATGTCAAGCACGTATCTGAAGTTCCTGTCGAGGAACAAGCTTTACACCTTCATCGAGGTTTTCGGACTTTCGGTGGCATTGGGATTTGTCATTCTGCTGGCTTCGTATGCCAGGACTGAGTTCAGTGTCGGAGCTAAGCAGCCGCTTTCCAAGCAGCTGTATGTTGTCGGTGCCGGCGACTCTTTCGGAATGACGCTCGGAACTTCCGATGAATTTTTCCCGTCTATTCCGGAGATCAAGTCGTGGACTAAAATCTGCGATGGGGGAGATGTCGACATTATGGTTGGCGATGACTATTATAAGGCGGCAGAGGCTTCGATAGACACTAATTTCTTCAATCTCTTTGACTACCGCCTTGCCGGTTGCCCGAAGGACAGGGTTCTGGAGAACGAGGACGAGGTGATTCTGTCCGAGTCGTTCGCCAAGAAAGTGTTTGGAAATGAGGATCCTATAGGCAGGACATTGAGCGCAGGTAAAGATCAGTGGACTGTAATCGGAGTCGTTGAGGATTTCGGGCCGACCGATGTGTTCAAGCAATATGATCTGTTCACAAGCATCAAACGCGCGCAGAAGCGTGTAGCGTGGATGGACAATTTCGGCAGCACGATTCCGATCGTCCGTCTTGATGAAGGGACTGATGTGGATAAGGTGCGTGATGATCTTCTTAAAAAGTATCTCGGGTACTGGAATTTCTATAAGGCTGACAATTCTGACAACGCCTTTTTGTGGGGATCGAGTGTGACGAGGCTTGACAAGGTTTATTTTTCGGGTATGGATGCTTGGAGCTGTCTAAGGACCGGTGACGGGAAACAGGTTGAGCTTCTGTTCATCGTGGCTCTGGTGCTGCTGGTCTCCGCCATATTCAATTATATCAATCTGACTGTCGCGCAGACGGGGAAGCGTGCCAAGGAAATGGCCACCAGGCGGTTGCTTGGCGAAAGTTCAAGGAATATAGTTGCGAGGTACATCGCTGAGTCATTTGCCTTTACGACCGGGTGCTTCATCGTGGGCTGTTTGCTGGCATATTTATGCAAGCCTGTGTTTGACAGGATTTTGAGTACCGACATTGTGCTGACTCCTGATTTGACCACAGTGCTTTGGGCCGTTCTTGCGTTGGTTGTCATCTCCGTGGTCTCGGCTTTGCTCCCTGCGATGCTTGTCTCACGCTTCAAGCCGATTGATGTCGTGAAAGGCGAGTTCCGTTTCAAGAACAAGATGATATTCGGCAAGGTGTTCATCGTGCTTCAGACCGTGTTCAGCGCCATCCTTATCACAATGGCCATCGTGATGACAGCGCAGGTGAGCTACCTCGTGAACCTTCCGGTGGGCTACGAGACAAAGGATGTCATTCAGGTCAATTCACGAGATGTAGGCTATAGGAGAGGACCTCAGGAGGCGCTTCGCACCAGATTGAAGGCTTTGCCTCAGGTGGTTGACGCAGGACTTGGAATCACTTCTCCGATTTCTTGCGGAGCGAACGGCCTTCACGATGAGAACAATCAGATAATCGGTTGGATGCGTATGGCCCAGTTGGACACGACTTCGCTTAGGATTCTGGGAATCAAGGTCTTGGAAAAATACAGCGAACTCTCTTCGCCAAAAGTGCTTTTGACGGAGACTTCCAAGAGATCCCTCGGTGTGACGGCGGAGCATCCTTACGCTGGCGGAAGCTACACCAATGGTGAATATGAAATCTGTGGCGTCATCCCGGATTTCCGCGCCAACAACGCTCTGTTCGAGCCGATGGAGAACGAGCGTAATTCCATAAGGATTATCGACGAGAATTATGATTATGCCTTCATTCAGCTTCTTAAGATAACGGGTGATCGCTCCGAGGCTATGGCCGCGGTCAGGAATGTCTGCAAAGAGTTTGCGAAGGAGACCACAGGCGTTCCTGTGGAGATGGAGGCTTACTATCTGGACGAGAAACTGGTAGATGATCTGAAGGGCACCAAGAACACGATGCTTCTCGTGATTTCGTTCATGGTCATGGCCATCCTGATCTCGGCTCTCGGCCTGTTTGCTATGTCGCTCTATTTCACTGAGCAGCAGAGCCGCCAGATCGCTGTCCGCAAGGTTTTCGGCGCGGAAGTCAGCTCGGCCGTATGGACATTGTCCAAGTCGTTCATGATCATGAGCCTTGTCGCCGTCGTGCTTGCCGTTCCGTTCGCCGTGTGGGGCATCACAAATTACCTACAGGCGTTCTACACCAAGATCGCCTTTCCTTGGTGGGCTATTGTGCTCGCTGCCTTGATCTCACTCCTGATTTCGTTCCTCTCCGTTGTCGGCCAGACCTACGCCGCCGCCACCGAGAATCCGGTCAAGACTCTTGGTCGGGATTGATGAAGTTTCTTTGTAGGTAAAGTCGCTTCGACAGGCTCAGCGACCGAATGGATGTTCACTCAGTACCGATGACCGCTTTTCGTGGTCGCCGAGCCTGTCGAAGCAACATGAATAGGGGGTAAAACCCGAACTTTTTATGTTTCTTATCAAAATTTACGTTTTTGTTCCCTATAATTGCGGAACATGAACTGTAAACTATGATAAGAAACGTTACCTTTAATGATGCTCTCACCGCCCTTGGTGACCTCATCATGCCCCGCGAGTGCATTGTCTGCGGACGACCTCTTGCCCTGCACGAGCGCCATCTTTGCATCGGATGCCTTGCCGACATGCCCAGGACATATTTCTCGAATATGCCGCACAACCAACTTGCCGACAGGTTCAACTCCTTGATTCAGCTCGATCTGGACGCGACCGGCGTTTTTGAGGAATATTCCTACGCCACCGCCCTGTTCTTTTATCGCTCCCAGACCGGCTACAGGCTGATCACCCAGAGGCTGAAATATCATTCCGACTATGCCGCGGGGCGTTACTTTGCCTCGATGCTCGGCCGTGAGATGGCCTCATCGCCGGTTTACTCCGATGTGGATGCCGTGATACCCGTGCCTCTGCATTGGACAAGGCTATGGTCCAGAGGCCATAATCAGGCCGAGATCATCGCCGAGGTCTTGGCCGAATACCTAAAGGCTGATCTTCGCACCGACATTCTTTATCGGGCACGCCACACCCGTACACAGACCAAACTCTCGATTGAAGGCAAAGCACACAATGTGGAGGGGGCTTTTCAGGTAAGGCGACGGAAAACGCCTATTGAATATTCTCACATCCTTTTGGTAGATGACGTTTTTACGACCGGAGCGACACTTCATTCCTGCCATAGGGCGTTGAGGACGGTATTCCCTCCTGATGCGCACATCAGTGTCGCCACCCTGGCGTGTGTCGGAATGTAAGATATGTTGCATTTTGGTTACGAATCGTAAGAAGAAACGTTTTAA
This sequence comes from uncultured Alistipes sp., assembly GCA_900544195.1. Lineage (GTDB taxonomy): Bacteria > Bacteroidota > Bacteroidia > Bacteroidales > UBA932 > Cryptobacteroides. The sequence continues at coordinate 18,828 of UQUJ01000051.1, read as the reverse complement.
ATTGCGGATTTGCCTGAATAGGATGCTTTTTATGCTCTGAGTCGTATGTCTATTAAAACCTATTAAAATTTCCCTTATTGTTTATAGGGCTGGAAATAAAACGGTTAAGCACGGAAATTTGTAAATTTTTGTAAAAAAATATTAAAAATGTTTGCAAGTATCAAAAAAAGCTGTATCTTTGTACTCGGGTTGAGCAAGGAGGTTCTCTCCCCGATCAACCTATTGGTTATTAGTTTTAGTGTTATTAATTATGTGGTTAGAGTGAGAGTCCACGCGCGATGCGTCGACGCTCATTTTTTTTGTATATACCCCATCCTCAGATTTGTCTGGTCGCTTCGGCAAGCTCGGCGACTGGCCATTTCCCAGACACGGATGAGTGGCTTTGAGAGGGATGAGGGCATATTTGCGTGGCTGACCCTCGCTTTCGAAGATAGGGTCAGCCACGTAAGCACTTGACAAAGCCGTACCAGAGGCACATCACCGTGCCTGTGGTTTGTGGAACTCTATCAGACCATCGATTGGGGCTTTGATGATGTCGCCCATCTTCATTCCGAATTCCTCCGCGGTCTGGCCTAATAGATCAGAATAGTGAAATGCCACTGAACCCACACAGTTGAACTTGTACTTTCTGTAGTCAGGGTAGAGACTCACTATATTTCTGAAAAAATCACGGAACGCTCCTAACATGAGGTCGTGGTAATAGGGATGCGAGTGCCGGTGATCTCCGACCCATTTGCAGAACTGGGCACAGTAACGATTGGCTTTCGGCTTCTGGTAAACCTGCTCGATGATTTCGTCCACTGACTTGCCTACCAAGGGTTTGACCTCCGCAAATACTTCCGGAGGCATATTCCCCCTCATGTAGTCCCTCAGCAGGGTTTTTCCTATGTAGCCGCCACTGCCTTCGTCCCCAAGAATGAAACCAAGGGAGTCGATGTTGAGTGTCACTTCCTCACCGTTGTACAAGCAGGTGTTACAACCTGTCCCGAGGATGGCAGCGAATCCGGACTCTTGACCGAGAAGCGCTCTGGCGGCCCCGAGCAGATCCATTGCGACGAACACTGTCTCTGCAGCCACGAACACGCTCTTGAGTACATCCTGCATGAATCCGTACTCAAGTTCGCTGACTCCTGCCCCGTAGAAATAGACTTCCTTTACGTCTTTGACAGGGAATCCGGCGGGCAGGTTGGCGAGGATGTCATTCCGGATTTCCTCTCCTGAGATGTAATTCGGATTGTAGCCAAGGCTCTTGAAACGAATGACATTCCCTCCGTTCTCACTTGTGCACGCCCAGTCGGTTTTTGTGGATCCTGAATCCGCTATAAGTATCATGATAATTCTTATGATTTAGTAACATTCAAAAAATAACCTGCATCATCTTAAGGAATCTTTTCGGTCTAGATTTCTTTTCTCATCAGTCATGTGCCACCGGCACACTCCTTCTTCAAAAAAAGATCTATCCTCGAAAATCTTCTCTTAATCTGAAGCAACTTATTTTTTTCATGTTCCTTAGTTATTTTCTGATTTTGTAGCCGATGTAGGCATAGTAGAATATAAACAGATAACAAGGCAGACAAATCCAATAGGCGGCCTGATTGCCGATGCCGTCTTTAAGGAAGCCGAATATGAGAGGAATCAAAGCTCCTCCTCCGAATGAGGCCACCACAAGAGACGATCCGACTTTGGTGAAACGCCCAAGGTCGGTGATAGCGAGTGGCCAGATGGCGGGGTTCATCAGGGAGCATGCCAGTGCAATGAAGGCCACGCACCAGATGGAGACATTCGGAGGGGTCAGGACAATCAGTAGCGATCCCGAGACAGCGACCCAGCAGCAGATTCTGAGCGCCTGGACCTGGGAGACGAACTTAGGGATGAACAAAATTCCAAGAACATAGCCGACGGCCATCCCGATGCTTGGCCAAAGGGCATAGACCTGCGGATCCGGAAGGTGAAGATAGTTGGCGTAATCGACCACCGACGAAAGAGCCAGAGTCTCGACCCCGGTGTAGAAAAACATCGCCACTGCGCCAAGAATCAGATGCGGGAACTGCCAGACGGATGTCTTTCCCGCAGCATAAGGACAGTCAGCCGCGTCATCCTCGTCCTCTCCGGCCGCCTTCACCTCCTCCAGAGGCGCGAAGATGACCAGAACACCAAGTGCAAGGAATATTCCGATGATGATCTGGAATGGTTTTGTAACATCCGTCAAAACCGCCTCATCCAGGTTCTTGCCGATCACTGTCGCCAGAAACACCGGTGCCGCGGCCCAAGCGAGCGAATTGCATATCCCCATTAAACTCATTCTACGCGCTCCGCTCTCCATTGGCCCGAGGATTGTCACATAAGGGTTGATTGCCGCTTGAAGGACAGTGTTCGCTATGCCGCTGAGGAACGAAGCGAAGAGGAACAACCATAGGCTGCCTGTTTTGGCCGAGGGTAAGAAAAGAATGAAGGCAAGGGCGAACAGAAAGAACGACAGGGACATTGTCTTCTTATAGCCGATCTTTCCGATGACCTTGGCGGCCGGATAACTGAAGAACATGAAGGCGCAGAAGGTAGAGGCTATAAGCATGTAGGATTCTCCCGAGGACACCTCCAGGGTGGACTGCAACAGCGGAACCAGGTAACTGTTTATCCCGATGGCGAATCCCACGATGAAGAACATCAGCCCGATTATCGCCAAGGGCAGAGCGTATCTATTATTCATTGTCTGATTAATCCGTGTGATTAGAATGGCAGTTCGTTGTACAGTCCATTGAATGTCTGCATGCCTTTCCAGACAGGGCGTCCGAAAGCCGAGTTCTTGTTGGTGGCATCACAGATGAACCATTCCCCGTCCACGAAAATCTCAGGAATGACATGTCCGATGACAGATTTGGAGAAATAGCATTGACCATGAATATACCTTGCCGGCAGACCTGCGGCGCGGCTCATTGCGATGATCGCGTGAGCCATGTCGCAACAGTTGCCTCCTTTGGCGTTGATGGTTCCGACTGCCCCCTTTTTGGTGTTGTAATAGTCTTCCCAAGTCCAATTATCTCTGGCATAAGTGAATATGGCTTCGGCTTTTTCCCTGGCCGTTACCTTGCCGGAGATCGCCTCTTTCATGGTGGACAAGACGAGCGGGTCGTCAACAGGACAGTTAGAGGTGCTTCCAAGAAAGCCCGACCACCACGAGGATGTCTTCTCTGGAAGCATCAGGTTGTTTTTGTAGTGGTTCATGATCCTGCTCATGACCACCAGAGCCTGACGAAAGACAATATTCCCGACATATTCCTCTTTGTCAGACTTGTAGTTGAGTTCCACCGTGGAGTCTCCGCTTCTGTCGTCTTTCCATGTCCTTGTGCCGAAACTGCAATAGTTCGGGTACATCCCCTTGCCGGAGGCATATTCCCGCATTCTCCCGATCATCCATTTCACCGCGTCGAGGGAGATCTCATCCTGTTCGAAAGTATTCCACTGCATGACACCGCCCGCTGAATATTTCGGGATCTCCACATCCGGTCTCTCCTGCCAGGTGTCGGGATAAGCCTCTATCAAATCCAGGATGCCGCATGCGGCGGAGAAATACTTGGCTTGTGAGTATGTGATGCCTTCCACATTGACGGAAACTGGCATCTCGTCCGTCTCGGAGAAGGTTTCATAGGCGTCTGAGATGGCTTTCAGGAACTCCCCGTTCCATGATGTCGGTATGAATTCCTTGGGTGTGTCCTTTCCGCTGTCATCCTTGCTTTGCCCTGTGCAGGCACCGCACATAAGAGTGACAAGGCAGAAAAGCGCCTGAATAAGAGTCTTTTTCATTGTTTATGTGTTTGATTGGCAGGCATAGGAGCGGTCAGGCTCCTATGCCCGGAGGAATAAACTATTTCTCGTCTCCGAACAGCTCGGTTCTGAAAATCTGGTCGGCACTTATGCCTTTGGCGTCTTCCAGTTTGTTGTCAAGCATGTACTGGAAAAAGAAAGCGTAGGTGATCAGCGCCCTCATCGAGCAGGCACATCCATAATAGCCGTCAAGCCTGCCGACATAACCGCTGAGATTGGAGATCGCGTTATCGTTGCCGAATGCGAAATTGACATTTCTCATAGCGAAATTGTCAAGCCAGTCAATCTTTACCTGGCAGTGCTTCCCGTTCTCGTCGGAACCCATAACAAGATGTCCGCCGTTGTTCTTTGTCTCATTGTAAGGGCTGCTTCCCCACGTGAAATCATGTGTCTGAGGCAATTCTGTCTCGGACATCTTTACCGTGGCGCTGATCTGCGGGATGTTTCCCGCACCGTTCTTACCAGTCTGGTTTCCGTCATAGCCCCTGAGCAGAAGGTGACACCTCATCGCAAGCTCAAAGACATCGGCGGTGTTGTAGTCCTTGCCACCTACCGTTATCTTGGTGGTGGAAGGAATATAGTGGGCGTTCTGAACGTTGAACTCTTCGTACTCACCTCCTGTCTCCGCCGGAGTCTCTCCTGTTATCATGTTGATGGTTCCGGTGGTCTTTTCCCAGATGTCGATCAGTTTCACGTATTGTTCCGCGAAATCCTTGATTGTAGTTCCTGTCGGAGGGACATAGGCTGCCTGTTTCACCTTTACGGCAAGACCGTCCTTGACATTTCCTCCCTTGATGGTGACGGAACCTTCCCGGGCCTCTCCGGTGTTGGCCTTGACCGTGATCTGGATCTTTGCCGGAGATGCGGTCTCGCCGGAAGCCGGGCTTACGGTGATCCAGTCAGCGTCTGCAGTGGCTGTCCATGCTTTCTTGGCGACAAACTGAGCCTCAACCGTCTCTCCTTCGGCCTTTGCCGTCACCTCCTTGGTATTGAGTTCGATGTCTGGCATTTCGATTCCGTAGAAGTCGTAGTCAAGTTTGATGTCCTTCACTGCGTCATAGACATTCTCTGTGATTCCGTTGTCCAGCAGATGCTTGTAGAATCTGCACATGATGAGGAACGTCCTCATCGGGGAGATGATTCCGCGGTAAGGAGGCATGACGAGCGAGCCGTCAGGATCCTCGTCGTAGTTCAGGAAGTTGCCGATGCAACCCAGGTCCTGGGCTCTCTTCAGGAACCAAGGAAGAGTTCTGACCATGAAGCCAAGGTCACAAGGCACATTGTCCGAGAAGTTGATGACCCCGCAAGGCTCATCGGATTTCTCGTACCAAGGATATGATCCCCATGTCGCCCATTCGTCCGCGAGCGGAATCTTTTCGCTGAGACCTTTCCCGTTTCCAAGATTGTGGACAGGAGTGTTCCTTTCTGTCTGCTTCATGGCTGATCCTTCCTTGGTCACAAGATCAAGGAACCCTTTGGCGGCGATCACGAAACACTGCGCGGCTGTATATTCAGTGCCGGCCACAGTGACCGTGTGGTACGGCTGGTACTTAGGGTCGTACTGATCCTTTCCGTCAGAGTAGCCTCCGCTGTAAGGAATCGGGATGAAGTGCACGTTCTCCCATGCGCTGTTGTTGTCGGAGCAGTGACTGCCGTCTGCGCTGACCGTTCCGACGGTCTTTTGCCACACGTCAAGGTATGACACAAGCTGCTCGGCGAATCCCCTGAGCGTGGCAGAGGCGGAGAGATATTCAGTGGACACGGAGGACGGAAGCTTTCCGTCGCTCTTGTAGGCTGCCACCGTCCTTGCGAGAGTCACGGTCGCACGGTTGGTGGAGAAGGCGATGGCCTGGCCGTTTCTGGTGAACAGGGTCTGGTTGGGAACCTGTCCTTTCTCTTTCATGGCCTGCAGCATCTTTGTTGCGACTGTCGCGACGCTTTCCTCACCGGTGACTGCGATTGTCTCCGCGTCGTAGCTGTCCCTTTCAGGATGATCGGCTGGCTTGTAGTTAAGCACGTCGATGTCTCCGGAGGTCTTGCCGGAAGTGAGGTTCACGACCAAAGCGCAGAGTGCCTGCTGGTATTGAGGCTGGGTCAGGCTCTTGCCTGCCACATCGAGCGAGGACGGGATGGTCGTGGTTTTCTCCCATTCCGAATACAATGACGCGAAAGCGCCGGTCAGATCCTGTTGTGAGACGGTCGCGACCGGCTTCACGTCAGGCTCATTGTCCTTGCTGTCCTTCTTGCAGGCTGAAAACAGCCCCGCGAAGATGGCCAAGGAAATCATGTAAATCCAAATCTTTTTCATAATGCTTTGATTATTAGTGTTATTTGTTAAAAAACTCATTAAGGTCAGGGAATTTGCCAAGGCCGTAGCGGAAGAGTACAAGTCCTTTGGCTCCACTGCCTCTGAAGACTTCACAGTCCTTAAGGATCCCATCCTCGTCCATTGGGTAGACCTTGCTGTCATCTCCTTTATAGGTGGTCAATCCCGCCCAGCATTCGGCGCCGCCGGTGTTGTCGGCGAATTTTTTTGCCGCTCTGCGGCAGGCCTCGTCATTGTAGCCGTAGGAGTACCGGTAGATCATCGGCATGAGGATGTGAATGTATTTTCCCATCTCATTCTGATCCTGTCCATAGTAGTAGTGCGATTCGTTGTCGTCAGGCATCAGGGCCGCTGATGTGACAAGACCCTCGTCATAACTGTCGCACAGCTCACGCAGTTCCCGGCAGCATCTGGTCACGGCTCCCACAGCGTTCACCTCGGCTGAAGGATTGTGTTTGTAGGCGGTTCCGCCGAACCGTATGTAGTCCAGATGAATGCCTTTCACTCCGTAATCCTCAATATATTCTTTGGCGTTTCCGGAGATTTCCTCGAAGATTTCATCCTTGTACCGATTGTTCTCATCGTCAATCGGGTTGATCCATCCAGAGGAATTGTGGAAGCATTGGATCCATGCGTGTACTGTGATTCCGAGCCGTTCCGCGGCCTCGATGAACTCTGTTGTGGTCTTCCTTGAGGACGGATGGAAAGCCGCGTAGTTCAGGATTATATGGTCATAACCTTTGGCTTTCAGAGTCTTCATCATCGCATGGTCATCGGCCATAAGGCTTGGCAGATGCGCCTTCCATGCCCAAAAAGCGAAATGACGTGTCTGTTCCAGATCGAAAATGACATTCTCCGTGGCTTTGCTTGAATATGTAAGATTCCTCCACCGCGTTCCTCCGTCCGGGATTCTCTGGTAGCTTCCTCTGTCGGTCTGGACCTTTGGACTCCCGAACGCTTCGCTCCTTACGAAACCATCAACCGCTTTCCCTGATGCTTTTCTGGCGAGTTTCAACTCGAACTCCGAATCCGAGGCGATCCCTGTGACCAGTGTCCCGTTTTCCGTTGACAGCACAAGTCTCTCTCCAGACTCCAGCACTGTGCCTGCCGGGGCGGTGTAGAGGCATTTGCAGGAAAAGTACTGATCGGTCAGGAACAACCCCAACCCTGAGACATCGACACTTTCCGCTCCTGTGTTGAGGATCTCCACCCATGATTCAGCATCTGTTGTCTGGTCATGGGCGGCGATCTCGTTGATCACCACTCCTTTGAAAGCGTTGACATCGTCCTTCCCATTTTCGGACTTGTCGCATCCTCCGCTGACAAACAGAGCTGTGATCAAGAATGAAATCATTATGCTGTATTCCATATGTTAATTGACTTCCGTTGGTTCTTTCTTCAGGATTCCTGCCTTGAGTAGCCCGGCTTCCGCTTCCGTAAGCCCTCCGTATTTTCTGATCGCGGTCTCGCAGGTGTCATATTCCAATGATGGATTACGCTCGACCATCGTGCGGGTTAGCCTGTCCACAACCTTGTTGTTGATCAGATGCGCGTGAATCATCCTGTTGCCCTCGACACGTCCGAGCCGACACATCACGGTCGTACTGATCATGTCACAGATAAGTTTCTGAGAGGTTCCGGACTTCATTCTGGTGCTCCCGGTGATGAATTCCGGGCCAGTGAGCACCTCCACCGGATAGTCAGCGTATTTTGAGATGGGGGAACCTGGATTGTTCACGAACGAGCCTGTCGGGATTCCATGCTCGTGACATGCTTTCAGTGTCGCCAACACATACGGTGTGTTCCCGCTGGCCGAGATTCCCACGACAATGTCCGCCGGAGAGATGTTCTTTTCAAGAAGGGTCTTCCAACCTTCCTCCACATCGTCTTCCTTCTCCTCAAGATCAAGCACCAGATTCTCCACACCTCCGGCAAGAACACATTGTATCATTTCCGGAGACACTCCGTAGGTGTTCGGAATCTCCAGCATGTCCAGGACGGCCAGCTTGCCTCCGGTGCCGGCTCCGCAGTAGAACATCCGGCCTCCGTTCCTGATCTGGCGCTCTATCGCGCTTACCAGTCTCTCAAGGTCAGGAAGCACCTTTTCGATCGCAAGAGGAACCTTCTTGTCCTCCTCATTGATTTCACGCAGCAGCTCGGCCACGCTTTTTTTCTCAAGATTGTCATGCAGCGACGGCTGCTCGGTGAGTCTTAATGTCATGATCATCAAATTTTATTAATATTTCTTGGTCTTTGATTCCCCCATGATTCTCCCGTCCCTGACAAGGACGGCTTTTACTGTCTGGGATCTGTTGATCACAAATGGTACGGAGTACAGCGGCGACTGTGGCCCCGGCTCGCTTCCATCAAGCGTGTACCGGATCTCGGAGTCAGGAAGGTCGGCGCTGATTGTGACCACTTTGTCGTGTGCGGTGTCCGGATGAAATTCTATGTATGGACAGAAAAAGTTCCGGCAAGCCTTGACACCCAGCAAGTCGAGTACCCTGAAATGATGTTCGAGCCGTCTGGTGAAGAAGTCCCAGTCTTTGTCAGCCTCGCTCCAGCCGCTTTCCGCGATCGCGCACATCCTTGGCCACGCCATGTATTCCACCCTTTCTGGAGTCGGCATATATTCAGTCCAGACGCAGCCCTCCACTCCTGTTACGTACCTGCCCTCGTCATTTGTGAGGACTTCCGGAACCGGATCGTAGTCATACACTGTTCTCAGCATTGTCGGTCCGCCCATGGCAAGATGCTCGCTGTCCGGGTCTCCCTGCCAATAGTCCAGATAGTATTTCGGATGTGGCGCCATCACCGCCTCATGGTGCATTCTGGCGGCCTTGACTCCACCTTCCTCTCCCAGCCATGACATCACTTTCGCTCCGGGAGCAAGTCCGCCTTGAAGAATCTCGTCCCATCCGATGATCTCCCGTCCCTTTGAGTTCACATATTTCCCGATCCTTTGGATGAACCAGCTCTGCAACTCAAACTCGTCCTTGAGTCCAAGGCGCTTTATCAGAGCCTGGCAATGTGGACATTCTTTCCAGCTTGCCTTGGGACATTCATCCCCTCCGATGTGTATCAGCTTTGACGGGAACAAATCCATGACCTCATCCAACACGTCCTGAAGAAACTCAAAAGTCTCTTCTTTGGGGCAATATACCTGACGGAACACTCCCCACCGTGTGGCCGTCTCGTATGTGCTGTCCAGCCCGCAACTGAGTGATGGATAGCATGCTATTGCCGCGAGAGCGTGTCCTGGCATCTCTATCTCCGGGATGATGGTGACATACCTTTGCGCGGCATATTCCACAAGATCACGGACCTGTTCCTGTGTGTAATACCCTCCGTAGGGCTTTCCATCGTAGATTCCAGAAGCCAAAGAGCCTATGACGGTCTCTTTCCTCCACTGTCCTTTCTCTGTCAGCAACGGGTATTTCTTTATCTCCAGACGCCAACCCTGATCCTCGGTAAGGTGCCAATGGAACCTGTTCACCTTGTGCAGCGCCATCAAGTCGATGTACCTTTTCAGGAAGTCGATGTCGAAGTAATGCAGGCAGCAGTCCAGATGCATTCCACGATAACTGAACCTCGGTGAGTCCTCTATCACGCAGCAAGGAATATCCCAACGCTTCCTTCCGCTTTTTTCACTGGAGAATATCTCCTGAGGAAATAACTGGAACAGGGTCTGAAGTCCGTAGAACGCTCCGGCTCCGTCGCCATATTCGATGACAATCCTGCCGCTTTCGATCCGGAGAGAGTATGCCTCCGTCTTGAGTCCGGTGTTCAGGAAAAAGATTCCTTCTGTCTCGGTCAGGTCCATCGGCTTGGTCTTCAGGGTGTATCCGGAGACTTTGGACAGTCTTTCGTTGAGGAAACCTACGGTGCGCTGTATCTCGGAGTCCTCCTCCAGATGGACCACTGTGCCTTTCCAGAGGGAGAAATGTCCTTCTTCAGCTTGGACATGCGATGGCCAAGGAATGACGCTTATGGAATCATTCTCCGGTTTTTCGTCCGTGCATGCGACAGCGAGCGCCGCGACCAGCGATAGAATCAATCTATTCATAGTCAGAACTTCTTTTCAACTTCTTTTCCCACCTTCTTTCCGTCATGGGTGAATCCTTGCGCCCTCACCGTGGTACCTTTTTCAGGAGTGAATGCGCTCAGGAATATTCTTGAGTCCATGTCCGGCTCGCTACCGTCCGTGGTGTAGCGGATGGCGGCTCCTGGGTAGTCCAGCATCAGATCCGCCCGCTCCGGCCGTGGCAGATTCACACTGTCGTAGTCGAAGATCACATTCCAGTAGGCTTCGGAACAGTTCACCCCTGACATCCCAAGGCGTTTCAACTCTTTCTCCATCCTGACCCTGAAGGACTGCCAGTCCTTGTTCTGCCGCTTGGTCCATCCCACCTCCGACAGCGCGGATGTCCTCGGAAAAGCCCAGTACTCTGCCGTCCTGCTGTCCGGAATATATTCACCCCAGACACAACCCTCGACCCCGATGATGTACTTTGCGCTGAGTTCCGGAAGGGAATCCACCACAGGGAAATAACTGTAGGCTTTCTTAAGAGTAAGAAGCAGTGGCTGCGCTTTTGGTTCCGTCTCTGGATCTTCTTGGTAGTAATTGTAATAGCACCAGCGGTCAGGTGAGAGGATCACTTGGTGTCCTCTCCTGATTCCTTTCGCCGCCGGGGCATGGCCCCTGTACGATTGGGCGATCATCCCGTCCACGGCGCTTCCGTCCAGAATCTCGTCCCAGCCTATCACAGTCTTTCCATGATTCCTCAGGAATGTGCTGACACGGTTCACGAAATAAGACTGTATCTCGTCGTAACTCTTCATGCCTTTCTCTTTCATCAAGTCATGACAGACGGAACTCTCTTTCCAGGCTTTCTGCGGACATTCGTCTCCTCCGATGTGCCAGTACCTTGAAGGGAACAACGGCAGCATCTCCGTGAAGACATCCTCAAGAAATTTGAACGTGAACTCACTCGGACAATATACATCGTCTTTGACACCCCAGCAGGTGGACACTTCATAAGTCTTTGTCGTGTCGCATGACAATTGCGGGTATGCCGCCAGAGCAGCTGTGGAATGCCCCGGAATCTCTATCTCTGGAATGACGGTCACATGTCTGAGCCTTGCATATTCAACAATCTCCTTGATGTCCTCCTGAGTGTAGAATCCGCCTTGTGGCTTCCCGTCAGGGTTCTTCCCGTCATAGTCCGCCGTGAAAGGCCTTTTCGATCCCACTTCGGTGAGCCGAGGGTACTTTTTTATCTCAATTCTCCAACCCTGATCCTCCGTCAGATGCCAATGGAACATGTTCAGTTTCCGCATCGACATCAGGTCTATGAACTTCTTCACGAATTCCTTAGGATAATAGTACCTTCCGCAGTCCAGCATCATGCCTCTGTAGGCGAACGCCGGTCTGTCGCTGATCTCGCAGCATGGCGCGCTCCATCTGACGCCGAAGACTTTATTCTGTGAATATATTTCCGGAGGAAGCAGTTGAAGGACTGTCTGCAAGGCATAGAACGCACCCGTGGAAGTGGTCGCCTCCAGAAGAACCTCTTTTGATGATATTATTACCTTATACTCTTCATTTTCAAGTCCTTCTACCTTGCGAAGGACAATCCGTCCACCTTTGCCGCTTCCTTTGTACAAGTCAATCCCGGCGGCACTCCTGATTCTGTCGATGAATATCCCCGCGGCCTCGGCGAATCCGCTGTCATCGCTTTCGACTTGGATTGATGTCTTTCCGCTTATGGTGAACTCTCCCGGTTTCGGAATCAAGGTTTCAGGAGCGGGAATCACTCCGTAGCCGGCCGCATCCTTAACGGGAGCCTCAGTCTCTGAACAGATCGCATCATCTATGATCTTTCTGACTCCTGCCAGATAGACAGCCGGAGCGGAACAGGAGAGAGGGTACGGGGCCTTGATGTAGATGTGCATCTGCTCGGTCTCATATTCATAACCCTTGCGCACCTTGTAGGCTCTTTCGGACGGAAGATAGGAATTCTGCCCGTTTGTGTAGCCGGCGAAGAAGATCGTCCTGTCAGGGAAATCCTTGCGGATGTCCATTTGGTACTCGCAGAAAGGCTCTCCGTCGCTGAATAAGAACATCACGCCGTCCAGATCCAAGACATGCAGGTGGTAACGTAGCCGGTTTGGAACCGGACCGTTCCTGAACCTTTCCAGAATCTCGCGTTCCCAGTTTCTGACATCCTCTCCGAAAGATGCCGAGACCTTGGAGGAGGTCCTGACGAGCGAATCAGCGTGGTGTCTGACCAGTTCCGCTGTGATCGAATCCTTCTGGTATGGAAGGTCCACGGCCTCATTCACAAACCGCATCAACCCTTTTCCCTTTACCTTCGTGAATGACATTCCGGCAAGGGAATCAGCCAACGCTTGCCCGCATTCTTCCGCATAGGCGGCGTCCTGAGGCCCTCTTTCCGGGTCCATGTTGCCCGCCGCTCCTGTCAGCTGGAACACCTCCCCGCCCCAAAGCCTGGAAAGTATTTCCCCGCATATTCCCGGATAGTCCGAAGACAACGCGTGGCTGCCGGGTCCCATGCACACAGGGTGGCACGCCAGATTGACGACCGAGACCATAGGCTTCCCTTCTCTGATGAACCTTGCCACATAGACATCATGATCGACCGGTCCTCCTTTCTCGCATCTGTTGCCGTTGATTCCTGTTCTGGCGCGTCCTGTCTCAAGCTCGAATCTGGTGAAATCCCTGTCCGACGTGATTGTCCTCACGGCGTTGGTCACCAAAGAATCAATCATTCTGAACTTCCACGCTCTGTTCGTACCTCCTGTCCAAGTGCTTGAACCTCCTGATCTTGGTGCGGAATGAGTGTGGATGTTATGAATCAGGATGCGTTCTCTGTCCAGTCCGGACCGCTCAGAGACCAATGTCCGGAGTGTGTCGGTGATAGCTGGAGAAATCTCCATCAGGTCATTGGAAATGACGCATACCTTCCTACCGGAACCGTCCTTGAAGACAAGGCAGTGGGTACGAAGTCTCTGGTGTATGCCATCTGACAGGCCATGCCTTGCGGCGAATCCGGCAAGGACCACATGCTCCCGGGGAGTCGTGGAGATGTCAGCCGAACCATAGTTCATCTTCAGGCGGTTCCCGCCGCAGGCGACAGCCAGCAGGGAGGACGCTATCGCTGCAAGTGCCTTTATCCTCATATTACTTCAACTTCCGTTATTATTCTAATATTCAATTTCATCGAACTCGCATTGGCTATACATTAATAACCAGGATTCTGTACTAATGTGCCATTGGCCTTTGTCATTTCGTTCGCAGGAATAGGCATAAGATAGTTAGGCCATTCTCCGTTCACTTTCCTGAAATGCTTCTGGGTAGGACTGACAGTGAGACGGCAGTCTCCGTAATCAACCCAGTAGTCCTTTCCGAGCCAACGGTACTTGATGCAGGAGCCGTTTACCTGGACCGCGCCGTCTGAATCCTTGCTGGCCTCCTCGAAAATGTCCCTTGTGTTGGCTTTCACGTAGTCCTTCCTTTCGTCCGAGTTCGGCCAATAGTAGCAAGTGTGAGTAAGGCTTTCATCGTAAGGATGTGCCACACGGTAGATGGTGTCGTTCCGGGATCCATTGCGAAGAACCATTGTTCTCATTCCCGCGAACGGAACGTTCTCGTAGAACTGCGCCGTCTTCCATCTTCTCACATCGAAATAGCGGATGGCCTCGAAAGCCAGCTCCACCCTACGCTCGTTTACCAGACGGTCCCAAAGAGCCTCTCCGGATTCCTTGATTTCCGGCATCCGGACGTCGGAACGAGAGCGCACCTTGTTGATGTACTGGCGGCAAAGAGCCTCATTCCCGGTCATGTAGGCACATTCAGCATAGTTCAGGTACATCTCCGCCAGCCTGAACCAAGGGTAAAGCACGGAGCCGGTCTCGGCCTCTGTGATCGGTGAGGTCGGGATGTACCATTTCATCATCTCCAGTCCCATTGTGCTGGTCGCGTCCAGAAGATGTTTGGCTTTCACGCTGTAGGAAGGCTCTTTCTTACCTTCGTCGAAATCGGATTTCTTGACATTGTCATAGTAAAGCGAAAGATCCAGGACATTGTCATGGTAGCCGGAGTTGTCCGTGTTAGGGTAATTGCAGAACGGTGACGCCACACTTTTGTAGAAACGAGGGTCACGTCCTTTGAACGGATGGTTGACATCGTAGCCTGAACCGTCCTCGAAGATCTTCTTCCCGTTGGCCATCTCATAGTCGAGGGTCATGGCCTGGGTTGGCTGGAACGCTGTCCACCCATTGAAATAAACCACAGAATATAGCAGTTGCGCTTTCTTCATCGTGTTGTCGCTGGCATCGGCGCTTGAAATGAAATACTTGGCCCAGATGAGTTCCGGTGAGTCAGTGTTCTTCCACACTCCGTCGTAGGTGTCGTCCAATCTGTAGGATCCGTCCACATCGGCGCGGTCGATTATCCGTTTCGTGGCATCCAGAGCCCTTTTCCATTTGTCGGCGCTGTACTGACCTCTGAATATTCCACCTTCCGGACGGGCCGGGTCGTTGAACAGCGGAGATGCGGCTACCAGCGTGAGACGGCTTCTGAGTGCCAGAACGATGTCTTTGTTCGCCCTGCCTTTCGTGGCCTTGTCCTTTGCCGGAAGAAGCTCTTCCGCCTTGTCAAGATCCTCCAGAACGAAGTTGACGCAATCATCGAAGTTGTCCCTTTTCGCATCATAAGTGTCGGTCAGGTCGTAGGCCTTTGTGATGATCGGCACTCCGGCATATCTCTGAATAAGGTTGTAGTACGCCCATGCACGGAGGAAATATACCTCGCCTTTAAGCCTGTTCACATCGTCTTCTGGAATATTCGTACCCTTTTCATCCACATAATTCAGGAAATAGTTCATTCTGTAGATGCGTTCATACGTGCGGTTCCAGATGTTCAGGAATGTGGTTCTTGTGCTGTGTGCCTGACCGCCTTCGTAGTTGTACATGACGTTGTCCGGGGTCATGTTGCCGGACGCGATGTATCTTGTGCTTGAACCTCCGTACCGGAAGTAACCCTCGTCGGTGATGCATCCGATGTTTCCTTCCTGGAATGGGTCGGGGAGGACTGTGTAGAGAGCGTTGATGTAACTCTCCGCCAAGGCTGTGCTGTTGAACACAGCGTCCTCCGAAAGCTTGTCAAGCGGAGTCTTGTTCAGGAAATCATTGTTGCAGGAGACCAGAAGGATCACTGCGGCGAGTATTACGGTTATCTTTTTCATGGTATTCATGTCTCTTCATTTAGAAAGTAAGTTTCACGCCTGTGTTGAAGATCCGCATCTGCGGATAGGTCTGGTAGGATTCATCGCTGGTCTCGGGATCCACATTCTTAAGACCGGAGAAGGTAAGAAGGTTGTAACCTGCGATGTAGAAGCGCAGACTCTTTATTTTCATTTTGTTGAACAGGATGTTGTCTGGAATGGTGTAACCGATTTCGACATTCTTCAGTCGAAGGAAGGCTGCGTTGCGGTAGTAGAATGACACTCTGTTCACACCTCCGTTGCTGACCGTGGAACCGATTCTCGGACGGCTTGCGGTCGGGTTGTCCAGAGTCCATGCGTTCAGAGCCGCCTCTCTCTCGATGTTTCCGGAGACCGGATCCGTGAGTGGGGAATAGTAGAATCTGGCCCTCGCCTGTCCCTGAAGCAGCAGGGAGAAATCGAGGTTCCTCCATGTGGCGTCGAAGTTCGCTCCAAACACGATCTCGGGCACAGGAGTCAGGTCGCACCTCTTTCTGTCATAGGAAGTGATCTTCCCGTCTCCGTCCAGATCCTCGAACATGAAGTCTCCGAGGGTGGCTCCGGCCATCTGCGGATTGTTCTCAAGGTCTTCCTGGGTGCGGTTGATTCCTTTCACCTGATAGTAAAGTTGGGCCCCCATCGGATGTCCTGTAAGGTTCATGTATTCATGACCTTCGCCCCAAGGTGTCTCGTCCATGAATTTTATGCGGTTGCGGACAAACATGAAGTTTCCGCTCGCATGGTAGATCAGGTCTCCGTTCTTCGATTTTCCCTCATGGTGCAGCTGAAGTTCGAATCCCTTGTTGTCCACGATGCCGATGTTCTCGTCCGGAAGACTGTCCGGAAGACCTGTGTAGTAAGGTATCGAGGCGTTTCTGGTGCAGAGGATGTTCGAACGTTCGGTCTTGAAGAACTCAAGCTCCCATCCTATCAATCCATTCTTTATGCTTCCGTCAAGACCGATGTTCCATGTCTTGGCCACTTCCCATGTGACATTCTTGTTCGGAACCTTCCCTGGGATTATGAAGTTGACATCCTTGTCATCGAATCTTAGTTTGTATGAGGAGGCGGACGTGTAGCCGTAGGTTGTCATGTACTGGAACGAATCGATCTGATCGTTGCCCTGCTCTCCGTAGGAGGCTCGTATCTTCAGGTTTGTCAGCCAAGGCGCGTTCTTCTTGACGAACGGTTCCTCGGAGATTCTCCATCCGGCGGAGACTCCGGGGAAGAAACCCCAGCGTTTGTTCTCAGGGAAGTTCTCCGAACCGTCGAAACGTCCGATGACCTGAAGGAGGTAGCGACTCTTCCAGTCGTAGCCGAGTCTCCCGAACCAGCTTCTTCTGGCCGTCTCTCTCGCATAGCCTTTGATGCTGTACCAATTCTTGTCCGCCGACCCGGCGAAGAACTCGTCAAGGATGTCGGAGTCATACTTGTTTATTCCCGCGCCCATGTAGTCCAGACGGTAGGATGCCTGCTCGAATCCGGCCAAAGCGCTGACATGGTGTCCGTTGAAGTCCCTGTCGTAGTTGATGTTGGCATTGACGGTCAAGGTGTTGCTGTTCCTTTGATACTCATGAAGCACAGGGGTGCTCCAATAAGAATTGGTCCTTTCCTCGTAGAGTTCCGTCACCTCGTCATAGGTGTAGTATTGCCAGTTCTTCTGCCAGTTCTTCTGGAAGTTCCCGATCACATCGTAGGCCATCGTCCCACTCACGGACAGTCCCTTTGTGATGAAGCCGAGGTCCCAATTCGCCGTTAAAGTCGTGTTTATGGTGTTGATCGTGGTCCTGTCGTAACCGGTAAGGTCTTGAACCAGAACAGCAGGGTTGGTGCCTCCCCGCAGGTAGCCGTTTGGGAAATATGCCGCCCCGGTAGGTTTCAGCCTCGTTGTGATGTAGAAGATGCCATAGCTGTCGGACGGAAACGCCGAGTAGTTCTTGTGCTGTTGGCGCACGTTGAGATTGAGTCCGAGTTTCAGGGATTTGGTTACTTGGACATCGATGTTTGAACGGACATTGTACTGATCGTACTTTGTGGCGCTCTTCCGGTAGATTCCATCCTGATACTGACCGTTGAATTCCAGAAACCAGGCTACTTTCTCCGCTCCTCCGCTTATGCTCGCGCCATACTTATGCTGCACGGAGACCGGCTTGATGATCTCGTCGAACCAGTTCGTGTTAGGGTAGTTTATCAGGTCGTCACCGTCTATGTAATGTTGGATCTGTGTCTCGTTATACATCGGAGCCGCTCCTGTTATGGCCAGTTCGGCGTTGTATGCCTTTGTGTACTGGATGGCGTCCGCCATCTGGACCAGACGTGTCGGCTGCTGGAGGCCAAGATCGTAGTTGAATGTGACACTGGCCCCTTCGTTGTACTTGCCTCTCTTTGTTGTCACGAGTATGACACCGTTGGCCGACCGCGCCCCATAAATGGCTCCTGACGCGTCCTTCAACACATTGACGCTTTCGATCTCGTCACCGGACAACCTGCTGAATTCCTCATTCGTCCTTGGAACTCCGTCAATCACGATGAGCGGACTATTGTCTCCAAGAGTGCTTCGGCCTCGGATGAACATGGTCGCGTCATCCTTTCCAGGTTCTCCGGTGCGGTTGCTGACAATCACACCGGAGAGGCGGCCGGCCAGACCTTGCGAGATGTTGACCGAGGAGTTTTTCACAAGTTCGCGGCCAGAGGTCTGGGCCACGGATCCTGTAAGAGTCAGTTTGCTTTGCGTTCCATAGCCGATGACCACGGCATCATCAAGAATCGTGTTTTCCTGCTCCAGAATGAAGTTCACCACGTCTCTTCCGCCTATGGACTGCTCCTGTTCCTTGAAACCGAGAAGACTGGCCACGAGCACAGCGCCAGAAGGCGCGGAAAGTGAATATTCTCCATTCGCGTCAGTCATCGCGCTCGACGCGGTTGTGGTCGCTATGCCTTTCACATAGACCATGGCGCCGATCTGTGGCTCTCCATCAGTTCCTTTCACCGTTCCTTTGACGGTTACGGTCTTACCGTCTTGATCCGACACTGCGGCTGACGCCAAAGGTTTCGATAAGGAAACTGTCGCCGCGAGAATCAGGACTGTGGTGAGAAAATGCTTGAAAATAACTCTCATATAGCAAATAATTTGTGGTTTACCCGTTAAATTGTGTTTTCCTGTTTTGTGCAAATGTATGTAAATATTTTGTTTTAGAAAATAAATTTGCGAAAAATGTTGTGATTTTTACTAAAAATATTTCGTTCGAAACTTGAAACGAAACTAACACAAGCCTGTGAATTGTATTAATCGAATAAAATACGTATATTGCAGTCATGAATTAAGTAAGCGTTAAAATATAAGTTGGTAAAGATTTGGCGGTATTTTCGAGGATAGATGTCTTTTGGAAGAAG
>UQUJ01000050.1 GCA_900544195.1 uncultured Alistipes sp. | reverse complement strand
GTAAAACAATCTAGTTTAACCACCCAAAAGTGTCAACCTTTTCCAGGGAAGGTCACATAGCACAATTTTAATTCATCAATGATTGTTTCTCCAATCTCATACGCCATATTTTTAAGTGGTTAATATCTTTATTCTTTTAGGTTATCATTCTAACCTTACTTGAAATAAATATAGCGCATAGGGTGAATTAGTAAAGACTTTCTCTGTTATCAGTAATCTTTTGCGACCAAAGGCAAGATTTCCTTAACCAGACGGTCAGTATAGACTTTGCCGATAAGGTAGCAAGCCGAAAAGATTGCATCCTCAACTGGAGGGATAAACTCATCTGGAGTGTCACCAAACTGTTCAGAGGAATTCCCAAAGTCCTTAAAGAAAACATATCCGTCCGTTTCAACTGTTATTTTCATCTCTGGATGGGTTCA
Organism: uncultured Alistipes sp.; assembly: GCA_900544195.1. GTDB lineage: Bacteria > Bacteroidota > Bacteroidia > Bacteroidales > UBA932 > Cryptobacteroides. The sequence continues at coordinate 22,730 of UQUJ01000050.1, read as the reverse complement.
AATCCAATGTGGGTTCAAAATAATCGTCATACGGTTACCGAAGCGATGTCACATCGGGGTCAGAATAGTCTTTGTTTTTTCTGACCCTTACAAGGCGAATTCTTTCTTCAACCTCTTGACCGTGGAGACCGACACGTCACATAACTTGGCGGTGTCTCTGATGCTCTTTCCCTGCTTCAAGGATTTGAGAACTTTGGAATATTCCTCCGACTTCCTCTCTATGGACTTAACCGCACCTTTAGGGCGACCGAAACCGACCTCCGCAAGGGTCTTGCCCTCCGCTTTCGCCTCCGCTATTTTCTTCGAGCGTGCATCGTTGAGGCGAAACTTGATGCTATCCCTTTCAATGCTTGCGCACGTTGATATCACGCTGATGAAAATGGCAAGGAATGGATTTTCAGAGCCGTCTTCAAGATATAGCGACATCTGCTCTTTCTGGAAGTAACAGTTGATGTGATTGTCGAGGCAGAACTTCACGGATTCCAGAACCTGCCAAATGGCACGTCCCATTCTGTCAATAGAACTGAAATAGATGATGTCAACGGAATTGTCCTTTGCATAGTTGAGGCATTCCAACAGAACAAGGCGTTCTGAATTCTTCTTCGCTCCGCTGATATGTTCGGTGAATGGTTCGTGTACAAGGCAGTCGTGATTCGCTTCAATCAACCTTGAAAGGCTATAAGTCTGCCTATCCGTACTCTGGCGGTCTCCCTCCGAAGAAACACGTCCATAAATCAAACAAGTTCTGTTCATTCCCTATCGAATTAAATTAAAAACACCTTAACTGAGCCATTCCGGCTTTCGTAATACAAATATCCGGATTATTTTTAATATATGCAATTTTAATGATGACTATTTTTAATTTTTGCACCAAATAAACATCTTTTGTCTATATTTCCTCTAAAAAACTGTTTCTTTCTTATGTGACGGGCGTAAAAATCGCAGATTTTTATGTAAGTTTGTGGTATATTAGATATAGATATGTTGGTTAATGGCAAGCAAGAACGAGCCGTCATTCATCTGGAGCTCAACGGCAAACACTACTATTACGGAAACTTAAAGGCTCTCTGTGATAGCTGGGACAAGGATGATATAGGCATAGCGTACAATTACTTAAAAAACTATGGAATTAGCGAGGACAAGCCCTATATCGGAAAGAAATGTATAATCAGGAAAGGCGCAATCATCACCTCTCCACACAAGGCATAACTTAAACGCTATGGATTTCATTGATTTATTTGCAGGAATCGGGGGCATACGGCTACCTTATGATGAATTAGGGCATCACTGCATATTCTCATCAGAGTGGGACAAGGCAGCAGCTGACACCTACGAAGCCAATTTTGGAGAAAGACCCCAAGGCGACATAACGAAAATCAAAGCCGAGGACATCCCTCCACACCAACTACTGTTGGCAGGATTTCCGTGCCAAGCATTCTCTATAATGGGAAAAAGAGAGGGCTTTGCCGACACAAGAGGCACGATGTTTTTTGAAATAGAGAGGATACTTCAATATCATCGTCCTGCGGTGATAATGCTGGAGAATGTCAAACAACTGGTAAGCCACGACCACGGCAACACTTTCAAGGTCATAAAGGAAAGACTGAATGCGCTTGGTTACCATTTGAAATGGAAAGTCCTCAACGCTCTGGATTTTGGAGTACCTCAAAAAAGAGAAAGGGTCATCATTGTCGGTTTTCTGTCACAGGCAAGGCAAGAGGCTTTCAATTTCGATTTTCCGATTGTACCTTACAACCTAAAGGATATACTTGAGCCAGATGGGAACATTGATGCTTCCTATTACGCATCAGAGCATATTCTGAACAAAAGACGTGAGAAAACTGTCGGGAAAGATGTTTTCTATCCGTCCGTATGGCACGAAAACAAAGCCGGTGACATTTCCTTACATCCTTATGCCTGCGCATTGAGAACGGGTGCATCATACAACTATCAACTTATAAATGGAGTGAGAAGACCGACATCCAGAGAACTACTGCGACTTCAAGGTTTCCCAGATTCCTACAAAATCGTAGTCAGTCACCAAGAGATACGGAGGCAGACTGGAAATTCAGTAGCCGTTCCAATGATAAGGGCAATAGCAACAGAAATCACTAACATCGTTAACAACATAGATTGATATGGCAAACTTCAACGACCAAGAAAGCCACGTTCCAAGATTAAGGGACGGTCATCGGATTCCATACGGTGAAAGATACCCATTAAACGAAATGCCAGAATCGCTCATAAAGAAGATTGGGGGATATTTGGTCTATCTCCTCTATATCGGGAGAAAAGACATTTCTGGAGAGGACTGGGGCGATGCCTTTGCCGATGCGATTATGGGAACACATTTTGATTCTCCAGTAGGGATTGCGGACATAGGGGTTAGGGGAATGGCATACTCAATGAAAACAGTCAAGACCACAAATCCTTTCTCCTGCGATAAAGTTAGGCTCATCAGTGGCAGATGTTCTCCAGACTACTCCTACGGAATCACAGACCCACACGAAGACATTCAGAAGACAGGTAGGGCGGTTCTTGAAATATGGAATGAAAGGGTCAACATCGCACACGAAGAATTCAACCCCGTGCGGACATCAATTCTCGTTCGTTCTTATGACCTGCTTTCCTATGTGCTATTTGAAGAAGACACTAATAGGTATAGGGTTTCAGATTACGAATGGAAGACAAACCCTAATGGAAATCTCATTGGCATCAACAAGGAGACCAAGGAACAATGCTTCACTTGGCAACCACACGGCTCACAGTTTACCATCCACACTAAAGTTCCAGAGGATGCGGTAAAATTCAGAATCAAGCGACCTCCAACAATCACTAAAAGCAACGTGCTTGAAAGCATACATTTTGATGATTCTTGGGTCAACATCATAAGGTAATCAAGAATGGTTATCCGCCGGATCATCGGCGAATAACCATTCTTATTTTCAGACTAAATCTTCCACTGTCGTTTCATCTTGCCCCAATCCTATTCGGTCATCGGGGAAATTGGAATCATTACGCCAATATCGTAGTTCTCCTTGACGGATAGCCTCTCTATGTGCGTGGGTCTTCGGGCGGCCAGTAAGCGCACGGCTTATTTTAGCCTTTGTCTCTTTGGACAAATGCCGTGAAGTTCGTTTATATTCATTGTTGCTCATACATCATCGCTTTTCTCTATAAATAGTCGTTAGATTAGATTATTGTGGTTAGTCAAGGTTCATTCAATAGAATTCCAGAAAACCAACACAAGCAACCGTTTTGACATCTTGATTTGAGCCTATTTTGCACGGAAAATTCACTCTGAAATAACGTTAATATTGAGGTAGGTAATCAGTCATCAAAAATCACGGTTTTATCCTCCAATTACTGACCTCAACACAATCTTTCAATATTAGATACATTTGGTAGGCTATATCTCCATTACAATAGATACGGCAAAATATTCACGTCAAACTGTTAGCCACCTATCTGGATTAACATCCCCACGCTCCATAAGAGGGGGATTACAGTAGAGGAATATAAAAATTAGCACTCATAATGCAGGAAGACATATCGTAAGTAGTGCGATGAATGCGGACGCTTTATTTGCTGTTCTTCTCACATACTGACATCAAAGGTCTCAACCAATGAATATTGTCATCTATGAAGTGAACAACTTTTTTGAAGTCTCTCCAAAGGTTCAATAATTCGAGGCTTGGGGGAGCCAAAGCGGACAAATCATCAGAAATGACGGTTTGTCCGTTTTTCTTTTCCTCATAACTCATTGATTTCAAAGAATATTGGAATCAAGTCCAAAGCCGGAGCAAGTCCAAAGCCCTGTGTTAAAAGAACCGGCTCGCCCCTCCCCAGACTGTCTGAAAAGTCTCGGCTAGAGTTGAAAAGTCTGTACTCACTACAGGGGCGACAACGAATTTTCAATCCTCGCAGGGGGGGGGCCTTTTACTTTTAAGACAGTCTCTCCCACGACGAAAGACCTTTTCAACTTCGTTGCAATTGGCGGGAACATCCACAGCCACTTAAGCAACATCAGGAGTGGTTCACTGTTCCTGACACCTCGCTGAAATCGGTCTTGAGGAACAAAGTCCATGACTGTACGGCCATCAGACAGGCATGACCGTTCCCGCCAACTATAAACATAAGTGGGCCGGCATCAACATGATGCGGAATCGCGCACGGGAAGGAAAGTTTCTTCTTTCTATCACTGCGCATCATGTTCGCACAATAAGGAAGAAATCATATTCATAAACACCTTGAGGCGGCTTGCAATCACCAAGGCACAAAGGCTTGCCAACAGGCACATGGCTTCTTTGATTTTTCTTTATTGTAGATAATGGCTATCTTTGAGAAAAGAAGGATTCAGACGAAATGGGACGACTTGTTCCGAATTGTGAATATGAACGTGCGGGTGTGGTCATGAATTAAAAATGAATTCAATTCAAAACAGCTTCTTAATATGACTGGAAGAAAGATTTTACTTGTAGTGGATGTGCAGAGGGACTTCATTGACGGATCTCTGGCCGTGCCGGGAGCAGAGGCGATCATTCCGGAGATAAACGGGATCAAGGACGGAGCCGATCTTGTGTATTTCACTTTGGACTGGCATCCGAAGGATCATTGTTCGTTCAAGGCAAACGGTGGTCAATGGCCAGAGCACTGCGTTCACTACACTTTAGGGGCAAGTCTCGCCGACGGGCTGCTGGACGGGCTGGAGGAAGCGAAGACAAGATTCATCCTGAAAGGGCAGAACAAGGAGAGGGAGGAATATGGAGCGCTGGCGGCCGTGACAGCCTCAAACCAGAGTCTGTTTCTGGCAGGGGACGAGGTCACCGTCTGCGGAATCGCCTCTGAGTTCTGTGTTTTGGAGACCCTCAAGAATGTCTTCCGGCTGAGCCAAGAGGTTGGATTCGACGTGAACGTATTCCTGAAAGGCACCGTCGGATTCGACAGCACCCCGCTGTTGGAATGGATGGCCGGAAACGGCGTAAAGGAATATTGAACTTTATTCCTCCCTTACGACAGGAGGAGCGAGAGGGACAAACGACTCCTCGTCAAAGTTTTCCATCTGGTTTTCGTAGTAGGCTTGTGACGCGGCCGAACGGTTGATCTCATCGTAGGCCACAAACGCCTCGAAATCATATTTCCACCCGCTTGGCTCAGACAACTTCATGATTCTCTTGAATATGGCCTCACGCGAAGGAGCGTTGAACCTGCCGGCATTATGTCTCATGATGCTGTAGTCCGTCGGCCTGTAGGCACCGTATCTGAACGTCAGGCCGCCATCGTAGATTCCGACCTGACCGGAATAGCGCGGATCTGAAAGGAAATGCGCCCAATGGATTTCCTTGGGATCGTTCGTGACATCGGCGTTCGGGTAGAAACCGTATTTGGCGAACCATTCCTTGTGGCTTTTCACCTTGTCCTCGGTGATTGTCTTTTCGTAGAAATATTCATCCGCAAGCTTAGCGAACCCGTGACCGCCCGCCTCATGGCGAAGAACCTTCCCGAAATCTTCGGTGTTGTAGTTGACAACCGGGATGTAGGCTATAGCCCTGCCGTCCGACCACATGTAGGTTGTACCGGCATATTTCGAGGAATTCAGGATCACCAGTTCAAGCGTGTTTCTCACCGTGAGCCAACTGATCCCATCTACCTTATAGGCATACTGCCAGACCTTGCTGTCATTGCCTCCGATATAGGTTCCCGTTCCGAACTTGCTCGCAAAGGCCGTGCTGCCGTCAAAATTCCGCCCGTCCGACTCGACCGCGACAGAATACACATCGAACCTGTCCCGGAATGACCGGTAAGGCTCCTCGGCGAAAAACTCCTCCATTGTCCTGTCGGCCCATTTGTCAAATGACGACATTGCCTCCCCTTCCGAAGCCGTAAGATCATCCTTGGTGAAGCCGTCTCCCATGATCACTATCTTTATTCCGTTGCCGACAGAATGGGTCTGGAGGGTGTGCACTATTCCTTCCTGAAAAATCACAACTTTTTCATGAATACCAGCAGCCTTGTTCACGATTCCGACCACCGCGCTTCTGGCACTCTCTCCCTCGTTCCTGTCACAATGAAAGACAAGTTCATCCTGACGCATCGCCCTGGTCTTCAACCCTGAATATCTCAGCCAGGATGCGGCGTCCTCTGGAATATCCACGGAATAGTCAACGTCAGCAGACACAGTGACGGCAATCTCTCCCGCGCCTCTTGACATTGAATATGTCTCCTGAGGAGTGATGACGTTGCCCTCTACGAAATCCAAGCACCTTACGATGGTCTTCGAGTCATCATATACAAGCACCACAACCTCACCGCCAGTGAACGGGGAAGGGGAGGTCACCACAATTTCTCCTTCCGAGTCATTGTTCCTTTTGACGTCCGCCTTCCATCCATTCTGCGCAAACGCCTTGACCACCACGCTTCCTGTGGCATTAAGGATCTTATATACAACAGACCTTGTCTCCCCGGCATTGAATCTGAATGTTCCGTAGTCCGGAAACCGGATGCTCAGATCCGAAGACTTCTTGGCGAGTTCGAACACGGTTCCATCCATAAGTGTGACGCTCACAGTGTCACCGTTGTCCGTGACAGAGGAGAAGAACGAGTCCCCGTCCTCACCGGTTGCCTTCGACAATTTCGTCCAAGTCTTTCGTCCATCATAAGAGACGTACCACCAGCCGTCTTCTATCTTCAATTCCGGAGCGGTGCCTCCCGCGTTTATCCGGTTGCCTGTACCGGAACCGTCGTAAATCCATTCACCATCTACGGTCCAGTAATACTTCCCGTCGGTGTGCTGTCTTATTCCGATCACAGGAGAATGACCGTCCTTTCCATTGTAGATGGTTACCGTGCCGCTTTTGCTGAACGTGATCGAGTACCCGACAACAGTCCCCTCCTTAATGACTTCCACCACGCCTGTCACGTAGTCATTGCCTTGCAACGCGTTGACGATGGTGCGCAATGTCTGCAGATCCTGATTGAATCCACGGCATTGCTCTTCCAAAGCCGCTATCCTGGCTTCATTCTCGTTGACTTTGTCCCAGATCTCAGAGTCATCGTATTTACAGGACACAAGTCCTGCAAGCATGACAAAAATAACACACAGAGCCTTTTTCATTTCAGTAAAATTATGCGACAAACAACCTATAAAGTTAGACATTATTCCCGGAGTATGTAAGCGTAAAGTAATGTTGAAAAAAAACAAGTTGCATGAATCGATAAATTTGAATACATAGAATCACCTTGAACATCAACATATTGCAAATTTAAAGTGATGCAGGTTACTTTTTTACATTTTACAAAAACATGCTGTCGTAAATTTTGCAAAGATATTCAAAGAGTTTTGTCTTTTTCAAAAAGTTTGGTAACTTTGACATGCCGTCCGTCAAACCGTGTCGGACGGCATCCGGTCCCATAGCTCAGTTGGTTAGAGCATCTGACTCATAATCAGGGGGTCGTAGGATCATGCCCTACTGGGACCACAAAAGAAGGAGGCGCAAAAATTGCGTCTCCTTCTTTAGTGACCCTTATTCCCACCCCCAGACTGTCTGAAAAGTCTCGGCGAGAGCAGAAAAGTCCGTACACCACTACAGGGGCGACTACGAATTTTCAATCCTCGGAGGTGGTAATTATACTTTTAAGACAGTCTCCCCAGTCACTGCGTGACAGCCCCGGTGGGGCACGGGGGAAAGGATTCCCCGAACTCCCTTCGGTCGCTTCGCTCCGAGTCTCGTGGCTTTTTCGGCCTCATTTTGGGGCCTTTACGAAAGCGTAATCTCTATGATATTGACAGTCTGGCGATTAAAAATCTCCTTTAGGGCAAACGAACTTAAGACAAAGCCTTATCTAACTAATTATCAAAGCATTATCAGCCACTCATTCAGAATCAACGAGTGGCTGATAACAAACTTATAGCCAAATGATTGAATCATTGACTTTAGCCTGAAACCACTAAAGCAAAGTAGCCAAAACGTTTATTATCAAAGACTTTTCATCACGGCGATCCGCACAATTTGGGCGATGGTATTGTAATCCAATGCCTCAATCAGCGAAGAACTTTCCCCTTTGCGAATTTTTGGTAACGTGCAAAAATCGCAAAGGGGAAAGTTCTTCGCCTCTCTTATTTCAGGCAGTCGCTTCGACAAGCTCAGCGACCGACATAAATTCAGCGACCGGAAGAAAGCACTACTTCACACGCAGCTTCTTGCCAAGACGCAGGGTCGTGGTTTCCTTGATGCCATTGAGACGGCAGAGAGTCTTGACAGAGGTGCGGTACTTCCGGGCAAGAGCGCCGAGGGTGTCACCCTGACGGATGGTGTGGTACCGGGCGGCGGCAGCGGCCTTTCTCTCGGCCTCGGCCTTCTTGGCGGCCTCCTCCTTGTCCTTGGCGTCACCCTCAAGGATGTCGATCTCCTCCTGCTCACTCTCCGGAACATACTTGCTGCTCGCGTTCAGATACTTCTTCTTGAGCACGAACAACCTGTGCCTCAATGTGCCGGAATGGAAATCGATCAGCCATTCAGGATCGAAGGCGTAGCCCTTGTAACGGGTCTCGAAATGAAGATGCGGGCCGGTGGAGCGCCCTGTCGAACCGCCGAGACCGATGATCGTGCCGGCGTTCACCCACTGGTCATCCTTGACATAAATCTTGGAAAGATGGCCGTAGAATGTCTCAAGGCCGTTGTCGTGGCGAAGGACCACAAGATTGCCATAGCCCTTGTAACGCTTCGATATCCGGACCTTGCCGTCAAAGGCGGCATAGACCGGTGTGCCGGTGTGCAGCGGAAGATCCACGCCTTGATGTCTGCGCCTGTGACGATAGCCGAACTTTGAATAGACATCATTCTGATGAGGGCACTTGTACTCACTCAATGTGTCGACGATCCAAAGAGCGATCTCATCGGGAAGCTCCTCCAAGGAAACACGGTACGGATCCGGATAATCATGGGTCCAGTACTCATTGAACACCTGATGGTCACGCGCATAGGTGGAATCCTTGTAATACTTCCAGGTGTAGTCCGAAAGGAGCAGGATCTTTATGTGAGGATCAGCGGTGTCAATCGTGTCCAGAGCCTCGGCTCTGTTCAAGTCCATTGACTGCACGGATTCCCGCGAGATTCTCGGCACAAGAATCTCGGCCTGCTTCCGTGTCTTGATCGTAGTGTCCTGCGCCACGGCGGGGACTGAAAACTGAATCGAGGCAAGGACCATGACAATGGCGCATGCCTTAAATCTTCCACGAATCATCCCTGCCTAGAGTTTTGCTCCGAACCTCTCTACAAGAAGATTCTTGGTCTCACTTATCTTTTCCTCAAGGAGAGCGTCCGATGTCGCCTCGCAGATGAACCTAAGGTATGGTTCGGTGTTGGAAGGACGGATGTTGAACCACCAGTCCGGGAACTCGACCCTGTAGCCGTCGAAATCCATCTCGGCCGTAGGCTTCTCCTTGGAGACGAAATATTCCTTGACAGCGTCCATCGCGCCTTTCTTGTCCTCAAGGCGGAAGTTGATCTCGCCGGAATTCTGGTAGCGCGCGATCCTGCCGATGAGTTCGTGAAGGGTCACTCCTTTCTTCTTCATGGCGGACACAACCCTCAGAATCAATATGGAAGCGAGAAGTCCGCTGTCGGAATAGAAGAAGTCACGGAAATAATAGTGTCCGGCGAGTTCTCCGCCCCAGACTCCGTCAAGTTCACGGAGTTTCTTGGCGGCGAAGGCACGGCCGACCTTCCATGTGGCCATCCTGCATCCCATCGGGGTGAGGTACTCCCCTACCGCCTTTGAGCTGCGGATGTCCTGAAGCACGGTTCCGGTCTCATGTCTCTCGTCAATGAAATAGTGACCGAGAACGGCGATCATCAGGTCAGGAGAGACGAACTTGCCCTCGTTGTCCACGAACATCACACGGTCGGCGTCGCCATCGTAGATGACACCGATGTCCGCACATGTCTTTTTCACCAGAGCCTGTAGCGGCTCGACATTCTTAGGGATCAGCGGATTAGGTTCATGGTTCGGGAAGTTGCCGTCCAACTCTTCAAATATGTAGGCCGGCTCGTCGCCGAAAATCTCGCGGGCATAAAGGCTTGACATTCCGTTGGAAAGGTCAAACGCGATCTTGATGTCGGAATAGTCACCCTTGAACTTCAGCAGGAAGTCAAGATAGTCTTTATGAATATCCTTGGGAATGACCCGCCCTTTTCTCTCAGCCACAGGAGTAGGCCTTCCGCTCTCGATCCATTCCTGAATCTGCCCAAGACCGGAATCCAGACCGACAGGAAGGGCGTTCTCTCTGGAGACCTTCATTCCGTTGTATTCCTTAGGATTATGCGACGCCGTGATCTGTACCGAGGCCTTGAATCCATAGTTGGCGGTTCCGAAATAGACCATCGGGGTCGTGCTGAGACCTATGTCATAGACATCAGCGCCGGCGTCGGTGATTCCCTTTACGAGATATTCATGAATCTCCGGAGATGATGTCCTGCAGTCGCGGCCGACAAGAACCTTGTCAGCGCCAAGGAGTTCCGGAAGAAAATAGCCTACCTTGTAGGCGGTGTTACGATCGAAGTCAACGTTATAGACTCCGCGTATGTCATACGCATGAAATGCACCCATAGTCGTAATGTTTATTTAATTTTTGTGGCGTACTTTGCAAAAACCTTTCCTTTCGCGATGTTCATCAACTTTTTCGAAATTATCTTCTTCCTTATCGGAGCGACATGATCCACGAACAGATCTCCGTCCAGATGGGACATCTCGTGCTGGACCATGCGGCAGGCGAACTTGTCTAAAGTCTCGGTAACCTTCTCGAAATCACCGTTGTAATATTCAACAGTAATGCTCTGTGGCCTTGTGACATCGCAGTATATGCCAGGGATGCTGAGGCAGCCTTCGGAATATTCACATTTCTTCTCACTCTCCTCCAGAACGACAGGGTTGATCATAACCCTCTTGAAGCCGGCGAGGTAAGGATAGACATCCGTCATTCCTGTGCCATCGACAATGAGGATCCGCACACTCTCGCCCACCTGAGGGGCAGCAAGTCCGCAACCTTCTGATTTGGCGAGGGTTTCCTCCATATCGGACACCAATTTGGTGATCTTTTCCTTTTCCGCGAGATCCGCCGGGGCAGCCTTCTGCCTGAGGACCTCAGAACCGTATAAATAAATAGGTAATATCATAACTCTAACCTTTAGTTTCTGTTTGCCCTGTCAAGATAGCTTTGGAGAATGATCGCGGCGCTGATCTTGTCCACCGAAGTCTTGTCCCTGCGATCCTTCGCCTTCATGCCCCCATCAATCATCGCACGATGAGCGAGTACAGATGTGAACCGTTCATCCTCAAGAGTAACTGGAATGCCTGGGAAAGCCTTGGCGAGATTCTTCAGGAATATCTCCACGTCGGCGGCGGCCTCGGACGGTTTGTTGTTCATGTTCATCGGATAGCCGACCACAAAGCGGGTTATGGTCTCCTTTTGAGCATAATTTTTGATATATTCTATTATCTTTGCAGCCGGAACCGTGTCCAGGGCTGAGGCAAAAACACCCAGGGGATCGCTGACCGCGACCCCAACGCGCTTGCGTCCGTAATCTATGCCGATGATCCTGTCCATTGTAATCCGCAAAGTTAACGAAAAAGGCTTTCAAGTCAAAATCTTATGTCCAGACAGAAAAAAGGCGGCACTAGCAATAACCTCAGATTCACGATAGTGGATGATGACACCCATGACAAGTTGTGGTCCAGAAAATTCACGAGGATAGGAGTCCTCGTGACAGCGATAACTGTCATTGTGGTCACAATCTCCGTCATCTTCTGCATCATAGCGTTCACCCCGGTACGGGCCTTGATTCCGGGTTACCCTGACGCGCGCACAAAGCACGATGCGATCCAGAACGCCATCAGGATTGACTCTCTGGAGAATGTCATAACGAAATGGGAGTTGTACTCAGAGAATCTCCGCAGGGTCGTGGACGGCCAGGAGCCTCTCAAGATCGACAGTCTGATGGAAGTCAGGAGGAGCGCCGCATCCACTGCGGCCGACATGAAGGAAATAGCGCAGAAGGACTCCCTTCTAAGGAAAGAAGTCGCGGACGAGGACAGATTCGACATCAAGTCCAATTCCTCAAGGACCCTTCCGATCGAAGGGATGCATTTCTTCACGCCGCTCAAAGGCGTGGTCTCCCAAGGCTATGACAAGGCCCTGCATCCTTACATTGACATCACGGCTCCCGGGAACTCGGTGGTCATGTCCGTTCTGGACGGGACCGTGATCTCGGACGGATGGACGGACACGGATGGCTACACCATAAGGATCCAGCATGAGGGTGACATCATCTCGGTCTACAAGCACAACCAGAAGCTCATGAAGAAGACCGGGGACAAGGTGACGGCCGGGACTCCGATCGCGATACTTGGCGGCACCGGTTCCCTCTCCGACGGCGAGCATCTTCATTTCGAACTCTGGCACAAAGGAGATGCCGTGGATCCAACCAAATATATTAGTTTCTGATGGAAAAGAGAAGAATAGCGATACTCGGCTCGACCGGTTCGATCGGCAGACAGACCCTGGACGTGATCAGGGAACACAAGGATCTTTTTGAGGTGGAGCTGCTTACCTGCAAAGGCAGTTGGGAGTTGATGGCCCGCCAGGCCAAAGAGTTTGACGCCAACAACGCCGTCATCTGTGACGAGACAAAGTACAAGAACCTCGCGGACGCGTTGGACGGCAAAGACACGAAGGTGTTCGCCGGAATGAAATCTGTCTGCGATCTGGTGACGAGCGACAGGGTGGACATCGTGGTGGCGGCGATGGTCGGATTCAGCGGACTAGCCCCGACAATGGCCGCGATCGGCGCCGGAAAAGTCATCGCCCTTGCAAACAAGGAGACTCTCGTGGCCGCCGGCTCGATCGTGATGGGAATGTCAAGAAAATACCACGCCCCGATCCTTCCTGTGGACTCCGAACACTCGGCGATATTCCAATGCCTTCTTGCGGCCCAAGGGAACGCCATCCATAAGATCCATCTGACAGCATCCGGCGGACCGTTCAGGACATGGGACAGGGAGCGGATCAGCGGAGCGACAAAGGACATGGCCCTCAAGCATCCGAACTGGAGCATGGGAGCGAAGATCACTATCGACTCAGCCACAATGATGAACAAAGGCTTCGAGGTGATCGAGGCGAGGTGGCTCTTCGACACCCCGGTGGACAGGATCAACGTCGTCGTCCACCCGGAATCCATCATCCATTCGATGGTTGAATATGAAGACGGGGCCGTGATCGCCCAGCTCGCCAGCCCTGACATGCGCGAGCCTATCCAGTTCGCCATCGGATTCCCGGAGAGGCTTCCGCTCACGAACAAAAAACTGGACTTCGCCGAACTCGGAGGATTCACTTTCTTCAAGCCGGACATGGAGAAGTTCCCGGCTTTGAAGCTTGCCTACAAGGCCATGGAGCGGGGCGGGAATATTCCTTGCGCCCTGAACGCGGCGAACGAGGCGGCGGTGGCGGCGTACCTTCAGGACAGGATTCCGTTCTACGGGATCACCGATGTGGTCGGAGAGTGCATTGAATGCGCTCCGTTCGTGAAGGAGCCTTCCGTCGAGGACATCTTCAAGACAAACGAGGAAATATATTCATTGGCCCAAAGAAAGATTGAGGGCATAGCTAAGAAAGGTTGATGATGGTTGTTGTTCTGATCAAGATTCTGCAAGTCATTCTTGCGCTTTCCATACTTATTGTAATCCACGAGTTCGGACACTTCACGTTCGCGAAGCTGTTCGGGATCCGCGTGGACAAGTTTTTCCTCTTCTTCGACGCCGGCGGCACCAAGCTGTTCAGCACCAAGGGGAAATGGTTCACCAGAATATTCCCTGAAGCGAAGGATTGGGAGACTGAATATGGCATCGGCTGGCTGCCGCTCGGCGGTTACTGCAAGATCTGCGGGATGATCGACGAGTCGATGGACATGGAGTCCATGAAGAAGGATCCGCAGCCATGGGAGTTCCGCACCAAGAAGGCCTGGCAGAGGCTCTTGGTCATGGGTGGCGGTGTGCTTTACAATTTCATATTCGCGATCATCGCCTACATCGGGATCATGGCCATCTGGGGCAGCGCCTACATCAGCAACGAGGGCAGCCAGATCTACACCAATGAGTTAGGTGTCGAACTGGGCTTCCGCAACGGGGACCACATCATCCGGATGGATGAATATGTTCCCGAGAATTTCGGGATGCTTCAGGCCGATCTGGCGCGCAGGAATGTTGGCAAGGTCACGGTCCTGAGGGACAACGACACCATCAACCTCTACATTGACCGTTCGAAGATAGGGGCGGTGCTCAACACTCCGGGAGTGTTTGATCTCGCAGTGCCGTTCGTGGTTGATTCTGTGATGAGCGCTTCGGCAAACTCCGCGGCCGGACTGCTGCAGGATGACAGGATCATCGCGATTGACAGCGTCAGCACGCCATTCGTGCAGGACTCCAGAAAATATCTTTCGGAAGTCGGAGGCGGGACGGTGACTGCCACCATCCTGCGCGGACGCGACACCCTTCAGATGCCACTGCAGGTGGACTCCACCGGCAGGATCGGGGTTTACATGCGGATTCCGGGAGTCGTGACGAAAGAATATTCCTTGGCCGGCGCTATTCCGGCAGGATTCAAGCTGACTTTCAGCACGATAGGAGGATATCTCAGGGATCTGAAGCTGGTGGCTTCGCCGAGCACGGAGGCCTACAAGTCTGTGGGAAGTTTCATCGCGATCGGGCAGGTTTTCCCGGCTACATGGGACTGGTACAGGTTCCTGAATATACTCGCTCTGCTGTCAATCATGCTCGGAGTGATGAACCTTCTGCCGATTCCGGCGCTTGACGGCGGGCACATCGTGTTCTGCCTCTACGAGATGATCACGGGACGCAAACCGAGCGACAAGTTCCTCACCGCCGCGCAGATTGTCGGGATGTTCCTGCTGCTGCTGCTTATGGTACTGGCTTTCGGGAACGACATCTCACGGTTGGTCAGGTAATGGATGTCGCTTCGACGGACTCAGCGACCGAAATTGGCCGGTCACTGAGCCTGCCGAAGCGACAAAAAGAGAAGACACACGACATCGCATCTGATTATCAATCTCTTAACTTCAATGCGCGAGAGTATTACACCGATCCCGAATTTGAACTTGTTGGAACTTTGACGTAACTTTGCAGTCGGAAAAACATAAGGAAATGAGAAACATATCAAGAATCGTCATCAGCACAATCACTTTGCTCAGCGCCGTGTCCTGCGGGAACAACACTAAGACCCTCCTGCCCAATGTCTCGGGCAAGGCCGGCGAGGTCATCATTGTGGTCGGCAAAGACAACTGGGAAGGCAACCTCGGCAATGAAATCGGCAGCCTTCTGGCCAGAGACTGCGAGTACCTGCCGCAGAGGGAGCCGTTATATTCATTGGTAAACCTCGCGCCGGGAGCGTTCTCCGACATGTTCAAACTCCACAGGAACATCGTGATATTCAACATCGACTCTACAGTCGTGAAGCAGGGGGTCGTCTATCGGACTGACGTCTGGGCCCACCCCCAGTGTGTGATCCAGGTCAACGCCTCGTGCGCTGACTCGGCGATGGTCGTTTTGGAAAGGAACGGGGAGAACATCACCGGGGCAATCGAGCAGGCCGAAAGGAACAGAGTGATAGCCAACACATTGCTCTACGAGGAGACAAAACTTGGAGATGTAGTGGCCAGGATGGTAGGCGGACGTGTCCACTTTCCGATCGGTTACAATCTCAAGAAAGTGACTGACGATTTCATCTGGATCGCGGACGAGAAGCAGTACAGCACCCAAGGGATCTTCATCTACAAATACCCGGCGACAGACAGGGATCCGTTCTCGGAGGAAAACATCATCGCCAGACGCAACGCCTTTCTGAAGGAATATGTCCCGGGCACGGCCGAGAACTCATACATGACCACCAGCGTGTTCGTCAAGCCGGGGATAAAGTTCCTCAAATACCATAATCTGGATTTCGTGGAGACCAGAGGCCTGTGGGAAGTCTATAATGACTACATGGGTGGCCCGTTCGTCTCACACTCTTTCTACAGCAAGGACGGCAAGGACATCATCGTGCTGGAGGCATGGGTCTATGCTCCAAAGTACGACAAGCGGCAATATCTGAGGCAAACCGAGTCGCTTTTATACTCATTTGAATGGGACAGTGACGGAAATGACGGCAAATAGGACAAATAACGCCCGAATTATTTTGTAAGGTCGAAAATTATCCATATATTTGCATCCCAATTTAGCGGACAACTTTTTGGGAAACCTAGTTTGGTGGGTTCGTATAACGGTTAGTACTCGGGATTTTCATTCCCGCAATAGGAGTTCGATTCTCCTACCCACTACAAATATTAAAAAATAAAAACGATGGCAAATCACGCATCAGCAAAAAAGGCCAATCGCCAAAGCGAGAGGCGCAGATTGCATAATAAGTATTATGCAAAGACGACGAGGAACGCGATCCGCGCGATTCGTAACACTACAGACAAGAAGGCTGCCGAGGATGGAGCTCCGAAGGTCTATAAGATGATTGACAAACTCGCTAAGATTGGAGTCATCCACAAGAACAAGGCTGCCAATCTCAAGAGTGGTATCGCGGTTTACATCAATAAACTCGCATAAAGGAATATCGAAAGGCAGTCTCCCGAGGCTGCCTTTCGAGCCAAAGCCCGAAGAGGCAATCGGGATGTAGCGCAGTTGGTAGCGCACTACGTTCGGGACGTAGGGGTCGTCCGTTCGAGTCGGATCATCCCGACAAAGGGTTGGAACTTTCGTTCCAACCCTTTGTCGTATTACCCCTCACCCCGACCCCTCTCCCTAGCGGAGAGGGGGAAATCATCACACGACATTCTGATCTATGCCTCGGTGCCAGAAGCGGGATGTGATGTCAGTCAATGAATATGACTCGGCCTCGCGGGCGACTTTATACAGGCGCTGGTTGGTGGTCCTGGAGTTCAGCGGGCCGAAGGCCTCTATGTAGGGGCCGACCTTCACGTAGTCGAAAGCCTTGTAGATCTCGTCCTCGACGGCCTCGCGGCCTGAGTAAAGAGCGGCCTCCAGCCCTATTGAGCGGACGTGGGCGGCCAGCCTCAGCAGAGATTCCGGATCCCTTCCCTCGCCGAGGAACAGGAAGCAGTCCACCCCGAAATTGTCAGCGACCAGAGAATCAATGACTTTCTCGGTCAATTCAACACCTACATCCGTCTTCAGAAAAGGAGAATGGCATCCAATGCAATTACCTTGGCAGTTGCTTATGTCAACCGCCAAGGTAACTCTATCGGGAATCTCCTCGATGACCACCGAGGTCATCTCAGGAACATATTTGATCATATTCGTTAAGCCTCCTCCTGTGCCGCAGCCTTGGAGCCATCGTGGTTGTAGAACCTGTGGGCGGCCTCGACCTGGCGCATCTCGCTGAACGAGGACACACGCTTGAGATAACCGATCACACGGGTCAGGTAGTCCAGATTGTGGCTTCCGCACTTAGGACAGACCTCAAGGGTGTCCTTGCTGATGTACCCGCAGTCGTTGCAGACGGTGTTGCGGCAGTTGAATGTGAAGTAGTTCGTGCCGTAGTGAGCCGCCGTCTTGAGCAGCTGGCGGTACTGGTCCTTGGACAGATGCTCGGCCACGTTCATATGCAGGGCCGATCCGCCGTCAAGATGCTTGACATATTCATTGCCGTGCAGCTTGAACTTGTCGATCATCGACAGGGAGTCGTCCTCCGGATTGTAGAAGTACGAGCTGTACATATTGTGCTTAGGAGAGACGTAGAAGCCGTCCTTCTGGTCCCACTTGTAGTTCTTGCCGGAAAGGTTCTCGCCCGGAACGAACTCGGTGTTGAACATCGTGTCGGAGGTCTTGTCCTTCTTGTTGGAGCGGTTGATGGTCTCCAGGATGACGTCCACGAACTCGTTGTACTCAGGGTTAGGGCTGATGGTAAGTCCCAGGAACTCAGCGGCGTCGGTAAGACCGTTCACACCGATGGTAAGGTACTGCCTTTTCATGTCGATGAAGCCCGCCTGATAGACATCCAGCATATGCGCGGCGAGGAAGTCCTTGATGATCTCGTTGAAGGCCTTCTGGTACTTGTGCACCCTCTCGGTCTCCTCCGTCACGGCCTCACGGATATATTCATAAAGCTGGTTCTTGTCGTAGTCGGCCCTGGCAAGCGCCTTGGAGCCGTCGATGACAACGCCTTTCTTCTCAAGGAAGTAGCGTCTGGTGGCAAGCTGGATGAGTCTGTTCAGGTTGATGGTCATCACAGACTTGGAACCAGTTGACACAGAGGCCGTCCCCATCGAATATTGGTGCGTGGTGTGGTTGTGCGACTCATCGGCCTTGTCCAGTTCGGTGATCGAGTTGCGAAGACGGCAGCAGCTCGCGAGGCTGTCCGGACTGTCGGACAGGTAGCAGAAGAAGCTGTGTCCCTTGGACCACATCTCGGCCGTGAAGTCGGCATATTCCTTGTCGATGAAATCGTCCTTGCCGTCGGTCAGCAGCGCCATTGTCTCGACCGGGAAGGTCAGGATGTAGCGGTTCCTCTCCTCGTTGAACCAGTTCATAAAGTGCTTTTGGAGCCAGGAAAGGGTCTCCCACTTAGGCTCGGTGCCGTCAGGGAAGCGGAAGTCGCCGAACACGCCGCGGAAATAGCTCTCGTCGAAGTAGCTGATGTTCCAGAACACCGTCTGGTAGCCACGGTTGCCGGCGGGCATATTCATGGAATGGACAACCTGCTGGAAGTAGTTGTCGATGACTTTCACAAGCGTCCTCTTCTTGGCGTTCATCTCCACGACATCCTCAAGATGATCAAGATAGTCGTCACCGTAGTCCTTGCGGATGAAGTAGTCCAGGTACATCAGGAACTCCGGGGTCGCCACGGCTCCCATGAACTGGGAGGAGATTGAATATACCAGGTTGATGAACTCGCCGCAGAATGACTTGAGGTCGGTCGGAGCCACGGACACACCGCCAAGCTTGATGAGGCCGTCCACAAGGAACGGGTACATTGTGATGGCGACGCAGTAAGGATAGCCCGGGGTGCCGCTCTCATCGTGCTTGTAAAGGACGTGGCTTTCAAGATCCTTGATGTACTGACCCGCGAGCGAGCGTCCGTACAGGGCCTTGATCTTGTCCTTCATGATATAACGGTTCTGCTTGATGTTGTTCTCCTTGTAGAGTTCCTGGCCGAGGGTCACGATGTTCTTGCGGGTGACATTGGCGTTGGCGTCGAACTTGGAGCCGGTGGCGGCGTTGGACGCGGCGATGTAGTCGCGTATGAAGTCGCGCTTCTTCCGCAGGTCCAGTCCCGCGTCGAACTTCTCGATGTAGGCTACGGCGACCTTCTTGTTGATGGACATCAGGCCCTCCTCGACCTGACGCCTGATCTCCCGGCTGGTGATCTTGTCATAAATGTAGAGGTTCTCCGCGATCGAGACAACCACAGCCTCGGGACATTCCTCGCCAGCTGTCTTGTAGGCCTCGCGTATGCCGTTCATCAATTTGACCTTGTCGTACTCCTCATAAGAGCCGTTGGTCTTGCGTACAGTTACATCCATATTCAGGTATATTCTTTATTCGGTAATATTAATATCCAGTTGTATTTCCAAGTATTGACAAGCGTGTTTTCTCTGGTCGTAAAGTCGGCCCGATCCTTTTTTAAGGGAGTCGAACCGACTTTCACAAAGATAGCAGATAATTCCGCTTTATGGACAAAAATATCGCTAAAGTTATTAACAATTACGTAACTTAATTGTTAATTTATTACGTAACAACTAATTAAAGAAAGAGATATTTTAGAATTACTAAAATTGCCAAAAGATACATGAACCAACCGATCTTCTTTGCCTTTCCTGTGCAGACATTGAGGATGACATAAGACACAAGGCCAAGGAGGATACCATTGGAGATGGAATATGTCATAGGCATAAGGATCAATGTGAGGAAAGCCGGGATGGATTCAGAAAAATCGTCAAGCGGGATATCCTTGATCGGAGTCAGCATGAACAGGCCCACGAACACAAGCACCGGGCAGACAGCAGAGCCGGGGATGGCGGTGAAGATCGGAGCGAAGAACAGGGCCAGCACGAAGCATGCGGCCACAGAGAATGCGGTGAGACCCGAACGGCCACCCTGGGCCACTCCGGAGGCACTCTCAACGTATGTGGTCACGGTGCTGGTACCGAGGCAGGCGCCGGTGACGGTACCGATGGCGTCGGCCATGAAGGCCTGGTTCATGCGGACAGGTCTGCCGTCCTTGTCTGTCATATTGGCCTTTGTGGTGACTCCAACGAGGGTTCCGATAGTGTCGAACATGTCCACGAACAGGAATGTGAACACCACCACGAGCATGTCAAGGCTGAAGATCTGTGATGCATCGGTAGAGAACTGGCAGAAGATAGGCTTCATTGACGGCGGAGTGTCAACAAATCCCTGGAACTGGGTGATGCCCATAGGGATACCAATGATGGCGGTCGCGATGATCCCGATCAGGAGGGATCCCGGAACATTGAATATCACGAGCACGCCGGTGATGATGAGTCCTATGACGGAAAGAAGGCCGGCTCCGCCGGTGATGTCGCCGAGGTTCACGAGTGTGGCAGGGTCGTCAACGACGATTCCGCCGCTCTTAAGACCAATGAGGGCGATGAACAGACCGATACCGGCTCCGATCGCCTTTCTCAGCGACAGCGGCAGGGCGTTCACAATCGCCTCGCGGACGCTGGTCAAAGTGAGTATTATGAATATTATACCTTCAATAAGGACGGCGGTCAGCGCGAACTGCCAGGTGTAGCCCATTCCAAGGCAGACCGTGTAGCAGAAGAAGGCGTTCAGTCCCATACCAGGGGCGAGGGCGAACGGAAGCTTGGCGTAGAATGCCATCACGAGGGTGGCGAGGATGGAGGCCACGGCGGTGGTGGTGAAGAGGGCGTTCTTGTCCATTCCGCAGTCAGCCAGGATTGACGGGTTGACGGCAAGGATGTAGGACATAGCGAGGAATGTGGTGATGCCGGCGACGATCTCGGTCGATACCTTCATCGTTGACGGATCGAATCCGAACAGTTTGGTCAGCCAGCCTGACTTCCTGGGCTCGGCGGCCTGTGTCTTTGTTTCTGCCATTGTCTTGGATTGTTAAGTGTCGTTGAATATTAGAATACCCACTTTGTTCCGAGGCAAGGACGCACGAAGAAGCCCTTTCCTGTTCCGAAATTGTAAGAGAGCTCGATCTCTGTTCCGATGTTGAGGTTGTCAACTCCGAAGTGCCTGCCGACATTGTACCATAGCTGAGGCTCGGAGAGGAAGACGAAGTGAGCGTCCTCGGCCTTTGTCCAGTCACGATAACCCTTGGACTTGTCGCTTACGTAAGGGCAGACGGTGTGATCCTCCCACCAGAAATCAGCGAATCCTGAGAAGCGGAGCCCGGTAACGCCGAAAATATCCTGCATTCCCCAGACAGCGGTGAGCTGGAGAGGAATCTCGCTCTTGAACTTGCTGCCGTCAGCGTGCTTGGCGCCGTTGTAGTTGATGGTCTTATAGAGAGCCTTGAGATTCAGCGTGTTCTTGAAATCCTTGCTGTGAAGGAACCAGTCAACACCGAAAAGGAAGGCGTTGTTGATGGTGTAGCCATTGTAAACTCCGCCGTTGTACTCGACATGGAGGCTGAAAGGGGCAAGTTTTGTGTCCTGCCAGAAATTGAGACAGCGCGCGATCTCGAAGTAGGTTCCGCTTGGAGCGTAAACCTTGTCATTGTCGTTCTTCGAGTTGTAGTCATAGTCCACGAAGAAGAATGTGTTACCCCATTTGTCCCCGTAGAAACCCTCGAGGGTAGTGGTCACGTGACCGCGATCCTTACCGAAATCGTAGAAGGTCTGAAGGTTGGTCTGGCCATTTGCTCCTAGAGCGAAGGCGAGCGCTGCGACTGTGGCGGCGATGATTGATTTGTTTGACATAAATATTAAGGAATTTGACTTGTTCCTTTATGAAATTAAAAAAACAAATTTAACACATATGTCAAGGAAAGTCCATAACTTTGCCATGGAATAATAAACAAAGTTATCAACAGCCATGTTTGAAGAGACACTGAAATTTTATCCGAATTTCCCCAAAGAGGGCATCAATTTCGTTGACATAATGCCGTTCCTCCAGGACAAGGAGGTCTTTACCAAACTGATAGGCGAAATCGGAAGCCACGTCACCGCGCCGACGGTGGCCGCACCCGAAGCCCGCGCCTTCCTGTTCTGCGCCCCGCTGCTCACATCCGACAGCGGCGTGACGAACGTTGTCCCTTTCCGCAAGAAGGGCAAGCTGCCTCACTCGGGCGACGACCTGCAGAGCATCGAGATCATGAAGGAATATGGTCCCGACAACCTTTACTTCCGGAAGTCCGACATAGCGGCCGGCAAGGCTGAGGATGGAATATTCAAGATCGCCATCATCGATGACGTTCTGGCCACCGGCGGCACCGCGGAGGGCATCGCCAAGGCTCTTGACGCTCTTAAAATCATTGTCGATGGCAAGGAATATGGCGTGAAAGTCTCCGAGTTCATATTCCTCGCCGAGCTTGACGGGCTCTACGGCCGCAACAGGCTTGAGAAGATCGCTCCGGTTTACTCAATCGCGCACATCAAGTAAGACAACTCAACTTTCGCAAGTAGGCAATCACCTGCTGTCAAATACATTATCTCACGTTC
>UQUJ01000049.1 GCA_900544195.1 uncultured Alistipes sp. | reverse complement strand
TTTCACCTCAAAGAACATTTCAAACAATTCAAAACAGCTTCTTAATCTGAAGCAATTTATTATTTTCATGTTCCTTAGAATATTCAGAAAGTGACATGGTAGGCCATACCCGGCTTTGTGTCGATGTCGAGGGTTGTCCTGCCGTAGCGCAGGGAGCAAGGCCCTCCGAGGCGGGAGTGTATCACCGCCTTCCTCAGTTTGCCGCCGGACCATTCCATGTCAACCTCGAAGCCGCCCCGGGCCAGCAGTCCGGCCACGCTGCCGTCAGCCCATGCCGATGGGAGGGCGGGAAGCAGGTGGATGAATCCCATGTGACTCTGGAGGAGCATCTCCGCTATTCCTGCGGTCCCGCCGAAGTTGCCGTCGATCTGGAAAGGCGGATGGGTGTCCCAAAGATTGTCCAACGTGCCGTTGGTCAGAAGGTTCCTGTACAGGGTGTAGGCTCTGTCGCCGTCAAGCAGGCGCGCCCACTGGTTCAGTTTCCACCCCATGCTCCAACCGGTTGCCCCGTCTCCTCGGTGATCAAGCGTCACGCGGGCGGCCTCGGCGAGTTCGGGTGTCGTCACGGGAGACATCGTGTGTCCCGGATGAAGTCCGAAAAGATGGTTGACATGGCGGTGGCTGTCCTTAGGGTCATCGATGTCGCGTGACCATTCCATGATCTGACCGAAACGGCCAATCCTGTACGGAGGCAGATGGCTCTCCACGTGGAGCCATTCCTGGCGCTCCTGCTCATCAAGCCCCAGAAGTTCCGCCGCTGCTGCCGCGTCAAGCAGTATCTCCCTCGCCACGGCATGGGAGAATGTGGCACCCTCGTCAATCGGCCCATGTTCCGGGGATGTCGAAGGGGTGGCGGTGTAGGTGCCGTCCGGACGCTTCCAAAGATGGTCAACGGTGAATCGGGCGCTTGAGCGGAGGACGTCGTAGCCGATCTCGCGCAGGAAAGTCGTGTCGCGGGTGTAGTCGTAGTAGTCCCAAAGATGGGTGGCGAGCCAAGGCCCGACCATCGGGCAGAGATTCCAGGTCATGCTCTCGTCGTTCAGAGGCGAGGCGAAACCGAAAGGATTGCCGGAGATCGATGCCGTCCAGCCACGCGCGTTGTAGTACGAGCGTGCCACCCTCTCGCCAGGCTTCACGAGCGCGCGGACATAGTCAATAAAAGGTTCGACGCACTCCGGGAGGTTGGTCGGACAGACCGGCCAGTAGTTCATCTGGACGTTGATGTTGTTGTGGTAGTCCACGCGCCACGGGCCGTCGACGTTGTTGTGCCATATTCCCTGAAGATTCGCCGGGAGGTTGCCTCCGCGCGACGAGGCGATCAGCAGATAGCGCCCGAACTGGAAGTAAAGCTCCTCCAGACCGGGGTCGGAAGCCCCTGAGCGATAGCGCTCCAGGCGCTCCGGAGTAGGCAGGTCCGCGGAAGCCTGGTCGCCCGCCAAGGACAGGCTGACCCTTCCGAAGAGCGAGGTGTAGTCGGCGGTGTGCTCCCTCAGCAGGGCGGCGTACCCCTTCGAGGCGGCGGCCTCCACCCACTTCCCGGTCGTCTCCAGCGGATTCACCCCGACATAGGTCCTCGGATCCGTGAAGTCCGGTGAGAAATTCGCCTTGTAGTCAGTGTCGGCGGAAAGATAGAACACGACCTCGTCGGCGCCGGAAACCGCCAAAACGCCATTCTTGTTGGAAGTCTTGCCGCCGTCCGCCGCCATCCTGACGCGCACGGCAAACTCCATCCCGTTGTTCTTCAAGGCTCCTGAATATACCAACCCGTCCTTTCCGTCAAGGGCGACACCGCCGTTAGCGGCAGGGTTCGATGAATATTCCAGCCTGAGGTTCTGCATTCCTGGACGGTCGGCACGGAAGCGCATGACCATCACGTTGGCCGGATAGGAGATGAAATATTCCCTGACATAATTGACTCCGCCGCTGGTGAAAGTCACCCTCGCCATGCCCTCGTCGAGCGAGAGAACACGGTGATAGTCAGTGACTGACAATGAGTCCACGCCTGTCCAGACCTTCAGTTCTCCGGCGGTGGTGAAATTCCCGAAGCGGTACTCCTTTTCCTTCGCTGCCGAGTAGGCCACCTTGCCGGTGAAATTGCGCTTGGTCAGCTCCGCCGCCTTGTCCGGATCGCCGTCCACAAATGCCTGGCGGATCTCCGGAAGGTATTTCGCAGCCTCTCTGTTGGCGTCCCAGTAGTGGGCAGCTCCGCCGGATGTGCCCGGGCCGCCACGCCAAAGGCTCTTCTCATTCAATGTGATACGCTCCGCCTGGATGGATCCCAGCACACTCGCGCCGATGCTTCCGTTGCCAAGCGGCAGGGACTGGGATTCCCATTCCGGATCCTCGGAGGTGGCCTTGGAGCCGCCAGAGAAGATCATTTTGCTATCCTTGGCCTTAGCCGTCCAAATCGGATGCTCCCTGAGGGAGGTAGGGGTGTCGAAACGTATTTCATGACGGATTCTGCCTCCGTCGCCCACGTTGCCCGCAGCAAGGGGAAGGAGCGTCCAAAACAATGATACTGTGGTTAGTAGCGTCTTGTTCATAATTCTTATTGTCTTTAGCCATCGGCTTTGCCGGATGGTCGGCGGGATAAAAATAACAATTTTTTCTCATTACGACTATCTTATCAAGCAAGGGAAATTGCTTAAATTTGCAGGGTTGGCACGGGTGTTGCGCTCGTGCTTTGGCTTTCCGCCACGAGGGCGGAGGCGGAGATATTCAGGAATATATTCAAAGAATATGAAGATTAAATCATTGATAGCGGCATCGCTGGCGGTAGTGGTCAGCACCGCGGCGTTCGGACAGTCACAAAGTTTCAAGCTCGGGAAATGGACCGAGATCCAGAACTCCATACTCAAGGAGCTTAACCGCTCTTATGTGGACTCGCTGCCAGTGGACAGGATCGAAAGGGCGGGCATCGACGCGATGCTGGGGAGCCTTGACCCTTACACGGTCTACATCCCGGAGGAGGAGAATGAGGACCTTATGATGATGATCAACAAGTCCTACGGGGGCATAGGAGCGTTGATCTACAAGCCCGAGAAGGACGGGAACGTCATCATCAACGAGCCTTACAAGGGGTCGCCGGCGGAGAAATACGGCCTCCGCTGCGGCGACGAGATCATGGAGATCGACGGGCAGAGCACCCACGGACTCACCAGCCAGGAATGCTCTGACAGGATGAAAGGCAAGCCGGGCACTTCCGTCAGGTTCAAGATAAAGAGAGTACGCTCCAACGAGATCGAGGATGTCGTTGTCACGAGGGAGAGGATCCATCTTCCTGACATTGAATATGCCGGGATGCTCAACGACACGACCGGCTACATCTACCAGAGCGGATTCACGGAGAATGTCTCCGGAGAGCTGCGGAACGCCTTCATGAAACTCAAGAAGCAGGGTATGAAGAAACTGGTCATCGACCTTCGCGGCAACGGCGGCGGTCTGATGAGCGAGGCTGTGGGCATCGTGTCCCTCTTCGTGCCGAAAGGTTCCATGGTAGTCTCATCGAAAGGTCAGGCCGCCGGCACAGAGATGCACTACAAGACCACATCCGAGCCTCTTGACACTGAGATTCCGATCATCGTGATGGTGGATTCCGGCTCGGCATCGTCCTCCGAGATCGTGACCGGAGCCCTTCAAGACCTTGACAGAGCTACGGTTATGGGTACGAGGACTTTCGGCAAGGGGCTTGTCCAGAGCATCCGCCCGCTGCCTTACAACGGACAGTTGAAAGTCACCACGGCGAAATATTACACCCCGTCAGGCCGCTGCGTCCAGGCGATCGACTACTCGCACCGCAACGAGGACGGCAGTGTCGGGTATATACCTGACTCACTGACACACGAGTTCAAGACCGCCCACGGCAGGACGGTGCGTGACGGCGGCGGCATCACCCCGGACGTCACCATAGAGGGACACGACTACAGCCGCCTGACATATTCACTCGTATATTCAGGGATCATTCAGGAATATGCCCTTAATTATGTCCGCTCGCACGACAGCGCGGAGGAGGATTTCCATCTTGCCGACAAGGACTGGGACGGCTTCGTGGCCTTCGCCAAGACAAAGGAATTCGACTACCGATCCAGCGCGAAGACCTACTTCGACCGGATGAAGAAGGAACTGGAGAAAGACGGCCTGTCAAAGAATATGTCAGCGGAGCTTGACGCTCTCCAGAAAGCCCTGGAGATGGACAAGGAGACATTCCTGAAGCTTAAGAAAGACGAGATCGTTCCGTTCATCGAGGAAGAGATCGCCGTCCGATACCACTTCCAGGAAGCCGGCATCAAGATCCGCCTCCGCTACGACGAACAGCTCAAGAAAGCCCTCGCCAGCCCGATGATCGAATTATAGCGTGGGCTATAACTACCTATAAAACAGGGATTTACCTATTTAGCTTTAGTTAGATAAGACCTAAGGCAAGGAGATAAAACGCTGTGAATCAACGAGTGAGGTCACACCTGAACATGCAGATCCACTCTGTGATGACAGTTTCCACAAACACATTCATCAGCAAACTATTACAAACCACGACAGCATTTTGAACACACAGAGAATAGAGGCTTTTCTCGCTGAGATGTCCGAGGAGGCCAGAGCGTATTTCTTCCCGGATGCCGGGAATGCGTTCAAGGACGCAAAAGAGGATGAAGCATTTCTTATAGAGTATGATTCAAAGATTGACGCGTGTTGCGATGAACTGTCTAGCCGGACCTGTCCACCGAAATACTCAGCACCTCCTCGGAAACGGATGGCCAGACTGGAGACAGGTGGGCTGTTCAGTTTCTTAATCCCGAAACAAAAGCCGGAAGAACCTGAGCCGCCTGTCGCGGACCTTGAGCTTGACGAACGGACAAAGGCTATCATGGAGGAGTTCGACACTTTGATGAAAAAGCATGGACTCAGTGTCAAGGAGGTGGAGATCATGCTGGCCTATAGGGTGAAACTCAGCCGTTTGCATATTACTGAAAAGAAAGAGATCCTGCTGGAGGACTTTGACAGGAAAGAGGTGAAGATGGACAAGTTGACCAAGGCTGTTTTTTTGCTTTACCTAAAGCATCCGGAGGGGATTCGCTATAAGGAACTGTCTGATTATCAGTGGGAACTTGAGAAAATATATTCATCAATCACGGGTCGGGATGACCTCGACAGCATCCGGAAGAGCGTGGCGGATCTGTGCGACCCGCTGAACAATTCCATCAACGAGAAGGTCTCCAAGGTGAAGAAAGCGTTCAGGGATGCTGTGGATGACCGTGTGGCAAGGTTCTACTACATCGATGGAAAAAAAGTCACGGCCAAGAGGATCGCCCTTGACCGTGACTTTGTACTCTGGGGTTGATGGTTGGTCTGATGAGCGAAGGGTCACTTCGACAGGCTCTGTGACCCTACTTTCCTTCCTCACCGGCATCCTCATCAGACGAGCCTGAAAAGAAGTCGGCGACATCAGCAAGAATGGATTTACCGAGATGCATCCTTTTTGCGAATTTAGCCTGAGACTCATTGAATACCATCGACATACACACCATTCCCTCCGGCGTGGCGTCATAGTTCATCGCGTTCTGGATGTTCAGATCCCTAGCCACCTCGACGGCATCCTGGTTAGCGCCGATGTAGGCGAACGTCCAGCCCTTCTTCCTCTGCATCGCGACAAGATCCTTGACGACCCTTCCTGAATATTCTTGAGAGGAGTTCTCCATTCCATCCGTGATGATGGTCACCAGAACTCCATCGCCAACCTCAGCCTTGCGGTCAAGTTCCGAGATGGCCTTCCCCATCGCATCATAGAGCGGAGTGCAGCCGCCAGGCCGGTAATCCTTCTTCGTCAGATCGGCCACTTCCCCCACCGGCACACAGTCCCTGCGGGTCTTCACGCCACTCATACCTTCCCCCTCGAACGTCACGATGGACACGAAGTGCCTCTGCTCCGGGTACTTCTCCTGATTCTGCCTGATGCCGTTGATCACCTCGTTGATCCCGCTGAGCGCCTGATTGTAGATCGAGCTCATCGAACCGCTCTCATCCAGAACGATGAGGTTGTAGATCTTCATTGTCTTGTTCTCTTCCATAACTGTATATATTAAATTAGGTGAATTGTGTCCTACCTTGTTTCTGACGCAAAGATAGCGGCGCCATGCCACATCATCGCAACGTCTGCAAGGCTTGCAGAATCCGGGCGTATTTGGCAATAATTTACTAATCAGAGCTTTAGCTATTCATCTTCAGTCGGCTTGCACTAAAGACAAAAGGCTAAAAGACCGAATATCAACGCGACGCGCTTCACTGCCATATTTTTGCATCAACGAAGAATATCTTTGCACCGTGAAAAGATGTTCAAGGAATATGGAAACAGGTGGAATAAAGGGAAATGACTCGCGGAAGACTCTGCTGGAATGCCTGAGCTCGATTGTGGTGAAGACCGCGACCGGAGCCGAGGACGAAAAGAAGTTCAATCCGAGCGTCTATGAGGATGCGAAGGAAGACATCTCGGAGGCAGGAGCGGTACTCGGGACAACGGAGAGAGAGACGGTCGTCTTCGCCAATATCCTGGAGCAAAGTTGCGGTCGTCATATCGGGATGGACGATGTAGCCAAAGAGATGGGAATCACTTACATCAAGTCCATGACCTACGAGGCCGAACTAAGCTCTCTGGAAAGGAAGAAGCTGATAAGAAGAAACGAAGACGAGGAGATACTGGTCCCCACCTTCGTCAAGTCGGCACTCGCGCAGAACAAACCCTACGAGAAAGAGGACTATTCCGGACTGGACACATCCGGGGTTCTTGAGCGTTTCAGGAGAATGTTCAAGATGCGGCAGAAGGATGAGATCAGCGAGAACGACCTCATGAGCGAGTTGGACACACTGATGACAGCCGAAACGCAAAGTCAGTTTGTCCTCGAATGCCGTGACTTGGGATTCCGTGGAGAAAGCGGGGAAATGAAATACTGCGACAGGCTCCTGTTCTACTCACTGGTCTATTTCTTCATCTTCGACAATGATGACAATGTGGGATGGAGCGACTTCGATGGCATTTTTGAATGCGCATACTGGAACCAACGCAGGATGAAAAACATGTTCAAGGAAAGGAAACTGAAAGTCGTCACTGAAGGAGTGATCGAGCCGGTCAACGAAGACGGAATCAGAAGTCCGGAATATTTCCACATCAGCAACAAGGTCAAGGATGTCATATTCGCCGAGCTCGGAGGAAGCGGGGCCGACAAGGAATCGAACGGGATGAACACAATCAGACACAACGAGATAGTGGCCAAGGATCTGTTCTACAACAAGGAGAACGGCGCTCAGGTCTCAAGGCTCAGGAGCCTGCTTGAACAGGAGAGTTACAGCAAAACCTGCGAGAGGCTTAAAGACAGGGGGCTTAGAAGCGGTTTCACATGTTTGTTCTACGGAAGTCCGGGAACAGGGAAAACCGAGACCGTCTATCAGTTGGCAAGGCAGACTGGCCGGGACATCATCCTCGTGAACGTTCCTGACATAAAAAGCTGCTGGGTCTGCGAGTCGGAGAAGAACATCAAAGGCCTGTTCGACCAGTACCGTAAGAAGGTAGCGAAGTCCACCGTGGCTCCTATTCTGCTTTTCAACGAGGCGGACGCCATCTTCGGAATCCGCCAGGAGGGCGCGACACGGGCGGTTGACAAGATGGAGAACAGCATCCAGAACATCATCCTTCGGGAAATGGAGAAACTGGACGGAATCCTGATCGCGACCACCAACCTCACAACCAATCTGGACAATGCTTTCGAGAGGAGATTCCTTTACAAGATCCGGTTCGACAGGCCGGACGAGAAGGTCAAGGAACAAATCTGGGCTTCGATGCTGCCAACCCTCAGCGAAGAGGATGCGCGGGAACTGGCTCACGGTTTCGACTTTAGTGGAGGCCAGATCGAGAACATAGTGCGCAAGAAGGAGATCAAGTTCATCATAGACGGGGTCGATGCCGGCATGGAAGAAATCCGGGGATATTGCCGCGAGGAGATGATCGAGGATGCCGGCTCAGGAAGGAAGAAAATCGGATTCCGATAGCGCGCCAAGAATCTCTTAAACAAAAAACTCCAAGGATCCGGAATCGAAGCACATCGACTTTCGCTGCCATATTCTTTCAGCCAAATATATTATATTTGCATCTGGCAAACCTTGGAATAACAACTCGCGTGAACTTTGACAAAAGCGACATGGTTGTCATGACAGACTTCAAAATATTCATGGATAATGGCAAAGAATTTTTTCAAGAGATACATCTGGCTGGTTGATCTGATCAACCGCAGGAAGTATGTGTCTTTCAAGGAGATCAACGAGGCATGGATGCACAGTCCGCTGAACGAGACAGGAGACCCTCTGTCGGAGAGAACCTTCTTCAACCACAAGGACGCCATCGCCGGGATGTTCGGGATAGAGATTCTAAACGACAGGAGTCTCGGATTCTACATCGGGCGTTCGGATGTCGGAAGCGACGAGACAAGCGACTGGATGCTGCACACACTGTGTCTGAACAATGTGCTGCACGAGAACGCGGACATGAAGGATCGGATACTTATGGAGAAGGTCCCGTCAAGCGAGAGATTCCTTACGGACATCATCAGCGCGATGCGTGACTTCAGGGTGATAAGTCTCTGCTACCAGAGTTTCCGGCATCCGGAGCCGTTCTGCTTCAACGTACGTCCATATTGCGTCAAGTACTTCAAGCAGAGGTGGTACCTGCTCGGCGACAGCGACTTGGGGCTGCGGATATATTCATTGGACCGCTTCGTGGACATGGAAGAGCTGGAGGAACATTTTGAGATTCCGAAGGGTTTCAACGCGGAGGAATATTTCGGGAACTACTTCGGTGTCATCATCGGGGAGGAGCCGGAGGACGTGAAGATACGTGTCGTGCCGGACCAGGTAAAGTATTTCCGGACGCTGCCTCTGCATGGGTCTCAGAGGGAGACGGCGCAGGAGGACGGAAGTTCGGTTTTCAGCTACCACATCGCCCCGACCTTCGACTTCGTGCAGGAGATCCTCTCGCATGGAGCGGATGTGGAGGTGCTCGAACCGGCCGAGTTACGCGAAAGTATCGCTGACATCGTCGCAGGAATGGCATCGCGTTATGGGCTTCCCGTTTCCCGATGAATCAGCCTGAATAAAAGTTACAAGGACCTCGCTCTATGGGATTTCCATTGCGGATAGCGATGGGCTTCCATAGATTGACGAAGATGATGAGAAAATAATCGCTATGACAGATTTCGCCGCTATTGATTTCGAGACGGCCAACGAGTGCCCGAGCAGT
This sequence comes from uncultured Alistipes sp., assembly GCA_900544195.1. Classification (GTDB taxonomy): domain Bacteria; phylum Bacteroidota; class Bacteroidia; order Bacteroidales; family UBA932; genus Cryptobacteroides. The sequence goes on along the minus strand of UQUJ01000049.1, from coordinate 14,792 downwards.
GTCTGCTCGGTGGGGGTCGTGGTGGTGCGAGAAGGTGAGATCGTGGACAGTTTCTACAGCTTGATCCACCCCGAGCCTGAATATTACAAATGGTTCTGCCGGCAGGTTCACGGCCTCGGGCCGGACGACACTGACGACGCGCCGGTGTTCCCTTTCGTCTGGGAAAAGATCGAACCCTTGATCGAGGGACTGCCTCTTGTGGCTCACAACAGCCGTTTTGACGAGGGCTGTCTTAAGAGTGTCTTCAAGGTCTATCAGATGGATTATCCTGACTATGAATTTTTCGACACCCTTGCGGCCTCACGGCGACATTTCGGTTGCGCCCTGCCCAACCACCAGCTCCAGACCGTCGCCGCTGCCTGCGGGTACGACCTCACGAATCACCATCACGCTCTGGCCGATGCCGAGGCCTGCGCCGCGATCGCGATGAAAATCCTGTAGCGACCTCTGGTTGACACCAAGGCTGCCTCTTGTCACATCATGCGAGGAACAGGCATGTTCACCCTGCAGACAGCCCCATTAGTCTCCACAGCCAGACTTGTTGAAGGATTGTAAAGCACAACTATATGAATATCAATCATCAAGCCTTTTGCCTTTAGGATGATTCAGCTAAAGGGGATACGCTAACATATTCATTGATAAGCATTTGTCAGCCACTCGCTCTGTATCAGCCGGTGGGTGGCAATATATTGACTTACAATAATCTGATGTGGTCTCTTTAGTGCAAACCGACCTAAGGGAAAGCGTTAGGATATTCATAGATAGCGAATTTCGCTCCACTGCCGTGTTTTAGCAGCAAAAGGTTGTTACTTTGCATCATCAAAACAAAACGAGTATGGAAAAGATCAATTTATGCGAGGGCGTGGTCGCCCAGATGATGGACACAGAGGCGTGGGGTAATGTTTCAGGGGACTTCCCGTTCAGCGAGGCACAGCTGGAGAAGTACGCCGACAAACTCGACTGGAAGGAAGTTTCAGGCAACACCAACATTTTCTGGAGCGTCCAGATGTTGGAGAAGTTCAAGAGAAGAATCGACTGGACGGCCCTGTCATGCAGCCTTCAGGAGGAGAACGTTTCGGCTGAGCTGCTGGAAAAGTTCAAGGACAACTGGAACTGGGAGGAGATCTCGGACAACCGCTGCCTCACTCCTGAGCTCATCGACCAGTTCGCCGACTACATCAACTGGAAGGCCCTGATCAACAACTGGAGTTGCTGTGAGAAACTGGCCACCGAAGAGTTCATCCGGAAATATTCCGACAGGATCCCAGCCTGCGACTTCAAGGACTCGAGGCTCTGGAGAGAAATGGTCGAGAAGAAGGAGAAAGAGATCAAGAAACAAATCTGCCTGTGTTAGGACATATTCACCAGGAAGAGGCTGACCTTTTTGTGGTCAGCTTCTTTCTTTATAATCAACCCCGGTCCCTCCGTGCAGCCTTAGAGGGATATGGGGACATCCTCCTGCTTCGTCGGACAATGATCCCGGACACACCCAAAAAGCGGACGAAGACAAGTTTATCGACCGTGGGGCGGGGCGGGGCGCGCAACGAGATTTCACGTGGCAGCTAAATTATTGACAAACAATGGATAGGATATATAATCCTGTATGAATATCGGCACCAGATAGCATATTCATCAAATTCATAGTCAAACATTTAGATGCCACGCACACTTCATTATATAGACCGCTTCTAGTCTGCGCTACGAACAGCAGGAGAAGATTCAGTTCATCGAAAGCCTCCCTGTAGGCATAGATGTCGGTTTCGATGCCGTACACTTCCTTGAGCGTCGGTGTTAGGTCATCAAATGACACACTGTGAAGCAGTTCGGATAATGTCATGGCGTATTTGTTTTTTTGATCTTTGGCAAAGATGACGAATCTGGTTGCAATTTTACGGCAGTAAAATGAAGCGACTTTACGAAGTGAACATAACCGACACCATTCACATTTGCAAAAGCGATTTTATTCGAGAAATTCGCTTTTATAAAAGTGATTTTGTATATTTGCGAAAACGTGATACAATTATGCAAAGTTCTGACATACAACCGTTGGTGAACTATTATCACTGGAAAATAAAACAAGTGAATCTGAATTTTAAAAGATACCTTTTCAACCGAATCAACTGGGATGCCAGAATTATCGGGATAAAAGGAGCTAGAGGGGTTGGAAAAACCACGCTTCTTCTCCAACGGATATTGGAGAAATATAAGGACATCGACGATACGTTTTACATCACTCTGGATCATCTTTGGTTCAGGAACCATTCTCTTGAAGAACTGGTTGAATACCTTTACACCCACGGCATCACGGAAATCTACATTGACGAAGTTCACAAGTATAAGGACTGGAGTCAGTCTCTGAAAACTTTCTACGACGAGTTCGCGGATCTGAGAATTGTGTACACCGGTTCATCTATGCTTGAGATAGAAAAACCAAGCACAGACCTCGCAAGAAGGCAGACACCATACCGCCTTGACGGATTGTCTTTCCGGGAATATCTCAACTACACAGGTGCCCTTGAATATGAACCGCTGCAACTCCCGGACATCCTTCAGAACCACGTTGCTACAGCTATGGACATCTGCGGGAAGACGAAGATTCTCAAGATGTTTGACAAATACCTGAAAACAGGGTATTATCCATACTTCACCGAAGCGAAGAATGATTTTCTGATAAGATTGGCAGAGACGGCCAAACTGGTGATTGAAAACGACTTGCCGGCAGTCCTTGATGTAAATTACGCGACTATTGAGAAGACACAGAAACTTCTCATGATCATTGCTGAGCATGTACCGCTTCAACCGACAACCGAGAAACTGGCCTCCTCAATAAGCTCGACACGCGACTCGTGTCTGAAAATGATGTACCTGCTTGACAAGGCCGCCATACTACGACTTCTCACCACAGAGCTAAAGAGTTACAAAAGGCTTGTGAATCCGGAGAAAATCTATCTTGATAACACAAATCTGATGTATGCTCTCGGGTCCAACGTCAATGAGGGCAATCTCCGGGAAACGTTTTTCTTCAACCAAGTCGGCAACACCCACGATGTCCGCTCAAGCCATGCCGGAGATTTTCTGATAGACGGGAAGCTGAGAGTGGAAGTTGGCGGGCCATCAAAGGATTTCTCGCGAATAGCCGACATTCCTGACAGTTTCCTTGCCACAGACGGCATTGAGACAGGTTACGGAGCAAGAATCCCGCTTTGGCTGTTCGGGTTCCTGTATTAGTTTTTTGATTTGTCTAAGTAACGTGAAAAAAATAACCTGCTTCAGATTAGGAGAAGATTTTCGAGGATAGATCTATTTTCGAAGAAGGAGTGTGCCGGTGGCACATGACTGATGAGAAAACAGATATAGACCGAAAAGATTCCTTAAGATGAGGCAGGTTATTTTTTGAAGGTTACTAAAAGGTTCTTTGAAGTGAAAAAACTTCATTATCTTACCGCTACCTCAGTCAGATAGCACCGCTTCTTCCAATCATTTGACATAGTAGCCGGACTGGATCTCAAGTGTCTCACCTCTCTTGACGGCGATGTTCTTTCCGGTGCAGGAGGTGCCTCCAAGTTTGTACTGGACAATGTAGGTGCCCTCAGGGAGGCTGGTCTCGTAGCACTCCTGATAGGAGTAGACACTGCCTGACGGATCGAAATGATAGCTTTTAGGATCGCTTATGCTCTTTGAGTCAATAAAGACGATGTCCGTCATGTACTTGCCTTTCTCGCTGTTGACGAACTTCACATTGCCGCAAGGAATTCTGTTCGGAACCGGGAGGTCGATGAAAAACTCCTTCTTCTCGATGGACCGGTTCTGGACGCCCGGCAGACCGCCAGGAGCATTGGTGCAAAGGTCACGGTAGTTCATCTCGCTCAATGTCACCTTCATACGGTAACGGGTGGCGGCGTCGGACTCCACAGTGTTCTCCACACTCCAGACCCAACCGGAATGGAAATCAAAAGTGGCTCTGGATATGGCCGGAGGCTGAGTGTTGACCAACTCCGGCAGGTTCTTCACCTCCAGTTTGTAGTGGATGCTTCCGTCAGACGAGTTGTCGATGATGGACAGGTCCCTGATCTCACGCGTCCTTGAACTGCTGAAGTTGCAGCCTGAACTCAAGGAAAGCCCGGCGCCGGCGGCGCCACCGGACAAACCGGCCTCGAACGACCATGTCACACCGGAAGTGTAGGTCTGGGAGTTTATCGTGGTTGAAGGGGACGGAACCTGATTGAAGCGGACCGGAACCTGATTGCCTTTGTCATCGACCAGGGAGATGTCCACATTGTAGCCGGTCAGGAAATAGCCCATGAAATCGCCGGTCCAGCCATTCGGCAGCACCTTGTTGAACTTACCGGCGTACATCCCGGACGAAGCCACCGAGAACGTGGCGTCAACGATGTAGAAGTCCCCGATGTAGTTGCTCTTGGACGTTTTGAACGCATAGAGCGGGATGACCGAGTAGTACTGCTCGAAGCGGCCTTCGCCCGTCACCCTGAACTCCTTCTTGCCGTCCTTGAAGATCAAGCCCTTGTCAATCTTGTAGTCATGGGACGAGAACAGATGGATGGACTGGAGCAGGTCGTCTCCCGAGGTGTTCGCGGAATGCGCGTCACCGACCCATGACACAAGGCCGTTCAGGTTGGCCGGAGGAAAGTCATCCATTGAGAAGACCTTGCCGCTCCTGTGGAACGCCACGAAAAGGCAGTCGTCCAACGTCTCGGCGGACAGAAAACCGATGTTGTGCCGCGAAAGGAACGACAGCAGATCCGAAGTCGGAGAGACCACGACCACCGCCGCCCCACGCTGGTAGGCGCTCAAGACCTCATCGCCCTTGACATCCTTCTCGCTGACAAAGACCACTTTTGCCTCCTCGCAGGAGACCCTCTTCCCGGTGAATCTTGAATATATCAACTCAAGGATGTCGCCATCCAGTTCAGACAGTACACAGTAGGGCAGGTCCGAGGTGCGGTTCTCCTCGACGGGCTCCGGCTCCGGTTCCGGATCGGGGTCAAGGCCTGATTTCTCTCCGCAGGAGGCCAGCAGGCCAAAAGCCGCGCAAAGCGCAAGTATATTCAGAAAATCAATTATTCGTTTCATGGTCATTGGATTTCATTCAGAAGGTTCATGAATATATTCATAGTTTTACTTGAAGCCGTAGCCGGTTGATAGTCTCACAGATCCTCCCGGCCTCACTCTGACAAGTCCGGTGTAGTTGCGTTTCCTGGTCTTGCCTTTCGCGTCCTTGATGTCGCATTGCAGCTCGTAGTCGCCGGCCACCAGGAACAGGGAGCAGGTGTTGCCTTGGCCGTAGACGCTTCCGTCATGGTAGCTTCCGGTCTCGGGGTGGCTCTTGTTGTACAGCCTGACATTGGTCATGAAAGTGCCCTCCTCGCTGTTCGTGAGGTCGAATTTCCCGGTCGGTCCCCTGTTGGGCACAGGAAGGTCCTTGGTGACGGAATACTTCTTCTGAACGAACTCAAGATCGTGGTAGTCAACACTTCCCGAGTAGAAATAGGAAGCGCCGTAGACAAGGTTGTAAAGATCTATCACGACCCTGTACTTGGTCTTCACGTCGTAGTCCTCCGCCGGGACAGCCCACACCCACTGGCTATAGAAATTGACGGTCGAGGTCGAGACAAGCGGAGGGTCCGTGATTTTCAGGGATTTCAGGCGAGGAAGATTGTTGATCTCGTAGTCGTAGCCGACCGTGGAGCCTTCGTGCCTGTTGAGTACATCGCAGTCGCTGATTGTGCGGGATGTGCTTGAGGAGATGGAGAATCCCGTGTTAGAAGAGATCATCGGAGACGTGCCGCCGGTGATTCCTCCGCCGATGGAAAAGCTCCAGCCGGTCGTGTAGCTGGTCGAGCCGATGACGGTCTCCGGTGTCGGTGTCTGGACAAAACGTCCTACTGGAGTTCCAGCGGTGTTTAATATGTAGATGTTAGAACTGAGAGACTTGAGATAGAAACCGCATATCCTCGCTTTCACCAAGCCGTGCGTCTTGGTGAAATTCCCCGTGTACATCTTCCCCGACACGACAGAAACGGTGGAGGTCATGAGGTAGTAATCCATGGCCTCCGAGTCACCACTCTTGAATCCGTGCATCGGTGTGACCTTCAACTGCACATCTATGGAAAACTCGCCCTCAAGGTAATCGTGTTTGGAGGCCGCTACGTTGGTTATCTTCTCGCTGACCTTGTCAGAATAGGTCGTGTACAGGCATGACTCCTCCCAGAAAGAAGACGGGTCGAAGTTGCCGGCCACGTTCAGGATGGCGTTGTTGGTCCAGGAGACAAGGCCGTTGAGGCATTCGTCCACCTCCAGACCCTCCGCCGGAGTCCGCACGGCACAGTGGCCGGAGCGTCCCTGCTGGAAAGCCACACAGAGGAAATTCCCCGCCTCCACACCGAGTTGTTCAAGCAGGATTTTTGACGGATCGCAGACAACCACGACGCGCCCCTTGAGTGTGTCAAGTCCGGAATAGCCGGCCATGTCCGTGACAATCACTTGTGCGTTGTCAGCCGAAGGAGCCGTCTCTTTCAGCCGGCCTTTGACAGCGTCCGCGAAGTCCTTGGAGAGGCCTTCCGAGACCCATGCCGGGAACGCGATCTTCTCGCCGTCGGCGAGTGAGGAAGGCTTGCGGTAGTCGCCTTCAATGATGACCTCGTCACCGTAGTCCGGACTGTCCTTGGAACAGGAGACAAGCGTAAGCACGAACGCCGGTATGGCCAGATAAAGTAAAAGAGAGTGTTTCATGGTATTACAGTCTGTAAGGCAGTTTGCTGTTGTAGTCCTTGTCCACACAGATAGTCGCCGTCTTCTTTGTGAGATTGTAAACGACTGACCATTGCGTGTTGCTTGTGATGTCTCCTCCCTCGGATTGCAGATCTGTGTGCACGGCATCAAGCAGAGACATGCATTCATCTTCCGTCATCACACGGTTCTTCTTTTCCAATGTCTCGTGGAGCTTGTCGTACCGCTCTTTTCCTCCTCCGACATTCCGCCATCCCTCGGACAGATAGAAATTGGTGACGTGGTCGGTGTCAAGCAGGTTCATCGTCCAATCCTTCGCTGACGGATCACTCAGCGGCGGCACCTCTCCCGGGCGGTAATATTCCACGACAACGCTCTTTCCGCTTGCGTCGGCGATCAGGAAATGATAGTTCGAGTCCGAATTCTCACCGTCCGCGAAAAAATTGTGGGACCGGAAAACCTCCACGGCTTGCTCAACGCTTGTACACCTGTCCAGAGCCAGCCTGATGGCTAATGTCGGGACAATGTCACTCTTCCCGGGGTCATGCTGTACCGCCCCGCCGGTACCTCGAAGAGACAGGACACCTATGAACAGTCCCGCATCATTCATCCCGTCCAGACAGCAGTAGATGGATGCGGTCACAGGGATGGAAAGATCCGTCTTCCCGTCCGACAACGCACCGGCCACATAAGTGTCTTTGTCCAGAAATGGAAGGGCTGAGATGCAGATGGACTCATGCACTCCTTTTGTGACATTGTGTACAAGCACATTGGAAGACGACACAAATCTATAGTCAAAGTTACGTCCCACCAGCACGTCTCCTTCCGGGGACTTGACACAGAAAGCACTGCATCCGAAATCCACGCCACCGTCAGCCTTGCCCAGCGGAACTGTTGTCAGCATCGGCACCACTTTTCCGAGAAGTTGCATGCTGGAACTCGCCCCTCCGCTAGACATGACCTCATCGATGTGGTAGTCCGAACTATATTTCACTGAATATAAATGCCCGTCCGCCAAATTCTTCAATGTGGACACCATAGCCTTCTGATCATCATTCCTCAGATAATCGGCAGGGTTTGCGGCGGTTTCGGTTTCTCCCTTATCACAAGAGGACAGAAAGAAAACCGAGACTGAAAGACAAGACACAAGATAGATAAGACGCTTCATCGTTTTGATATTGTTTGAAACATACCCGGAAGCCTCAGGGTGGCTCACCACGCCCAAGGAAGAAATTTGTGAGACAAAAATACTAAATGAAGCACCCGAAGAAAAGACGGCTCCGACGAATTTTGCCGAGCCGTCAAGAAATTGTCGTACGGACAACCTTATTTTGTCAAATCAGCATTTTTTTGCCGAACCGATAAATTGCTTATCCGCCATTTTGTCGGGGTCATACCCTCTCTCTCCTTGAAGGAAGCATTGAAATTGCTCACGGAAAGAAAGCCTGATTTTTCCGCGATTTCGGCGATGGACCTGTCGGGATTCTCCAGCAAGGCGCGTTTTGCATAGTCGATTCTCATTCCGCAGATCCATTCCCGGAAAGTCACCTTGTAGGTCTGATTGATGAAAGCGGAAAGATACGTCCTGTTTGTGTACAGGGTTTTGGAAAGATCCGCTATCGTGAGTCCCGGCTTCAGATAGCCTTCCGCCTCCACCCATTCCTGCACAAGACGTTGCATTTCAGGATTGCAGGAGAACGTTTCTGTCACAGGAAGATCCGGTCCCGGGTCACTTTCGATGGCATGTTCGACGGTTTCATAAAAAAGCATGTAGTTCTGGTAACTGACATACAGATAAATGTAGAACGGAACGGAAGACAGCACCCAAACAAAAACAAGATTGTCAGGAAGGAAGGTCAGCACAGAACAACCGATGCCGAAAATGAGCATCCAATATGTCAGTACCGACATCCATCTGACATAGGTCGCGATATGGTCAGAATAGGTGTCATCCATCTTTTTGACGGCCCGATGGTAGGCCTTGAGCAGGTGTGAGGCCAGAGAGAAACCATACAGGGCAAGCATCAGGGCTAATGAATATATCAGGCCGGCTTTCAGTGTGCCGTCTTCGGTGAACAAGAGCGCGGAGACGGACAGGATGACATATAAAAGCCATGACAGACAATGTCTCACAATGATCTTCCGTGTGATGTAGGAGCGGTTCAGAAGTGTGTGCAGAGCCGCGACGAACAACCCGTAGCCGAAGAAATACGTTGAGAGATTCATCACAATCGCTGCATTGACGTTAACCTGCCTTATGTCAAAGCACAGATGGACGGCATAATTTGCCGCCAGCACCAAAAGCGCCGCCCCCATTAAATACCTTGACCGCAGGTAGTTGGCGAACAGCCTCTTGTCCGGAACCTTCCCGAAGAAGAACCTAAAGACAAAGAACGCCATCAGGGTCAAGGCAATGCATAGGGAGTATCTGTACAGATCGATGTTCATGGTGTCAATGCGATGGAATGCCTTTACTCGATGCAACTGGTGAGACAGGTCATCGAGGCGTCGGGACGGAACTCGATGCCGGTGGAGGTGGCGGGGATGAGGACGGTCTCGCCCTGACGGAGGGTCACGACGTGCTCCTGGCCGTCATTCTCATGGTCAACAAGGCTGCCGCCTCCGGCAACGCACATCACGACCACAAAAGAGTCCAGTTTAGAGAGATCCTTGGCGCAAGGCTTGTCCAGGTCGAAGAGTGAGGTGGTGAAGTACTTGCAGCTGACCAGTTTGGTCTCGGCGTCCTTGACACGGGAATATTCAGTCCTGTAGTCCGGGTAGACATCGTAGTCGATGGCCTCCTTGGCCTGCTCGATGTGCAGTTCGCGGGGCTTTCCGTCAAGACCCAGGCGACCATAGTCATAGATCCTGTAGGTCAGGTCGGATGTCTGCTGGATCTCGGCGACGAACGCTCCGGCCCCGATGGCGTGGATCCGGCCGGCAGGGAGGAAGAACACATCGCCGGGAGCGATCCTGTAGCTTGCAAGCACGTCGGTGATGGTGTGTTCGTTGACTCTTTTCTCATATTCATCGGGAGTGATCCACTCGGTCAGGCCGCTCAGCAGATGAGCTCCCTCGTCGGCTCCGACCACATACCACATCTCGGTCTTGCCTTTCATCCCTGGATGGGTCCTTGCGGCAAGCTCGTCGTTCGGGTGGACCTGGATCGACAGGTCGCTTTTCGCGTCGATGAACTTTATCAGTAGCGGGAATTCCGTGCCGGTCTTGGCGAAGACCTTCCGCCCGACGAGTTCGGGACCATATTCATTCATCACTTCGGTCAGGCTCTTGCCTGCGAAAGTGCCGTTCGAGACCACGGAGACGCAGCCTGGCACCGCCGAGATCTCCCAACTCTCGCCGATGTTGCGCTGTTTAGTCTTGATGCCCTTGAACGGGGCGATCTTTTCTCCGCCCCACACCATCTCACGGAGATAGGGCTCAAATTTCAGAGGGTACATATTCGTTAAGTTCCTTTTTAAACAATTATTTATCCAGCTCTGTCAATGCGAACGCATAGGCTCCGAGCGAGATGGCCTTGCTGGCGCCGATCTTGGAACGCATCACGCCGACGCGCTTTTGAGGGTCGTAGACAACCTCGCGGTCGCTTCCGTAGACCTTCAGGGAACGGGCCTCACCGCGGGCGAACTGCTCGAACTCCGCAGGGTCGTCGAGGTTGTAGACCTTCATCTGAACCCTGTTCAACTCATCGCCGTTGAGCTGGTGCATCTTGCCGCGCATGGTGCGTAATATTCCTGGCATCAGGTACTTGTGGTTGTTCATCACGCCGCCGCCGATCACGATCAGGCCGTCGATCAGGGTGACCGCCGTGGCCATCGCGTCGCCCGCGACCTCGCCCATCTTGTCGAACGCCTTGATCGCGGCTTCCTTGTCGCCAGGCCTCTTGCCCTCGCAGACCTCGGCGAGATCCTTAGGCTCAAGACCGTGGTCCGGGTTGCCGGTCAGCTCACCGTAAACTCTCTTCACGGCACGGATCGAGGCACCGTCCTCGACGATGATGTCCGGCATGTCAGGATGCTTGAGGCAGAAAGTCTCCACGCAGGAGTTGTCGCCCCGGTTGAGTTCGCCGTTGATCACCGTGCCTATTCCCAGACCGGTTCCGAAGGTGTAGCCGATGAGGTTGTGGTAACGCTTCGCGCTGCCGGCCTTGGAAAGCCTTTCGTTGATTTCAGGAAGCACGCCGCCGAGAGCCTCTCCGTAGGCGTAGAGGTCGCCGTCGTTGTTGATGAACACGGGAATCCCGAAAGTGTCCTCAAGGAACGGCCCGAGGGCGACCCCATCCCTGAAAGACGGGAAGTTAGGAAGGAAGCCTCCGATGATTCCGTCAGGATAGTCGGCGGGCCCGGGGAAGCAGAAGCTGATGGCGGCAGGTTTTTCCTCGCCAAGTTCCTCCTTTATCTTTTTGAATCCTGTGACCATCGTGCCGAGGCAGCGGTCAAGGTTGTCGGCGTTGGACGGAAGTGTGATTGGCTCACAGCAGAACTCTCCGCCTTTCATCGCGCCGAAGACCATGTTGGTGCCGCCGGCGTCGAGCGTCATGACGATTCTGTTGTCTTTTCTGATGTCGGACATATTCCTTAAGTGTTTGATAACTATGATTCGGCGTGATCGTGAATAGTCACAAATAATCAAGCCTTTTCGGTGCAAAGATAATTAATATCAGTCAATATCTTTCGTTAATGCTCACCGTTTGCAAGGAAAATTCGTACCTTTGCACCAATCCTCTATTCTTCACCACTTGTGGTGAAAGTAAGTCCCTCCCCCGAGGGGAGGGATTTAGGGTAGGGGTAACGTGAATGAATGTGGGTGGGCAATCACCTTCGGACGTGAGATAAGGTAGTTTACAGCGGGTAGTTGCCTACTTGCGAGAGTTGAAGTTATCTATGCAGAAAAGAAGAAATCGCCAAGGTGGCGAGAACGGCGGCAGGAAGAGCCGCGACAAGAGGTTCGGTGCCAGACAGAAGAGCAAGAAAGTGCTGGCCGAGGTGACCGGAAAGGTTCAGATGACAAGGGATGGCTATGTCTTCGTGATCATCGAGGGCGAGCCTGACAATGATGTGTTCGTCAAGGCATCCAAGACCCGCGGAGCATTGAACGGAGACATCGTGAAATGTGCGGTGACAAGCGAGAGAAAGGAAGCTTCATCCGATGCGGCCAAAGGCGGACGCAAGGACGCGGCCAGACGCCGCGAGGGAGAGATCATAGAGATTGTAGAGCGCAGCCACAAGCCGTTCGTCGGCGTGCTCCACATTGTCGGAAGGCAGGCTTGGGTGCTGATGCAGTCAAGGAATATGCCGTACGACATCAGCATCGATTTCGACACCCTTCCTGAAGGTGCGAAAAGAGGGATGAAAGTGGCGGCTCTGGTCGACGGATGGGACAAGGGTGAGCCGACTCCGAAAGGCCACATAGTGGATGTGCTCGGAATGCCGGGCGAGAACGACACCGAGATGCACGCCATCCTCGCTGAATATGCCCTGCCATACAGGTTCGAGCCGGAGGTCGAGAACGCGGCGGATCAGATTTCGGACCAGATCACCGAGAAAGATCTCAAGGGTCGTCGGGATTTCCGCAACACCCTGACATTCACCATCGACCCTACGGACGCAAAAGACTTCGACGACGCATTGTCCTTCAAGAAACTGGACAACGGCAACTACGAGATCGGAGTCCACATCGCCGATGTGTCCTACTATGTACTTCCGGGCACAATCGTGGACAAGGAGGCACAGGAGCGCGGCACGTCAGTCTATCTGGTTGACAGGACGGTCCCGATGCTTCCGGAGAAACTTTGCAATAAACTCTGCTCTCTCCGCCCACACGAGGACAAGCTGACATTCTCGGTAGTGGTCGAGATGACTCCTCGCGGAAAAATCGAGAACCGTTGGTTCGGCCGCACGGCGATCTGTTCTGACTACCGTTTCGACTACGACGGAGCCCAGCAGATCATCGAGAGCGATGGTAAGGAGCCTGCGGATCCGGCCATCGGTCAGGATGTCAGAGAGGCCATCGTGACCCTCAACAAGCTGGCATTGACACTCCGCAAGCGTCGTTTCGCTTCAGGAGCCATCAGTTTCGAGCGTCCGGAGATGAAAGTCGAGGTGGATGCGACCGGAAAGCCGATCAGGGTTTACGAGAAGATCACCAAGGAGGCCAACTGGCTGATCGAGGAGTTCATGCTTCTTGCGAACCGTTCCGTGGCCGAGTTCATCGCCACTTCCGGCAGGATGGACGGCAAGGCCGACAAGAAGGCCAAGACCTTTGTTTACCGTGTACACGGCGAGCCTAACACGGAGAAGATCGCGAACCTCGGCCAGTTCGTCAGCAACTTCGGCTTCAAGTTCGGGCCGAGCGGCAACGGACGGGAGATCGCCAAGTCCTTGAACACCTTGCTTGCCGAGGCAAAGGGCACACCTGAATGCGACGCCTTCCAGATGATAGCCCTGCGCTCGATGGCAAAGGCGATCTACACCACCGACAACATCGGCCACTACGGCCTCGCGTTCAAGTTCTACACGCATTTCACTTCCCCTATCCGCCGCTATCCTGACACAATGGTACACAGGCTGTTGGCCCTCTACCTCGACAATGCCGAGAGTCAGAACAAGGACTATTACGAAGCCCAGTGCCAGCATGCTTCCGAACGCGAGCAGATAGCGGCGAACGCCGAACGCGACAGCATCAAGTACAAGATGATCGAGTTCATGCAGGACAAGATAGGCAATGAATATGAAGGCTCGATCTCCGGCCTCGCCGAATGGGGTATGTACGTGGAGATCAAGCCTACCATGATCGAAGGCATGGTCGCCCTGCGCGATGTGAAGTCCGACTTCTTCGAGTTCGACGAGCAGAACTACCTCATCCGTGGCCGCCGCACCGGCAAGGTCTTCCGACTGGGTGACGCGGTCAAGATCCGTGTGAAGGCCGCCAATCTGGAGCAGAGGCTTCTGGACTACGAACTGGTTGACACCACCACAGACAATGGCCCATCCAGTGATGGTTCTGGCAACGGTTCCAACCATGGCTCCAGCCACCGTTCCGGCAATGGGGATACGCGCCACGTCCTGGATGGAGAGGGTCGTTCCAACCATGACCCAAGCCACCGTTCCGGCAATGGGTCTGGCAAGGGTTCCGGTAAGGGTTCCAGCAAGGGAGGCGACAACGGTTCCGGTAGCGGTTCTGCTGACGGCAAAGCCAAGAAAAAGCCTTTCTACGCCGTCATCGCCCACAACGATGACCAGCCTAAGCGCAAGTCATCCAAGGACAAAGGCCGTCCCCGCAAGAAGTTCGGCCCCAAGCCATCCCGAAACGAAAAGAAGAAAGCCAAATAACCCTTTGCCCGACACAGCACATCAAAAAGAGTGACCGTCTCATTGCGGCCACTTTTTTTGTCCGGTGAAAACCTTGCTGGCCGGACGAATTGTAAAAATCATACTCTTTGTCCGGTGAAAACCCTGCCGGCCGGACGAACAGCGAGGAGTGAAAAGGCGACGGCGAGAATCTTACAAAAGGCTTCCAGCCACATAACGAATCTGTCGCGGCAAAAGTCTGATCGGGCTGTTCTTATTTCGGGTACAGAAGAGGCTGCTTTGCACCCGATATGACTTTCTTATTGGTTTCGGGGTGCGAAAAGCCGCTTCTCGCACCTTAACTGGTTATGCTGCTGATATGCAAACTATTGGCTTCGGGGTGCGAAAAGCCGCTTCTCGCACCCGATACGGTAATTCGAGCTATTTCCCCGAATCTTGCCATTCAGCCCATAACATAAAAGGTCGAGCCTATAACACAGAGAGTGACCGCAAGGGAAATAATGTCATTGACAAACAAATCACCGCCAAGAGGCAATCCCACATAATCTCCTGAATATAAAGACTATAACATGTAAATAGTCAACTTATCTATAGTAATGTTGAAAAAAATAAGTTGCATCAATCGATAAAATTGAATACATAGAATCATCCTGAACATCAGGATTGTGCAAACCACAGGCACGCAAGAATGGCTCTGGTAATGCCGGGAGACCATAG
>UQUJ01000048.1 GCA_900544195.1 uncultured Alistipes sp. | reverse complement strand
CGTGTACCTCCAGTACACTCCTTCTTCCAAAAGAAATCTATCCTCATAAATCTGATAAAAATTTAGTTCAACTTATTTTTTAACGCTTACTTAAAATATTCACGAATATGTCAGACCCTCTGGATATGAACAACTACCGCCTCGAAAAGCTTCCGAAGATGCAGAAAAGCGGCTTCGAGATCTGGATGGCGCGTCTCGGCGGCCCGCTCGCCATACTTGCCTTTGTCCTTATCTACTGGTTCGGACATTTCGGCTTCATCGACAGCCTCACCGCTGAATCCGTGTCGGGAAAGGCCCTGGCACGGCTGAACGAGATAGGCCTGCCCGCGTTCATAAGGTCCAACTATGCGATGTTGGCCATATTCACGGCGGGCCTTATCCTTTGGATGACCGAGGCGATTCCGAACTATCTCACCTCGCTGATCATCATCCTGCTCATCGTCCTCTGCGGTGTCACGACCCAGAAGGAGGCCTTCGCCCAGCTGGGACATCCGGTGATGTGGCTGAATATCCTTTCCTTCGTGCTCGCCTCGATGCTTGTCAAGACCAAGTTCGCCAAACGCCTTGCGATGTGGTTCGTGATCAAGTTCGGCAAGACCGCTAAGGGAGTCCTGTGGAGTTTCCTCATAATCAACATCGTGCTATCGATGTTCATCTCCGCCACGACCGTCAAGGCCACGATAATGCTTCCGATCTTCATGGTTGTCTGCGCCATCTACGGAGCGTCTGACGGTCACCGAAACAATTTCGGGCGCAACCTCGTGATCCAGAATCTGTTCCAAGTGAACATCGGAGCGAATGCCTTCTACACCGGAAGCGGCGCCCACCTGTTGGCCATCTCCTTGATCTTCGGCGCCGCCGGGGCGAGCCAGTTCGGTTACTCGGACTGGCTGGTGTCCTGCGGCCCGATGAGTTTCCTGATTCTGATCATCAGTCTTCTGATGGGGATGTACGTGTTCTTCCCGATGAAGAAGGACGAGCAAAAGCCGCAGATTGACGGCGGTCTGGAGCGTCTGAAAACCGAACTGGACGCGATGGGCAGGATGACCGTCGAGGAATGGAAGGCCGTTGGAATATTCATGGGTGTCCTTATCCTTTGGTGTACTGACAGCCTGCACGGGATCGACGCCACGACCGTGGCCTTCATCGGTGCCGTGATCGCCCTGATGCCGGGAATCGGGGTCGTGAAATGGAACGACGTTGACATCCCGTGGCATCTGATGCTGTTCTCCGCAGGAGCCTACACCTTGGGAGCCGGCTTGAACATCACCGGTCTGCCCGGCACGATGGTAAACGCGGCCTTCGACTCAATGGGCATCACCGACAACACTCCGTTTTGGGTGCTGTACGTCATCCTGACCTTCCTGATGATGTACTCAGGTCTGGTCTTCCAGTCCAAGACCATCAGGACGATGATCTTCGTGCCGATCTCGATGGGCATAGCCGAACGGTTCGGCTATCCGGTCATCAGCCTCGCGCTTCCTGTCTCGATGCTGATCGAGCACGTCTATGTGCTGCCGTTCAACAGCAAGCCAGCCGCCCTTCTGTACAACACCAACCAGTACAGTATGACGGACGCCTTCAAGTTCGGCATCACGATGATGACCATCTCCTGGCTGATAATCCTCCTTTGGGGCGAGACCGTCCTCAAATGGCTCGGCATCACCCCGGGTTTGTTCTTTGTGGGATAATTTGTTATATTCGCAAATGTATGCCTAGGCTTTTTTGAAAGCCGCATCGTTATGGCGGACGGTGAAGAATGAGGCGGTTTTTTGTTATGATCGAGATTGACACCAGAATCCACGACCGCTACTCGATAGAGCTGAAAGTCGGCTTCGTCACCCGCAAGAAACTGCGGATGAACGACTTCTCTCTGGCGATGTGGTTCTTTGTGCCCGGCAGTCTCGACATAAACAGGGCCACCTATCCAAAGGATATGTTCTACCAGGATGTAAAGTCGAACATCCGCCTGATCACCCCCGTTTTCCTGCTCCGCGAGATAGTGGAAGGCCCGGCGTTGCCTCTTCGCAACATCCGCGAGGCGTTCATCCAGATGGCGTCCAACCCGACCCGTACCCTGATCTCTGAATATGAGTACCAGATCAAGATGTTCGCGGCCATCGTCAAAAGCGCCCTGCGCGACGAATTGGCGCACATCAAGCAGAACCGCATCGGCTCGGACACGGAGACCCTGTGCGATGGCTTCATCCGCAACGCCGGAAAAATCTGTGATGAATATGTCGGACTGCGCACCATCATCAACGCTCCGACCGTTCCAGAGGGCGTGATGAGGATGTACCTTTCCGGGGACGAATTCATTTGCGACATCACCTGCAAGCATATTCTTGAACTCATCGAGTGGCTGAGAGGCAGGAAGTTGGATGAGTTGGCCGGCAAGGCGACGGCGCTTTACCGCAGGATCGGGAAGCATATGAGGCAGCTCGGCTACCCGGAGATCCGGAAAGATGACCGGCTGCACAACCGCATATTCATTCATCGCTTCAGCATCCTGAAAAAGTACATCGAGAGCGACCTTTACCTCCGCGCTCCTAAGCGGCGGGACGGGGTGATCGTGGAGCAGCTTTATTTCAGCATCGCCGCCGGTCTGGCGATGTTGTTCGCCACCGTGGTGAGCTTCGCCTTCCAGAAGAAGTTCGGCTCGCTGACCCTTCCGCTGTTTATCGCTCTCATTATCAGTTATATGCTGAAAGACCGCATCAAGGAGCTGATGCGTTACTATTTCGCCCACCGTGTCGGCAGCAAGTACTTCGACAACAAGGCGAAGATCATCCACAAGGACACCGAGCTCGGCTGGCTGAAGGAGGGCGTGGACTTCATCGAGCCGGAAAAGGTTCCCGCCGATGTGATGACCCTTCGCAACAGCTCGCACCTCACCGAGGTCGAGAGCAGCAACGTCACCGCCGAGAAGATCATCCTCTACCGCAAGTCCGTCCACATCGACAGGGACAAGCTTCAGGCTAATTCTGAATATTCTTTCAGCGGCATCAATGACATCATCCGCCTGAATGTCACCAATTTCATCAAGAAGATGGACGACCCGAGCGTCCTGATGCGCACCCTCGGCGACGATGGATCCATCCAGACCGTTGATTGTGACCGTGACTATTACCTAAACCTCGTCCTCCAGTACCAGTACGACAACACCGCCGAGTTCAAGCGCTTCCGCATCGACCTCTCCCGCGACGGCATCAAATCCATCGAAGAGGTGGTCGGGTGATGTTCGTGGAGGCTAAAACGCTGTTTTACAATTGAATAATTGCCTATCCTCCCTGCTGTATCGGTGGGGAGGATGTATGTATTATTGATTGAATGTCAGGTGTTTGCCCTCCACGCAAATGGAATAATCCTCTCCTCTCCGTTCGTGCGCAAAATTGCCCCAATCCTGCTCACAAGATGCTGTTGGCGAACTCGTAAGTGGTTCGCTTGATTTCACGCACGGGCTAATGATTAGATACGGCGAGAGTTGGTTCTGGCCCAAGGGATGACGTAGGCGGGGGACATCTTGCGGGACAGGAGGTCTTTCATATAGTCCATGTAGGGGGCGACGTGGCTGAAGAACATCTTGTAACCGTCGCAGAGGGCGTTCAGGCCGGTCTCGATCCTTAGGCCGCCTCTGCCTTGGCGGGACTCGTAGGTGTTGAACCGATGCTTGGGGCATTCTCCGTTGCAGGCGAAAAGCCATTCGCACTTAAGGCATTTGGTGGGGAGCTTGTTCCGCTTGTCGATGCCGAAGGCGGTCTGCTTGTCCGAGCGCATCATCTCGGCGATCGGCTTTTCGGTGATGTTGCCGAGGAGATAATCCTTATAGACAAAATGGTCGCAAGGGTAGAGGTCGCCGTTGTGCTCGATGACGGAATTGCCGCCGCAGGTCTGGGCGAATGTGCAGGTGCCAGGCATCTCCCCGACCCAAGTGGCCAGAGTGGCGTCAAAGTTGGTGACGAATATGCGGCCGACATCATTCCTGACCCAATAATCGAATATGTCGCAGAGGAACCGGCCGTAGCCCACATCGCTCACCGACCACGGGGCGATCATCGCTCCGTCCGCTTTCGGGTCCACGATGAACGGACGCTTCTTCTTGTCCGGCTTCCCGGCCCCGTTCAACGGGTACTTGACGTGCTCGACCACAGGCATAAACTGCATAAATCCGCTGCCGACCTCACGCAGAAAAAGATACGTCTCCAATCCCCGACCTTCGCTGGCGTGGTTGACCGTGGACATAGTGTTGAACTCAACTCCTTCACCTTTAAGAATATTCAGACCGCTCATCACCCTGTCGAAGGTCGGGAACCCACCCTTATCCTTGCGGTACTTGTCGTGAATATCCTTGGGGCCGTCCAGGGATATTCCCACAAGGAAATTGTTCTCGCGGAAGAACCTCGCCCATTCCCGGTTCAGGAGGGTGCCGTTGGTCTGGATGGTGTTGTGGATGACCTTTTCACAGGCATATTTCTTCTCAAATTCCAAAGCCTTGCGGTAGAAATCCAGCCCCAGCACCAACGGCTCGCCACCGTGCCAGTTGAAGGTCACTTCCGGCACACCGTTCGCGCTGATATATTCCTGAACCACTTTTTCGAGCATCGCTTCGGTCATGCGGGGTTCCTTGCCGCCGTAGATCTCAGCCTTGTCGAGATAGTAGCAATATTTACAGTCCAGATTGCAGAGTGACCCGGCGGGCTTGATCATGATGTTGAACGCCATCGGTCCGGAAAGGCGGATGGCGTCCCCGAGGGTCAGTGTCTTTTCAAATGTCGCGTCTGACATATCCCTGAAAAATATAGAAGTAATACTTCGGCAAATAAGTCATCCAGTGTGACTTGGGATTGGATGTCGTTGAAATATTCATTGTGCCTGACACCGTAGGTTGTCACCATTGTGATGTGCACGGCCTTGCGCGTGTTTGTCTCCTCTATGAAGCGAGCCTTTCTGGAGCGTTTCCATTTTGCAAAAATATGAATATTATTTGAGATAACTGCGGTATCTTGGAATTTTTGCCACATTCCGCACGGTTATCGAAAATAAGGCTGCGGAATCTTTGGTTATTTACCACATTCCGCATGGTTATTATTTACGGAGTCTTTTCAGCGGGGTGCTCTTCTGGTCGGGACGGTCATCCCGCCATTTGGGTCAAGGAAGGACGTATCTTGAGAAATCATTTCGATTGAAAGTTGAATAAAAACAGATTTTCTTCAAAAACAGGATTATCTTTGCCGATTGGAAATCACCAACCTGACTACAGATAATGCTTGGAAGAATCATATCCGTACCTCTCGCCTTGATTTTGGCTCTGCCGGCTGGCTCGCAGAGTCTGTCAGACGGTTCAGCTCCGTCAAATCTGCTCCCTTGGTGGCAGACAGGGCGTCACGCAACCTCTTCGTCAGACAGTTCCGACCTGTCCGACCTGTCCGACCTGTCACCGACAGCCGCACAATCATATTCACAGTCGCCTCAAAACATCCGCACAGGCATCGAGTTTCCAAAGATGCGGTTGGGGAGGGTGGCTGTCGTGAGCGCTCCGCTGATCGCGGAAGGGCTGGTGGCCAAGAAATTGGACGGACGGTTCCGGGGATTGAGGAACGATTATATTCCTGACTTTAAGAAAAGCGCCGATGACTACCTGCAATATTCCCCGCTCGCGGTGATGGTCGGACTGAAAGCGCTTGGGGTGGAAAGCCGCAGCTCGTGGGAGAGAATGGCGGTGTCGGACGCTATTTCCGCCGTTCTGACGGCTGGCATCGTCGGCACGCTGAAGAACACCACCAACGTCACCAGACCGGATGGTTCAGATGACAGATCCTTCCCTTCGGGACACACCGCCACGGCGTTCATGACCGCCACAATGCTTACCAAGGAATATGGCAGTGTGAGTCCATGGATCGGTGTCGGGGCCTATTCCGTGGCCGCCGCGACCGGGCTTATGCGTGTCGCGAACAACAAGCATTGGCTCAGCGATGTGCTGACGGGAGCCGGGGTCGGAATCCTCGCCACGGAGGCCGGGTACTGGATCACCGACTTGATATTCAAGGATAAAGGTTTGTCTGCCACTTATGCCGACTATCCCGATGATGTAAGTCCGAGTACTTCTTTCTTGGGTCTTTATCTCGGGGTGAATCTGCCGTTTAGTGATTACGATATAGACGAGACCAACGAGTTCCGGACTTCCACCGGAAGCACCGCCGGCCTTGAGGGGGCTTGGTTTCCTTGGCGGCATTTCGGGATCGGGGGACGCTTCACGGCTACCAACACGTTGATATTCACTGATGACGATGAGGCGAAAAACTCTTTTGATGCCGTCTCTTTCTCTGGAGGAGGCTACTTCTCCCTTCCATTGTCTTCCTTCTGGTCAGCCGGAGCAAAACTGCTCGGCGGCTATGTCCGCTATCCGAAACTGAGCCTTGCCGGCAAGACAGTGCCCTCAGCCGGAGGTTTCACCTTCGGCACCGGCATGTCTTTGTCCTTCAAGGTCAATTCCTCTTACGGAATGAGACTTTTCCTGGACTACAACCTCCTCCCGCCCCACAGCAAATCTTCTAATGAATATATGAATATGCTCTCGCTCGGCACCTCCTTCGTTGTCCTGCTGTGATCCCCGCGCGGGCATCGGACCTTGAACTCACCACGTCGGTCACTGAGCCTGTCGAAGTGACCACCTTTCTCGGCCGGAGTCGTCATCGGGTCACCAAGATAGACACTGATGTGCTCGGTGTCAATGCAGCCTGCACGGTTCTCCTTCTCACAGTAGTTGATCATCTTCTCCCAGACGCCGGAATGATCTACACCCTTGTAGTCTCCGGTCAACGCTTCAGAAAAATGAAAAATGTACGGCGGAAATTTGGTCAACTGAAAAAAGTGTCATACCTTTGGCGGAACAAGATGCTACCCGTCGCGGTGGTTATATATTTTTCGGAATATTCCGAATAATGTGAAAGATTGTAGTCGCCGAGGGTTGATTTTGTTTGAGATTGACACATAATTATTAACACGCCCCTGAGGTACAGGGACACTGATGACTTATTTATCGTACATTTCGCTATGGAAGTAAAGAACGCTGTAGCCGGAACGCTGGAGTCAGGTGACATCATGATCCAGATCGCCCCGGCAGAGACGAAAGGTCTGCACATTGACCTCGACAGTTCTGTAGCCGCTCAGTTTGGCAGGCAGATCCGCCGGGTCATAGAAGAAACACTCACCGAATTCGGCCTTGAGGACGCTGACATCAAAGCGGTTGACAAGGGTGCCCGTGACTGCACTATCCGCGCCAGGGTGACCGCCGCCGCCGTGCGCGCCACCGGTAAAGATGTTTGGGCTTAGTTTAGGTTGAGGAATAAGTCGCGGCGCCAGGGACCAAAGGTGCGCGGGTTATTCCGATAATCAGTTACGATTATGGAAAGATTAAGAAGAACAATGATGTTCGTTCCGGGCAACAATCCCGGAATGATGCAGGATGCCTTCATCTACGGGCCGGACTCGATCATGCTCGACCTGGAGGACTCCGTGACCATGGCTGAGAAAGACGCCGCGCGTCTGCTCGTCCACAACGCTCTGAAGTCAATCGACTACGGTGACACCGAAATGGTTGTCCGCATCAATCCTCTCAGCACACCTTACGGACGCAAGGACGTTGAGGCTGTCGTGAAGGCCGGCGTGCAGGTGATCCGCATGCCGAAGACCGAGACCGCCGACGAGGTCCGCGAGCTGGAGGCGGAGATTGAGAAGGTCGAGAAGGAACTGGGATGCCTTGGCAGAACCCGCATGATGGCCGCCATCGAAAGCGCCGAGGGCATCTGCAACGCCTTCGCAATCGCCAAGGCTTCCAAGAGGATGATGGGCATCGCCCTCGGAGCCGAGGACTATTGCGCCAACCTCAAGACCCAGCGTACCCCGGGTGGAGCCGAGCTGCTCTATGCCCGCGAGACCATCGTGGTGGCCGCCAGGGCCGCAGGGATCGACGCTCTCGACACGGTATATTCAAACCTCGATGACATGGAGACTTTCCGCAAGGAGGTCGAACTCATCAAGACCCTCGGATTCGACGGCAAGTCCATCATCAACCCTCGTCAGATCCAGATCGTGAACGAGGTGTTCGCCCCGACCGAGAAGGCCATCGAGAAGGCTAAGAAGATTCTCGCCGCCATCAAGGAGGCTGAGAAACGCGGTTCGGGTGTCATCGCCGTCAACGGCAAGATGGTTGACCGTCCTGTCGTCATCAGGGCTCAGCGTACCATCGATCTTGCCATCGCTTCAGGCATATTAACAAAGGAGGAAGTTTATGAGTAATATAAGGGAAAGGGCGGCGCTTGTCGATAAGGTTGCCGCCGCAATGGGCAAGAAGGTGTACTCGGGTGAGACCCCGAAAAACACCACATTCCGCAAGGATCTTCAGAAGGTTCAGTCCAAGGTGGTTACACTTGAGGATGCCATCAGGCTCAGCGGCCTGAAAGACGGAATGACAATCTCCTTCCACCACCATTTCAGAGGCGGTGACAAGGTTGTGAACATGGTCGTTGGCAAACTGGCCGAGATGGGATTCAAGAATCTCCACCTCGCCGCGTCCAGCCTTTCCGACGTTCACGCTCCGCTGATCGACCACATCAAGAACGGAGTGATTACCAAGATTTCCACATCCGGACTTCGCGGAGAACTTGCAAAGGAGATCTCACACGGTCTGATGAAGGAGCCGGTTGTGTTCCGCAGC
This sequence comes from uncultured Alistipes sp., assembly GCA_900544195.1. Classification (GTDB taxonomy): domain Bacteria; phylum Bacteroidota; class Bacteroidia; order Bacteroidales; family UBA932; genus Cryptobacteroides. The sequence goes on along the minus strand of UQUJ01000048.1, from coordinate 15,824 downwards.
CACGGAGGACGTGGAAGCGCCATCGCCAACGGTGACCTTCACATTGATGTCGCGTTCCTGGGCGCGTCCTCCAGCGACCCTGCCGGAAACGCCAGCGGTTACTCCCGCTCCGAGCACGCCAAGTCAATCTGCGGTTCCCTCGGCTACGCCAAGCCTGACGCCCAGTACGCTGACAAGGTCGTGATCATCACCGACGATCTCGTTGATTATCCGAACACTCCGAACTCGATTTCCGAGCACGATGTCGATTACGTTGTCCTCGTGGACTCAGTCGGAGACTCGTCCAAGATCTCTTCGGGAGCCATCCGTGACACCAAGAACCCTCGCGACATCCTGCTCGCGATGAACGCCGCCAAAGTCATTGTCAACAGCGGTTATTTCAAGGAAGGATTCTCGATCCAGACCGGATCCGGCGGAGCCTCGCTGGCCGCTGTCAAATATATTCGAGAGGAAATGATCAAGAGGGGCATCCACTCCAGCTTCGCGCTCGGAGGAATCACCGCCCACATGGTCAAGATGCACGAGGAAGGCCTCATCGGACGACTCATTGACGTTCAGTCATTTGACCGCGTCGCCGCCGAGTCCATCAAGAACGATCCTTTCCATAAGGGAGTCTCCGCCAATGAATATGCCAGCGCGGATGAACCTGGATCAGCCGTGCACTATCTTGACATCGTGATTCTCTCGGCCCTTGAGGTGGACGTGAACTTCAACGTCAACGTGCTTGTCGGCAGTGACGGAGTCATCAGAGGAGCCGTCGGAGGACACCCTGACACAGCCGCCGATTCAGCCCTCTCGATCATCGTCTGCCCACTTATGCGTGGACGCATCCCTTGCGTTGTGGACGAGGTCACGACTCTCATCACTCCTGGCTCGACAGTCGATGTTGTAGTCACTGAATATGGCATCGCGGTCAACCCGCGCCGTCCTGAGATCGCCGAGCGTCTGAGGGAGGCCGGACTGAAGATCGTGGACATCCATGACCTCAAGGAACTGGCTCTGAAGTCCATCGGAGTCCCTGATCCGCTTCCGTTCGGAGAGAAGGTCGTGGGAGTCGTGATGAACCGTGACGGCTCCGTGATGGATGTCATAATGAACATCGAGGACTAAGACTGTTTTTTATGGAGATTACGCTTGACCAATTGCTGGCAAGTCGTGAGGAACGGGCTTCTTTCCAGAAGGAACTTTTGAAAGGTTACCCTGGAAAGACCCTGGTCTGCCTCACGGTCATAATGCCGGGTAAGGTCAAGCGTAATCTGCAATCGCTTGTGGTCGCCCAGGCTGCTGTCACGGCTCTGGTCTCGGCTTTCGAAGGCTCGACGCTGAGTCTCCGGCTCCGTGACCTGCCTACCGGCTACGAAGCCTATCTTGTTACTCCGCTCTCCAACGAGGAAGCCAAACGGGAGACGTGCCGGATTGAGGACACGCATCCTCTTGGCCGTCTTTTTGACTTGGATGTGATTGATGCTGACGGAGTTCCTATGTCAAGGGAGTCGGTGGGCCTGAGTCCGAGAAAATGTCTTGTCTGTGACAACGAGGCTCGCTATTGTATGCGAAACCGTACCCACACTATGGCTGAGCTCACCGCGAAGATTGACGAAATGATTGAGTCCTATGTGCGATAACCGTCACTACATAAGCGAGGCTCCGCTGTCGTTGAACTCTGTCCGGAGACGGGTCGAGGCTTTCCTCGCCGCCAACGGGCTGAGACTGGCTCCGCTGGACCGTTATGTGGTGGTGACACGCGACGAGGACGGAGACGAAATCCTTGCCGGTGGCGGGCTTGACGGCAATGTCATCAAGTGCGTCGCGGTGTCGGAATCCGCTCGCAGCGAGGGACTTATGAACATTTTGGTGTCCCGTCTCATCGCCATCGCCCGTGAGGAGGGCAGGGAATCGGTCAAAGCTTTCACAAAGCCGGAGAACGAAGGAATATTCAAAAGCCTTGGGTTTACGTTGCTTGCGTCCTCGCCGAAGGCCATTCTGATGGAGAACGGCAGTGGAGGGCTTCCGGAGTACAGGAAGTACCTGGAGTCGCTCGCCCGTCCGGGACGGAACGGGGCCATCGTGATGAACGCCAATCCGTTCACCAAGGGGCACAGGTATCTGGTCGAGCAGGCCGCCTCGCTGGTTGACAATCTCTATGTGATTGTCGTCAGGGAGGACAGGTCGCGCTTCCCTTATGCCGAGAGGAAGGCCATGATCGATGCCGGTTGCGCCGGACTTGACAACGTGATCGTCTGCGAGGGAAGTGACTACGCCATCTCGGCGGCGACATTCCCGACCTATTTCCTGAAGAAGCTGGACGACGCGACGGACACTCAGATTGCCCTTGATCTGGATCTGTTTGTGAATCATATCGCCAAGCCTCTTGGAGTTACGGTACGTTTCGCCGGCAGTGAGCCGGAGGATGCGCTGACCCGCCGCTACAACGAGTTGATGGCGGAGATATTGCCTAACTTCGTAGAGATTCCAAGACTTGAGCAAAAAGGCAAACCGCTCAGCGCCACTTCGTTGAGGCTGGCTTTGGACAAAGGCGGCTTCAAAGAGGCGATGGAATATATTCCAAAATCCACCATCCCTTACTTGGTCGCCGACCTTGCCGAGCGTGCGTTGAGGTTGGAACTCGACACGACCCCCAAACCGGGACTCGTGGACAGGCGGGACAACGGTGCCCACAAAGACATGGACTATGCGCTGATGTCCAAAAGCATCTCAGCGTTAAGACCTTATCTGACAAGACTGGCTGTGGAGTCCGCCAAAGACATTGACCCGGCAAAGATAAAGGAGATCGGCATCGAGGCTGAAAAAGCGATGCTGAAGGCCACCGGCGGAGTGAATACCCACAAAGGAGCCCTCTTCTGCATCGGACTTTCCGTGGCCGCAGCCTCAAACTTGGCATCAGCAACGGGATCCGTGCAGGTATATTCATTTAAGGAACTTGTGTCGCGCGCCGCGTCGGAGATTCCGGCCGCACAAGGTACGCACGGTGCCGAGGCAAAGAGAAGTTTCAAGGTCGGTGGCGCGCTTGAGAACGCCCGTGGGGCCTATCCGGAACTGTTCGCCGACTGGCTGCCGTACTATCTCAGCTTGGAAGGCGACCCTTTCCGCTGCCATAAGACGCTGCTTCACATAATGACGACCCTTGACGACACCAACATCCTCCACAGGAGGGGAGAGGAAGGTCTCGCCCGCGCCAAGTCCGAGGCCGCAAGGCTTCTTGAGGACTTCAGCGAGAGCGGCCTGTCGTCTTTGAACAAGGATTTCATCAGGGAGAACATCTCGCCTGGCGGAAGCGCCGACATGCTGTCCCTGACAATATTTATAAATAGTATAATTAATTGCTAACTAATAATTTATTAACACAAAACTAATTTTATTATGGTAGAATTGATTCCCAATGGCGTTTACCTGAAAAATGGCAAGACTATCGTCAACGATGCCGCAGGAATGCCATCTGCCGATGAGGCCCGCGAAAACACTATCGCCTACAGAATTCTCCGTGCCCACGATGTGGACGGAAGCAAAGGCAAGAAGATGCGCATCAAGTTCGATGCGATGGCTTCACACGACATCACTTATGTCGGAATTATCCAGACAGCCCGCGCCAGCGGACTTGACAAGTTCCCTATCCCTTACGCGATGACCAACTGCCACAACTCTCTGTGTGCTGTCGGCGGTACCATCAACGAGGACGACCATATCTTCGGACTCTCCGCCGCCAAGAAGTACGGAGGTATCTATGTTCCTGCCAACCAGGCTGTCATTCATCAATATGTCCGCGAGGCTCTCGCCGGTTGCGGCCGCATGATCCTCGGTTCCGACAGCCACACCCGCTACGGCTCGCTCGGCTGCATGGGTGTGGGCGAAGGTGGCGGTGAGCTTGTGAAGCAGCTCCTCCACAACACTTGGGACATCAACGCTCCTGAGGTTGTGCTGGTTTGGCTCGAAGGCAAGCCTAAGAAGGGTGTCGGCCCTCACGACGTGGCCATCTCCCTCGTCAAGGCCGTGTTCGAGAACGGTTTCGTGAAGAACAAGGTGCTTGAGTTCGCAGGCCCTGGCGTGGCCTCCCTCCCTACTGATTTCCGTAACGGAATCGACGTGATGACCACCGAGACCACCTGCCTAAGCTCTATCTGGGTGACGGACGAGAAGGTTGAGGAGTATTACAGGATGCACGAGCGTCCGGAGGCTTACAAAGAGCTCCAGCCGGGCGAGATCGCTTACTACGACGCGATGATCCGCATCGATCTCTCCAAGCAGGAGTCAATGATCGCCCTTCCGTTCCACCCATCCAACGCCTACACGATCCACGAGTTCCAGGCTGATCCGGAAGGAATCCTGAAGAAAGTGGAGGAGGATGCCAAGAAGCGTTTTGGCGACAAGATCACCATCGATCTTGAGAGCAAGGTGAAGGACGGCAAGGCTTTCGCCGACCAGGCCATCATTGCCGGCTGCTCCGGAGGTACCTACGACAACCTCAGCGAGGCCGCCGCGATCATGAAGGGCAAGACCATCGGCAACGACTACTTCACGATGTCCGCCTACCCTCAGTCAACCCCTGTCTATCTCGCGACCACCCGCAATCACATCGCCGAGGAGTTGCTTGAGGCCGGTGTTGTGATCAAGCCGGCGTTCTGCGGCCCTTGCTTCGGAGCCGGTGACGTTCCTGCCAACAACGGACTCTCGATCCGTCACACTACACGTAACTTCCCTAACCGTGAGGGCTCGAAGCCTGGACAGGGACAGATCTCCCTTGTCTGCCTGATGGACGCGCGCTCTATCGCCGCCACGGCCGCCAACGGTGGAGTCATTACGGCAGCCACTGACATCCAGTACGAAGATACGCACAAGCCATATTCATTCGACGACCGCATCTACAAGAGCCGCATCTACTACGGATTCGGCAAGGCCGACCCTACCGTCGAGCTCCGCTACGGACCGAACATCAAGGACTGGCCTAAGATGTACCCGATGCAGGATAACATGCTCCTCGAACTCGCCGCTGTCATCCATGACCCTGTCACCACGACCGACGAGCTCATCCCTTCGGGCGAGACTTCCAGCTACCGTTCCAACCCGCTGAAACTCTCCGAGTTCGCTCTCTCTCGCCGTGTTCCTGAATATGTCGGGATCAGCAAGCGCATCCAGGCGGAGGATCTTGAGCGCCGCGCCGGCAAGGCTCCTCAGCACGTGCTTGACGCCCTCGCCAAGGTGGGCGCCAAGCCGGAGGACACCTCGTTCGGCTCATGCGTGTTCGCCAACAAGCCTGGAGACGGCTCTGCCCGCGAGCAGGCCGCTTCCTGCCAGAAGGTGCTCGGCGGCGACGCCAACATCTGCTATGAATATGCCACCAAGCGTTACCGCAGCAACTGCATCAACTGGGGCATCGTTCCTTTCACCATCTCAAAGGAGACTCCTTTTGAATATGTAGCCGGCGATTTCGTCTATGTTCCCGGCATCCGTGAGGCCATCCTTTCGGGCAAGGAGGAGATTGACGCCAAGGTGATCAGCGCCGAAGGTGTGAAGGACATTCATCTCTACTTCCAGAATCTGACCGCTGATGAGAGGGAGATTCTCGCCGACGGTTGCCTGATGAACTTCTACGCCGCCCAAAGGAACAAGTAGTTGGAAATATTCACTTTAGGCTTGCGTCCATTTTTATGGCTCGCAGGCCTGAGGTGCCCAGGTAATCATATTCGTAAAACACTTTAATTTTTAATATTCAGTTATGAAAAAAATTCAGATGGTCACTCCTCTCGTAGAGATGGATGGTGATGAAATGACAAGGATCCTGTGGAAGATGATTAAGGATGAGCTTATCATTCCATTTGTTGATCTGAAGACAGAATACTATGACCTCGGCCTCGTTCATCGTGACGAGACCGGCGATCAGGTGACAATCGACTCCGCCAACGCCACCAAGAAGTACGGTGTTGCCGTGAAGTGCGCCACCATCACTCCTAACGCCAAGCGTATGACCGAGTACAACCTGCATCAGATGTGGAAGAGCCCGAACGGAACGATCCGTTCGATGCTGGACGGAACGGTGTTCCGCACACCTATCACCATCCCTTCCATCTCTCCGGCAGTGAAGTTCTGGAAGAAGCCTATCACCATCGCCCGTCACGCCTACGGTGATGTCTACAAGAGTGTTGACATCCGCGTTGAGGAGCCGGGAGTCGCCAAGCTCATCTTCGAAGGCGAGAGCGGCAAAAGGGAGGAGCAGATAGTCCACACCTTCAAGGGTCCCGGCGTTCTCCAGGGAATGCACAACACCGACGCTTCCATCCGTTCTTTCGCCCACGCTTGCTTCAAGTACGCCCTTGACCTCAAGCAGAGCATCTGGTTCGCCACCAAGGACACCATCGCCAAGAAGTACGACGGACGTTTCCGTGAGATTTTCGAGGAGGTGTTCGCAGAGTACAAGGACGCTTTCGAGGCCGCCGGCATCGAGTACTTCTACACCCTTATTGATGACGCGGTCGCACGTGTGATGCGCAGCGAGGGTGGCTTCATCTGGGCCTGCAAGAACTACGACGGTGACGTGATGAGCGACATGGTCTCCACGGCCTTCGGTTCCCTTGCCATGATGACCTCTGTTCTTGTCAGCCCTGACGGCAAGTACGAGTACGAGGCCGCCCACGGCACCGTGACCCGTCACTACTACAAGCACCTCCAAGGCGAGGAGACCTCCACGAACCCGATCGCGACGATCTTCGCATGGAGCGGCGCGTTCCGCAAGAGAGGCGAGATGGACAACATTCCTGAGCTTGTCAACTATGCCGACCAGCTTGAGGCCGCCTGCTTCGACACCCTCAACGCCGGCATCGTGACCAAGGATCTCGCCAACCTAATGGAAGGCGTGACTCCTCAGGTAAAGAACTCCGCCGACTTCATCGCCGCCATCCGCGAGCGTCTCGAAAAGCGTCTCGCGTAAGTGATTGAAAATCAGTTATAAAAGCGATGGTCTTTAGTCGTTATCAACTAAAGACCATCGCTTAATCCGTTGTGAAACAGAGTCTTATCCTCCACCGACAGAAGCTTAACCTTTGCGTAAGGTCGCACTGACCGGTCGCAGAACTAAAGGTTCGACAAAGTTTACCAGCCATCGAAGAGCCTCTCGTAAGGTTTCACACAGAGCCTTCTGGCCTCTGGTCAGATCACAGGTTCGGTCACTTAATTGATTACGGACTGGACACGTGTCTGGTCGCATGCCTGATCGCATACCTGGACGCGTGCCTGATTGCAAGACTGGTCACAGGACCGGACACGTGCCTGATCGCATGCCTGGACACATGCCTGATTACATGCCTGGACACGTACTTGATTGGAGGATTGGTCACAGGGTTGTACACGTGCCTGGTCGCTGAGCTTGTCGAAGCGACATTCCCGGTCGATGAATAAGAGCGCCATCTGCATGGTGGCACCAACGAAAAGGACTTCCCGAATTTTTGCACGTTACCAAAAATTCGGAAAGTCTTTTTTGCAGCCTTGTCCGCAGAATCGGATGCGCGACCCACTGTATACGTCCACTTGATCTTTGATCATATTCAATGATGTTATTTTGGTTTATATTGTAAACTTATTTATATTTGTAATGCCGTTGAGGTTAAAGCGCATAGTTGTTAATGGCGAAAAATAATGTAAATCAAAATGTTATGGAAACAAACAACAATCTTTCCGCTGAACAGAGTCTGAAAATCATCAGCGAGACAATGGCAAGAAACTGTCGGGCGATCGAGAAGAATCAAGGAACTTACTACATCCTTTGGGGTGTGATACTGACGCTTGTCTCGGCTATCATCTATCTATTGTGGAACGGGACGGGAAATCCGATCTGGAATTACTTGTGGTTCCTCATTCCGGCGATCGGATTGCCGGCTGCCATATTCATTTCAAAAAGAAATGATTGCGCTCCGAAAACTTATCTCCACAAGACGGTGGGCTTGATCTGGTGCGCCTTTGGGATCACTGCCGTTTGTCTGACAATCCTCACTTGCACGGTCAACCCCTTTGTGCTTGACACCTACCTCATCACCTCTTTGTTCGGGTTCACGATACTGTCCACAGGCATCGTCATCAAGAGTTGGCCGATCATCACTTCCGGAGCGCTTGTGGTTCTGCTCGGTGCCCTCTACACAAACTACGGGGGTGCGCAGATCTGCCTGATATGGCTTTTCAGTGGAGTCATCATGACCATCGGAGGAGCCATTGCCAAACTCATAAGGCGGTAGGCTATGTTCAGAAAACTGAATCCTCTGCTGCATTCCGAACTCCGCCTCGCCGTGATGTCAATCCTCATCGGGGTCGAGGAGGCGGATTTCGTCTACATCAGAAAGCAGACGGGCGCCACGGCCGGGAACCTCAGCGTACAGATAGACAAACTCAGCGAGGCCGGCTACATCACGGTAGAGAAGGGCTTCAAAGGCAAGAAGCCTTGCACCACCTGCCGCGCGACCGACACAGGCGTCAAGGCTTTCAATGAATATGTCGATGCGCTCAAGGATTACCTCTCCTTGCAAGACCGGCGATAGTATTGTCAATGAACAAGATAAGTGCGTACCTTAGACGACATATGAATATACCGATGTGCTCTTACCCTGTTCTTGAATATGCGAGGTCTGGCTTCAGAAGTCAGAGGCGTACATGCCCCCAGACAAAAGTCTCGGTGAGAGTTCCTGACTTTGACAGCCTAAAAATTCCGTTTTTCTTACGTTCTGATAATCAATATATTGTAAAAAGCGCGGATTTTTCAGGGTGCATCACCTTTCCGTGCCTTTGAAAGAAGCTTCGTACATAGGTGTAAACAAGTAGGGTGAATCATTGCCAAAGTCAGGAAAAACATCATTCTCTGTAAATCAGTCATTTAGTAAGCGTTAAAAAAAATAAGAGAGAAGGAATCTTTTATATTCCATTGCAACCATGTAAGTAATTCTGCCAAAAATGAAAGAGTGTGTCAATGAAAAAACTCGTAACTTTGTTGTGAATATATTAAAACCACAACGACGAATGAAGAAAATTCTGCTTGCCGTCGCCTGCTGCGCGATGACTCTTCTCGCCCAGGCGAACCCGGCCCACAAAGTTAAGATCAATGATGGCCTCACGGTCAGTGTGGAGGCATGCTCCGAGAGCATATTCAGGATCAAGGTGTCTCCGAGGAAGGATTTCACCGAGTCCCTGATGGAGCGCTACGAGCTCATCAAGACCGACTGGAGTGAGGTCAAGACCGACATTTCCGACAAGGGAGGAGTCTGGACGCTGAAGACTCCGGAATATTCATTGGCCATCAACAAGAAGACGGGAGTGATGACCGTGAAGGATGCCAAAGGCGGGAAGGTGATCCGTGAGGTTAGGTTCCTGCCTGAGAAGGAAGGGCTCTGCGGCGAGATGAGGTCATTCATCAACGAGAAATACGCCGATCTGAAGGTCGCTGACAACGGCGGAGGCATCATCGGCGACGACAACGGGAAATTCGGAGAGGTTGACAAGCACGAGATTCCGGCTGCGGACGCGGTCAGCATCCTCAGCTTCAGCATGGAGGACGGCGAGCGCTTCTACGGCGGCGGCAGTACCAGCCGCGACCACATCCAGCACAGGGGCGAATTCCTCAGAATGTGGACGACTTACCAGCAGACCGAGATACCGATGCCGTTCATGATGAGCTCGCGCGGCTGGGGCGTCTACAACAACTCGACCCGCAAAAGTTTCTTCGACATCGGTAACCAGCAGAAGAGCAAGTTCAACATTATCAACACCTTCGACGAGGCCGACTTCTTCCTGATGATGGGCAAGGACATGCCTGCAATCCTTAATGAATATACCCTCGTCACGGGCCGTACCTATGTCCTGCCGAAATGGGCCTACGGACTCTGCTTCGGACCGAACATGCGCGAGGAGCAGTTCGACATACTCAACGACGCCGTGCGCTTCCGTCAGTTCGACGTGCCTTGCGACGTATTCTGGCTTGAGCCTCAGTGGATGGAGAAGCGCTACGACTTCTCGACCAAGAAGAAATGGAACTACGACAGGTTCTCTCCGGAACCTTACTGGCTTCAGGATCAGTACCCTAAGACGATGCACAACCGCCTCTTCATCGGCAAGCTGCGCTCCATGGGCTTCCACCTCGGACTCTGGCTCTGCGAGGAGTATGACCTCAGCATCCAGGAGGAGGACATCATCGCCGAGCGCACGGGCGGCAAGCTTTCCGGCCAGGAGCATTGGATGGATCACCTGACCGTGTTCATGGATCAGGGTGTGGAGGGATTCAAGCTGGATCCTGCCCGAACGATCGACAACCACACGAACTGGGAATATTACAACGGACGCACCGACAAGGAGATGCACAACCTCAACCAGGTCCTTCTCCCGAAACAGATGCGTGAGCTTGGCCGCAAGTACAACGGCAAGCGTACCTGGCATCACTACTGCGGCGGTTGGTCCGGAACCCAGCGCTGGACAGCTTCGACCTCCGGCGACAACGGCGGCGGCAAAACCGCTCTGTACGACCAGCTCAACCTCGGCATGAGCGGATTCCTCAACACCTCCTGCGACGTGATGAGCGTTCCGCGCGAGCTTGAGATGCAGGGGCTTCATTTCGGTCTGTTCCTGCCTTGGGTGCAGATCAACAGCTGGTTCTCGATGATGCATCCGTTCTACTATGCGAAAGAAGAGCAGGACATCTACCGTTTCTACGTAAAGCTGAGATATTCATTGGCTCCATACATCTACTCTATGGCGCTTGAGGCTGCGCAGAACGGTATGCCGATCGTGCGTTCGATGCCGCTGTGCTTCCCTGAGGACCGCAACTGCGACGATATGACCTACCAGTACATGTTCGGCGACAATTTCTGCGTGGGAATATTCACTAACGAGATTTACCTGCCGAAGGGAACCTGGACGGACGCCTGGAGCGGCGAGAAGATTGTCAGCAAGGGGGAGACTTTCACTCGTGAATATCCTTCCAACCGCGCGGGGCTGCTCTTCATCCGCGAGGGCGCGATCATCCCGACACAGCCTGATGTTGAATATCTTGGCGCGCGTCCGTTCGACCGCGTCATCCTGAAGGTCTATCCTCACGGGGACAGCGCGTACACGATGCTTGACGATGACGGAGAGTCTTATGAATATGAGAACGGCGGTATCGCCTCGACGCTGTTCGAGTCGCATGAGAGGGATGGCGGTGTAGAGGTTGTTGTGAACCCGGTTCAGGGATCGTTCAAGGGAATGCCTTCGGAGCGGGAATATTCCTTCCGCATCCAGAGGGATTCGCGCCCGGCTTCGGTTTCGCTTAACGGCGCCGCCGTTCAGGATTGGACCTACGAGGACGGAATGGTCTGTCTGTCAGCGGGGAAGGTTGGCGTCGGAGAGAAGGTTGTTGTCTCTGTTAGATAGTTTGATTTTTGAAACTTTACTATAGTTGGCTATTGCCGCTTTATAACAGTTAGGTTTTGCCGCGAGGCGCATACCTCCGAGGGACCTGCGCTTCGCGCCCTTCCCGGGTGAATAGCCCCTCGGGGGAAGCGCCTCGCGGCAAAAAGAGTTTATTATTGAATATGAAAAGAATCGCGATAGTATTAGGACTTGCTGCGGTGGTGATGTCGTGCGCCAGAAAAGACTGGCGGGACGCTTCGTTGCCTGCGGAGGAGAGGGTACAACTGATTTTGAAGGAGATGACCCTTGAGGAGAAGGTCGGACAGATGTGCCAGTATGTGGCTCCGTGTTATGTGGAGCCGGGAAAGGGATCGGCTCGCAAGAACATCGACGCTACCGACGAGAACCTGGGCAACAAGGATTTGTCCGATAAAGTCCGCAGAGGGGAAGCGGGAGCGTTCCTGCACGTGATGACTTCCACGGAGGCTGTGGCGCTTCAGAAGTTGGCTCAGGAGAGCCGGCTGGGGATTCCGCTGCTGCTGGGGATCGACGCGATCCACGGGAACGCGCTGATCGAAGGGTGCACGGTCTATCCTACGAACATCAACATGGCTTCCACTTTCAATCCGGAACTGATGGAGAAGATCGGAGAGGAAACCGCGCTTGAGATGCGTCAGAGGGGGTTGTTCTGGACATTCGCTCCTAATCTGGACATCGCCCGTGACGCCCGCTGGGGAAGGATGGGCGAGACGTTCGGCGAGGATGCGCTGCTGACTTCCGAGATGGGGAAATATGCCATCTGGGGATTTCAAGGGCGTGACGGGAAATATTCAGGGAATCACGTGGTGGCTTGCGCCAAGCATCTGATCGCGGGTGGCGAGCCGGCCGGTGGACTGAACGCAGCGCCGATGGACATCTCCGAGCGCAAGTTGCGTGAGCTTTATCTGCCTCCGTTTGTGGCGGCGATCCGTGACGCTAAAGTCGGGACGGTGATGGCGGCACATAACGAGATCAACGGGATTCCATGCCACGGTAACAAGTGGCTGCTCAATGATTTGCTTCGTGATGAATTGGGATTCGACGGATTCGTGGTCAGTGACTGGATGGACATTGAGAGGCTTCATTCCATGCATCATTGGGTACCGGACTCGACCGAGGCATTCGTAGTTTCCGTGGAGTCTGGTATTGACATGCACATGCAGGGAGACAAATATTTCGAGACTGTTGTGGCCGCTGTGAAGTCAGGCAGGATTCCTGAACCTCGTATCGACCAGGCCGCCGGAAAGATTCTGTCCGTGAAATTCGCCCTTGGACTCTTCGAGCATCCTGTGCCGGAGATTCCAGAGGTTCTGGACGGTGCGGCCGAACATCGCCAAACCGCACTTGAGGCCGCTCGTCAGGGACTTGTGCTGCTGAAGAATGACGGAACGCTTCCGCTGAAGAATCCACGCCGGGTTTTCGTCGTCGGGCCGAACGCTGACAGCCAGACCATTCTCGGTGACTGGGCAGTGCCGCAATCAGACGATAATGTCATCACGGTTCTGGACGGTCTCAAGGCCGCTATGCCTAACGTCTCGATCGACACGCTATGTTTCGGTGGCAAGATCTCGAATGTCAATGCAAAAGGTGTCCAGATGGCTCGTTTCAAGGCCTCTGCGGCTGACGTTAACATCGTAGTGGTCGGTGAGAATTCGCAGAGATATTCAGCTTTCGGTCGCACCTGCGGTGAGAACTGCGATCGTGACGACCTCAGCCTTCCGGGGATGCAGCAACAGCTTCTGGAGGCCGTTGAGGCTTCCGGAAAGCCGACCGTTGTCGTGCTGATGACCGGCAGGGCTCTCAGCGTCGGCTGGGCGAAGGACAACGCCAACGCCATTTTGAACGTCTGGGAGCCAGGCCAGATGGGTGGACAGGCTATCGCCGAGGTGCTGACCGGTCAGGTGAACCCTTCCGGCAAGCTGCCGGTGACCGTGCCTCGCAACGTAGGACAGGTCCAGACTGTTTACAACTATAAGCATTCGCAATATTCCCGCCTGTTCGCCACCAACGAGACCGGAGCCCTTTGGCCATTCGGTTACGGATTGAGTTATAGCACGTTTGAATATTCAGACGCAACGCTCTCAAAATCAGAAATCGGAGTCTCCGAATCGCTCAAAGCCAGCGTGACCGTCACCAACAACGGCCCGTACGACGGCGATGATGTGGTTCAGCTCTACATCCGTGACGAATATGGTTCCGTGACCCGTCCGGTCAAGGAGCTGAAAGCATTCCGTCGCATCAGCCTCAAGAACGGTGAAAGCACCAAGGTCGAGTTCGACATCACACCTGAGATGCTCCAGTGCTGGGGTGTCTCCGAGAAGTGGTCCGTCGAGCCGGGAGATTTCACCATCCTCCTCGGCTCCTCTTCATCAGACTCCGACCTCACTCCCCTGCCGCTGAAAGTCAAGTAAACAGCCCTGGCAATCTGGTAACCACGCCAGTGCTTCGTCTGTCCCCTGTCACTGACCTTTAGGGAATCGCTTTGTCCGGCAGGACTCCTATTCCGCCGGATAAATTGCATATTACGTTCATTTTCTCCGGCAGGAAGGCTTCTCACCGGACAAACCACGGATTGCCTCTGGCATATTCTTTGGATAGGTTGGAGGCCTGACTAACTATCAATGAAATGAAAAAGTTACTTGTGGTGTTGGCGGTGATCTCGCTGACGGGAAGCGTGGCATCCGCACAGAAGGTGCATTCTGACAATCAGGACATCAGGTTCGCGGCTGGAGTAAGGATGCCGATCGAACGATCAAGCGCCAGCGATGAGACAGTGATGACTCTGACCTATGGACGATTCTTCGACAACGGTCTGGGATTCCGGACCGGAGCGCAATGGATGTTCAAGAACTATGAGATTGATGAGCACCTTGGAGTTCCCCTCTATCTGGCTTGGCGCAGCGGCAAGCGCACATTCAAGGAATCCGTGCGTCAGGGTGCTGAGAACATAGCCTGGGGGTCCTACCACAATAAATACTATTACGGCACAAATCCGGATGCCGGAACTGTTTTCGGGCAGTTTCTGTCCGGGCTGTTGAACCGAATCGAATTCTTCGGAGGATTGACTCCCGGCTACATTTTCGGAGCGAAAGAGGAGCCTCACGGAACAGGTTCCATCGGAAGCACGGGCGTGAGAACCGAAAAATACATGACCCTCAACAACAGGTTCAGTCTCACCGCGGACGCGGGCTTCGCCGTCTCTTTCCGAATATGGCGTTTCGAGCTAAGCGCAATCCCTTCCGTACACTATTTCATCACCGACAACTACCGCGAAGTCAACATCCGCCGCGACACTCACGACGGCAGCACGGATGTCTTCACCTCTGACAAAGCTCGCTCATGGCAGTTCTCCTTCCAAGGCGGTCTGAGTTTCACGTTCTAGAATATCTTCATTGAATATAACAAGGCATTCATCGCAAGGTGGATGCCTTCATTCTCTGCTAGTTTCTGATTGCTTCGATGGTTGGATAGTTATCAGAACCATAGGCTGGGCTGGGGGAGACTGTCTTAAAAGTTAAACATTCCTTCGCGAGAATCAAGAATTCGTTTTAGGTCGTGTATGGGGATACGAACAATTTCAGTCTTGCAAGGACTTTTCAGACAGTCTGGGGGGGAGGCTCGGTGGGTAAACGAGCTTGCTTTGAGGCCTAAAAAAGCCCATTTCTTGAAAAAGTAAAAACTATTCATGGGTTTCTCTGATTATCAGCAAGTTACAGGCATAAAATGTCCGATTAGAATAGTCGGGGCGGATGCAGAATGTCCGATTAGAATAGTTTTTTGTCCGATTAGCATAGTCCCATTACCGAATTTCACCCGTATTTTTGCAGCAGACTCAGCAACGTGTGGCAAAGCCGGAGACAGGCCTCCTTTGCACCCGCTTGCAAAAGGTGATTTTGCAGCAGGCTCGGCAACGCGAGGCAGAGCCGGAGACAGGCCTCATTTGCACCCGCTTGCAAAAGTGTTGGCGGAATCAAAAACATGATGCCCTATGAACGGGACAGAAAGAAAGATACAGCCTGAAGAGCGGCGGAGATCCGCCGAGGCGCGGCAGTTCTCGGAAGACCGCATGCAACTGCTCGACACCGTCCGCGAGATGATCGACATCGAGCTGGAGCGGTACGGAGTGACCCCCGGGGGCAACCCTCATCCCGAGAGCCTTCCGCTCGAGAACCCTCCGCCCGAGGACAGGGGACGCACGCCGCCCGATCCGCCGCCGCGCCGCACGCTCTGGCAGCGCATCGTGAGCCTCTTCACAGGCCGCCCGCTGTAAGCAAGCGATAAAGGAACAAGTTGGTAATCTTTTAAGGATTCCTAAATATATAAATATATAAGGAATAGGACAACATATCTCATCACCTATCTAAATCAAAAGCAGTATGAACAAAAGTCTAACAAAACCTCTCATCCGGCCG
>UQUJ01000047.1 GCA_900544195.1 uncultured Alistipes sp. | reverse complement strand
TCCCCGGTTGATGCCGCCTGACGAGAAATTGAACGGAATATAGACTTTCAACCCTCCTTCAAAATAAGGCTTGTCGGTCAGAGTGCCTTTGTTGTAAAGCCTGTACATCTTTTCCTTCGAGACTTGGATTTTCTGAATGTCCATCGCGGCTCTGTCATTGAAGTCGGCGGAGAACTCTATCACCGGCCAAAGACCTGTGAATATGTACTTGAAGTGTCCGGAATGTCTCCAATCCCCGTCCTTGTACGGATCCTCATGAGCTCCATAGCCTACCATTCCGTAGCCGGTGCTGAGCAGGTTCTGGAACATGGCGGTGGCGCCAAGCGAGGCGGTCTTGTAGTAATCGTCACCGCTTATGGACTCGACGTTGTCGTAGTTGAAATAGACCGGCGCCCAGGAATGAATATGCGGGAGTCTGATCTTTGAATATCTTTCCGGTTGCGAAAATTTTACCTCCGCGGCAACGGCGATTGAGTCGCCAAGGGCGGTTTCCTGCGCTGTAAGCGCGTCTGCGACAGGGTATTTATGAATATCCTCGTAGCGGACTTCGGTAATCGGCAGGTCGCTTACCGCTGTGGCGTACATCATCCGTCCTTGCTTGTAGTCTCGAGGTCTGTCCGATGCCGCCAACGAACTGTAATACAGCGTGTCAGCCTTGAACACCGGTGAGCTGATCCCGTAGCGTGTCGAGGTCAGCCGCCGCAGTGTCAGGTTCTCCACGTCCAATGAATATAGCTCCGTCACTCCAGTCCTGTCGCATAGAAAAGACAGTTGTGTTCCTTCAGAAACCGGGCGCTTCGACAGGCTCGGCGCCCGATCCTGTTCCGTTCCCCGAGCATTGCCGGACTGATGGCCCGGCGACCGGTCACTGAGCCTGTCGAAGTGACCTGAGTTAAAGGTTTCTTCTTTGCCGGACATTCCGAAGTTCGGTGAGTCCTGTCGAACCGCAGATCCAACAGCCGGAACGGTGCGAAAATGTGAGAGGGTGACGGGTTGAGGGCCAAGTAATTGACGGAGAGCCGCCTTGCCGTTGGCCATCCGTCCGACAATCTCATAGACTCCCATTCCGTTCTCCGACAATCCTGCCGCAAAAAGCCTGTCTCCGATCCAGGCCGACTCCGTGAACTGAAGCGAGTCCGGAGCGATGAACGATTCCTTGACGGATCCATCAGTGGTGTCCAGCAGAACAATCCGCGATCCTCCCGCGTAAGGATATTCAGTGGCGGCGATGACATTTCCGTCAGGTGCCGGTGCCGGATTGAAATACCTTCCTTTTTTTGTCAGATCATGGACTTTCCTCGGTTTTGTCAGATCCACATAACGAATCCGCGAGCTTCCGCCGAGGTTCCACCGACGCCCCGCCACGGATTCGCTCCAGAATATTCGTTGACTTTCTGAATCGAGGAAGAGGCTGCTCGTGTAGGAGGCGAAAGACCTGATTCTCTTTTCATTACCCGAGGCGTCCAGTCGAACGAGGCTGTTGGCGGTGGCCATCCCTGACTTGAGGGAATATATTCCCGAACCATCAACTGTGACAGCCCCTTTGTACTCCGTGTGCATCGAAGGTGTCCGGCTGACCTGCCTTGACGGCATGAACGGCTCCCTGAGTGCAGTCTCAACATTCCAAAGCTGCTGGAAATTCTCCTCTATGATCCGGAAAGATTCATTGAAACTTTTTCCGCTGGCGGCCTTTACGGTCTTCTGGAGATTGAAGAGCCAGCCTTTGCGGACAACCCGGTCAAAATATTCCTGAGTGAAAAGAGGATCGTTGAAGAATACTCTCGTCCCGGCGATGAGCATATAGCCAACCCTGTAATAATCAGGTGTATAGTTCTTGTTTGATCCATAGAACCATCTGTAGTAGTCCCGCCGGTCGCCGCAGTCGAAAGCCGGCCTCATATATTCAAGAAACGAGGCCTGTCTTCCACGTCCGCTCCGACTGAGCGCCGTTTCCGCCACCACCGCATCGCCTTCGAGAAACGCCGGTCCCGGGTATATTCCAGCGAAAGCTCCGGCCGCCATTTCTCCGAAAAGCCAATGCAGCGCCTTGTTGCCTCTGTCCGCCCCGAACTGCATCTGCGCCGCGTGCCGCCCCTCATGGATCGCCAGATTCCGCACCCATGGCATCGCCATTGGCTCATAAGGATCGTTGACTGTGAATATGTCCATTCTCTTCGGCGCCCATGTGACCGAAGCGTTCGGCAGCACATAGCGGCTGTGCAGCACGACCGGCATCTTCCCCTTGTAACTCTGCCCGATAAGGTAACCTGATGATCTTGTTATCCTTAGCCGCGCCACCTCCAGCTCCGTCCCGTAAACCCTTGCCAGTGAGTCCTCTCCTTTCGGGAAGATCAATCTGAAGTTCTCCGTCTCCATCTGCCTCCACCGCAGCGCCGCCGGATCATTCCCCGTCAGCGAGAACTGCGCGCTGGATTTGAAGCTGGTCAATGCGAGAAGAATTACAGTAAATATCTTGATACCAGTCTTAGCCATAAGATCATATTCAAAAGTCATCTGCGAATATAGTGATTTTATCACAAGGCTTTTATCACAAGGCAAGTTCTTTTTGTTGCTTTTCTTGGACTTTCTACTACTTTTGTAAATGCCAAAGATGCATCAGCAGTAGCTTTATGAGGTTCTGACTACTCGCTAATGCTGAAAATAAATTTGTAGAACCTCCTGATCGTGGTTGTTGTATGAAGAATTATTTATTTTTACTCTAACTTATTTCATTAAGTTTTACCACATGCCGAAATTGTGAGGATTTAGAACTTCCAGAAGAATCTGTTTCAACAGAAGAAAGTTGGTTGCTGCCGTGACAGCGGTTGCAACCAGATTTTCCGCCGAGACACCCGCACCGGTTCTTTGTCCGACACCGGACGCACCATCATCCTTGACAAGCCGGTCTCTCTGCATTTTGTTTGGTGTTTTGTAAATGTCTGAACAGTAACGAATTAAATGATTCCCTTTGGTGTAGTCTAACTAAAGACAATCGCTTGATTCATTGATTTTCAGACGAGTGTATTTCACAGACACATTAGTGAAAGTCTTCTCATTTTTATTGAAATCATTTAAATACCAAAAAGAATTTTGAGTAAATTTGTAGGAATATTCTTAAGAAGATAGATGCAGGTTTTTCTACAGATTCTTACCCTGCTCGGAGCGATGGCCATGTTCCTGTATGGAATGACCATGATGAGCGAGGGTCTTCAGAAGGCGGCGGGTGACAAGCTGCGATCGTTTCTGGCGTCGATGACGTCAACGACCTTCAAAGGTATCATCACGGGTATTGTCATCACTGCCCTCATCCAGTCATCAAGCGGAACGACCGTGATGGTCGTCAGCATGGTCAACGCCGGTCTGCTCGCCCTTGGCAACGCCATAGGGGTGATCATGGGGGCGAACATCGGAACGACGCTCACGGCGTGGATGATCTCCCTGTTCGGATTCAGCTATGACATCGGAGCGTTCGCGGTTCCGTTCATCGCCCTTGGCTTCTTCATGATGACCCTCAAGAGCAACCGGAACCGCAACATCGGTGAGTTCATCATCGGATTCGCGTTCCTGCTCATAGGTCTCGCCACAATGAAGAACTCGGTGCCGGACCTGAACCAATATCCTGAGGTTCTGGCTCTTGTGAAGAACCTGACCAGCTACGGCTTTTTCTCCGTGATCATATTCACCCTTGTTGGTGCATTGATAACCGTGATAGTGCAGGCCTCCAGCGCCTCCCTTGCTCTGACGATGGTTTTTGTGGCGAACGGCTGGATCAATTTCGAGATGGCCGCCGCGATGGTCTTGGGAGCCAACATCGGAACCACGATCACCGCCAACATCGCCGCCGCCGTGGCGAACTATTCGGCCAAGCGGACGGCCATCGCCAACACCCTGTTCAATGTGATCGGCGTAGTCCTGGCTTTGGTGTTCTTCAACCCGTTGATGAGGATCATCGCCTCGATGACCACCGCGATAGGCTTCGAGAACCCTGTCTCCCTGTTCGACGGAACGACCGCCGCAGGAGGTTTCTCACCCGAGCAGCAGAACTCGATGCTTTACGGAATATGCATCCTGCACACGGTCTTCAACCTTTCCACGACCCTGATTCTCGTCTGGTTCATCCCTCAGCTCGTCAAAGCGGTCAACAGGATCATCCCTACCCCTAAGGGAGAGGAGGAGGTTTATCGCCTCAAGTTCATTCAAGGCGGACCTCTTTCCACGGCGGAACTTTCCCTCGACGAGGCCAAGCAGGAAATCATTCATTTTGCGGAAATATGCTGCCGGGAGGTCGGCTTCATCCGCAGTGCGGTGAGCGCCAAGACCCAATCCGAACTTGAGTCCGTCAATGAGAAACTTGTCAAGTACGAGAGCATCACGGACAAGATTGAATATGAGATCGCTTCCTACCTGAACGAGGTGTCCAAGGGTGACATCAGCGCTGTCTCCGCATTGAGAATCAAGTCGATGTACAGGGTGATCGGCGAGCTGGAAAGCATCGGAGACTCCGGCGAGGCCATCGGCAGGATGATGAAGCGCGCCCTTGACCACGGCAAGACCTTCGATGACGAGATGGTCAAGAGGCTTGACAGGATGCTCGATCTTCTGGACGTGGCCTTCAAGGCAATGGTTGACAATCTCGAATCCTCTGCCCTCTTCCTCAAGGACATATCCAACGCCGAGGACGCTGAATATAACATCAACGAGTACCGCAACAGCCTGCGCGAGGAGCACATCGTCAACATCGAGAAGGAAGGCTACAACTACCAGACAGGAGTGTTCTACATCGACATAGTGCAGGAGCTTGAGAAGATGGGTGACTTCATCATCAACATCTCCCAAAGCCTGTTGGAAAAGAATGATTAGGACATGAGACGTGCTCTGACATATTCATTGACAATTATTTGCGCCTTGCTGATGGTGGGGTGCGGAGGTCGTGGAAACGGAAAGGACACCGCTTTTCAACCGCACGCCTTTCCGCCTATGCCTGAGCCGCCGGCGGTGATTGTCGAACCTCGGGAGAAGGCTGAATATGTCATCTCGAACTACTGGAACAAGTTCTTGAGCCAGACCTATCCGTGTGATTCCAACGTGGTTAACGGTGTTCTGGCCGATGATGTGGAAAAGGCGTTGGGTACATTCGTGACCTTTTTGGAGAATGCTTGTCCGATAGATTTCGGTAGAAAGGCTATGGCCGGATTTTTCGACAAGGTGGAAAAGTTCCAGACGGCCGACACCTCCTCCAATGTCTTCGGATTCTTCGAAAAGATGGTTCCCAAGTACCTCTACGACCCGAACTCGCCTGTGCGCAACGAGGATCTTTATTTGCCGTACGTCTCACGCCTCGCTGTCTCTGAATATTCTGACCCTGATTTGAAGCCGTCATATTCATTTGAAACCCAGATGTGCTCTTTGAATATGATAGGGTCGCCGGCCGCTGATTTTATATTCACTGACCTTGCTGGTAAGAGGCATACACTTTATGGAATCAAGGCAGAGACGACGCTGCTGTTTTTCACCAATCCGGGCTGCCCGGCCTGCAAGGAAATCATAGAGAGCCTGACTTCGGACGGAAAGATTGCCGCTTTGGTGGCCTCGGGAAGGCTTGCTGTGGTGAATGTTTACATTGACGAGGAATTGGACAAGTGGCGTGAATATGCCTCCGTCTATCCGAAGAACTGGTACAACGGCTACGACCAGAGCTACATAATCCGCTCCGATGTCACCTATAATGTGCGGGCTATTCCGTCGTTGTATGTGCT
This sequence comes from uncultured Alistipes sp., assembly GCA_900544195.1. Taxonomy (GTDB): domain Bacteria; phylum Bacteroidota; class Bacteroidia; order Bacteroidales; family UBA932; genus Cryptobacteroides. The sequence continues at coordinate 19,629 of UQUJ01000047.1, read as the reverse complement.
TGATTCCGAGAAGAAAGTGATAATGAAGGACGCTCCTGTGGAGAATGTCCTGCCATATCTTGACAATCTAAAATAACACTGAATATGAAGATCACCAAGGAACTTTGGGGCACGTCCCCTGACGGAAAGGAGATATTCCTTTATACTCTTGAGAATGAAAGCGGCGCGTTCGTTCGCCTTTCAAGCATAGGTGCCGGAATCGTGTCGATCGCCGTGCCGGACAAGGACGGAAAGATCGCCGATGTGGTTCTTGGCTACACCAAGCCGGAGGATTATTTCGCCGACGGCCCTTGCGCCGGAAAGTGCCCTGGACGCTACGCCAACCGCATAGCCCTCGGAAAGTTCACGCTCGACGGGGTGGAATATTCATTGCCGGTCAACAATGGCCCTAATCATCTGCACGGCGGCCCGGAAGGATTCCAGAATCAGGTGTGGGACAGCCGCGTCGAGGGGGAAGCCGTTGAGTTCCAGTACTTTTCGCAGGACGGTGAGGCTGGTTATCCCGGCAATCTGAAGGTTGTCGCCCACTACGAGTGGAGCGAGGACAACGCTCTCAAACTGACTTTCACGGCGCAGACCGACAAGGCAACTGTCGTGAACCTTACCAACCACGCCTATTTCAATTTGAATGGCGAGGGGAACGGGAATATCCTTGATCACGAGTTGAAACTCAACGCCGAGGTCTATCTGCCGACTGACGAGACCTTGATTCCTGTAGGAGAGCCAGACCCGGTTGCAGGTACACCTATGGATTTCAGGGAGTTCAAGAAAATCGGTGAGGAGATCAAGGCTGACTTCCCGGCTCTCAACTATGGTAAGGGGTATGACAACTGCTTCATGATCAACGACTATGAGGCTGGTCAGCTTCAGACGGCGGCTCAGCTGTACTCTCCGGAGAGCGGCCGTCAGCTTGAGGTTCTGACCACTCAGCCAGCCGTCCAGATTTACACCGGCAACTGGCTTGAGGGTTGTCCTGCCGGCAAGTGCGGACGTGGCTACCACGACTATGAGGGTGTGGCCATCGAGTGCCAGCACTGCCCTGATTCGCCGAACAAGCCTGAGTTCCCTACGACCGTGCTTCGTCCGGGCGAGACCTTCAGCGAGGCCATCATCTGGGCGTTCTCGGTCAGGAAATAGTTGGTTTTACAATGATACAAGGCTGGTACGCTTCGATGCTTCACAAGCTCAGCAACCGCAGGCTCAGCAACCAGCCTTTTTTTGTCACTATCGTCAACATCGGTCGCTGATTTTCGGTCGCTGAGCCTGTCGAAGCGACCTCCCAACATCGGTCATCGAGTTTCTCGAAGTGCCGAAGCATCGAAGTTGCCATAACAATTGAATATATTTACAAATGAAACAGTATCAGGATCTTCTGCGTCATATAATGAACGATGGTGTGGTCAAGCATGACCGCACCGGCGTAGGCACCAAAAGCGTCTTCGGCTACCAGATGCGCTTCGACCTCTCCGAAGGTTTCCCGCTTCTGACCACCAAGAAAGTTCACTTGAAATCTATCATTTATGAACTTCTGTGGTTCATCTCCGGCGACACCAACATCAAGTATCTCAAGGACCACGGTGTCTCCATCTGGGACGAATGGGCCGACGAGAACGGTGACCTTGGCCCTGTCTATGGCCACCAATGGCGCTCCTGGCCGGCACCAGACGGCCGATCCATCGACCAGCTCACACAGGTGGTGAATATGATCAAGAACAATCCTGATTCAAGGCGAATGCTCGTCACCGCCTGGAATCCCGGAGAGGTTGACAAGATGGCCCTTCCGCCTTGCCACTGCCTGTTCCAGTTCTATGTGGCCGAAGGAAAGCTCTCCTGCCAGCTCTATCAACGCAGCGCCGACACCTTCCTCGGAGTCCCTTTCAACATAGCCTCTTACGCATTGCTGACGATGATGATAGCCCAGGTCTGCGGCCTGAAGCCCGGCGACTTCATCCACACCACCGGCGACACCCACATCTACCTGAACCATTTCGATCAGGTCCGCGAGCAGCTCTCCCGTGAGCCCCGCCCGCTCCCGACAATGCGCATCAACCCCGATGTGAAGTCCATCTTCGATTTCAAGTACGAAGACTTCACCCTCGAAGGCTACGACCCCTGGCCCGCCATCAAGGCTCCCGTCGCGGTCTGATCGTCCGCCTTTGCATAAGTGCCTCCATAAGCTCTGATTTAAGGCACACGACAAGACAGTGCACCGGAGTATTGGAGACCTTCCCGTCTTTGCCCTTCTTCACGCGGACAAGGACGTCTTCAGGCCAGGCTCTTTCGTCGACGCCCAAGGCCTTGCGCGAGCTGAAAAGAGAGTATACGACTGCAGCGCGCACTGCGGCATCTTCGAGCACTGGGTGCCGGCGCTCCCAAGGTGTTCTTCCATTACTACTTCGTGAACAGCGCCACCAGCGAGAAGTCCGGCATCATGCTGGCTTCCGTCATCTGAACCGCGGGTGAGTAGCCAAAGAGCAGGGCAGAAGCCTTGCTTACCCTAATCCGAACCCTCTGCAGTCATTTGATTACAGAGGGTTTTTTATGCAGGTAACTGCCCTATTTGTTATGGTAGACGAAGTGAATCACACCCACATTCTAATCAAAATTTGAAGAGAATAGTCGTAAGATTCGCTTCATTTGCTTATTTTTGCAGAAAAATGAGCGAGATATGAGACCGTACTACATATGGCAATACCCCGGTTGGCCCAGATTCCGTTGGGAGTCCGACAAAATACTGAACCTGCTTTCCGAAGTGCGTCTTTTGGAAGGTCGAATCGCCGGTATGATGGGCGGCCTGGGGTTTGATATTCAATCCAAGACGTCTCTGGACGTAATGACTGAAGACGTTATCAGATCCAATGAGATAGAAGGAATTCTGTTGAATGCAGACAGGGTGCGTTCATCGGTAGCGAGGCATCTCGGTATTCCCACGGAAGGTCTCCCGGAGCCGGATCACTATACCGAAGGTGTAGTTCAGGTAATGATTGACGCCGTCCGCAATTACTCCGAGGAGCTGACCGAACAGCGTCTGTTCAATTGGCATGCCGCTTTGTTCCCCACGGGGCGTAGCGGTATTCATCCGATAACGGTGGCAGGTTGGAGGGTTGGAGAAGAACCCATGCAAGTTGTCTCCGGGGCATCTGGAAAGGAAAAGGTTCACTACGAAGCCCCGGCTTCGGCGGATGTTCCCAAGGAAATGGCCCTGTACTTGGATTGGGTCAATAATGAGAACAATACCGATCCTGTCCTGAAAGCAGCCATCGCTCACCTGTGGTTCGTTGCCATCCATCCGTTTGATGACGGAAATGGCCGTCTGACAAGGACCATCACCGATATGCTGCTGGCCAGGGCTGACGGGATGCCTCATCGCTACTATAGTATGTCAGCTGAAATTCTTAGGAATAAGAACGGCTACTACGATGCACTGGAAAGCACCACGATAGGAGATGTTGATATTACCCTGTGGCTCGAGTGGTTCCTTCAGACACTGAAGGATGCAATGGAACGCAGCATGGACATCGTCAGTCGCGTAGTGAAGAAGTCCATGTTCTGGCAGGAGCATCGTGACGTGGCGATGAATGAGCGCCAAGTCAAGGTCGTGAACCGCTTATGGGATGGATTCGACGGCAAACTTACAACCGTGAAGTGGGCAAAAATCTGCAAGACCTCGCAAGCCACCGCCCTTCGTGACATCAATGATTTGATTGAGAAGGGAATCTTGGTGAAAGGAGAGGAAGGTAGCAAGAATACCAGTTACATTCTGGCCGGGGATCAATAGCTCTTTCTACACACACTCAATTAGGAAAGATTCCTTCTGGTACTGACTGCGGTAGCCGGTCACGGTGTCCAGAAGGATGAAACGGCAGTGTACCTGGTACCGGTTCAAGGCGGCACCGGCCCGGGAAACATTATCGGGTATCCTGACGTGGACCGGATCTGTTCCACAGAGTTCATCAGCGAGATAATTCCGAAGCATACCCGGATGACATCCACGCCCAGGCTCCGTCAGTTGAATCTTCGCAAGCAAACGATAACACTCCGACACCGGTATCACCCACAATGGCATCAGACAGCCGGATGGCGAAAGGAGGGAAGGAGTCGAAACGCTGTGGTTCGGGAAGATGCTCGTCTCCCAGCGTGAAGAATCCATGATAAGCAGACACTAAGAGATTCTGGCCGGAGATATGAGCCCGGTGATAGAAAGGAGGCCGACGCGGTTCCACCTCCGCCGCGAGACGATTCCAGACGAGTTGTGTAGAGTGGGGAACAGTCCTCCAAGCGGCCAATGCCCTGCGATGCACGTCCAGATGCTCCAACTGGCCCGCAGTACCGCCATAGACGGGATGCGAACGCTTCCGGGTATAGCACTTGCCGTCCCTATGATACCAGGTGGTATTGCCTGCGGAACCGTAGGCGTCACTGACGAGTATGGATGGACGGAATTGGGGCATAGCCTAAGTTTACAAGTTTTGGGTTGAGAGGTAGCAAATAGTAACCTCGGAGCCAATACAAAGGTGCCAAAAATCAGCGATTTAACCAATATCTAAAGCACCCGCAGCGGCGAGAGCCGCTGCTTCCCTGATATATATTTATACCCTTTCCTGCCGCCGACTCGCCAGGGAGTTTCGAGGTAGGACGTCCGCAATTCACTGACGGAGCGTACTTAACACAATCCTGACGGGATTATGTAATGTACGCGGATTCGAGGCACAGACGGTCGCGCTGACACTTCGTCTCCCGGGCGTTTATGGCTGCTGGGGGCGATGGGGGATAAACCAGCACGGAGAGCCGGCGTTTGTGGAGTAAGCGTTAGCGAGCGGAACAATCGACTGCTGACCGTGGCCGCTTTTCCTTTAATCGCGGGGAGGGCGTCCGCAAGTCTGTGGCAGACTTGCTCTGACACAGTCTTGCAGCGAATGGTAACATTGAAGATCGCTGGTCTGACGTTGCGCATCAATCGGCAGACGAGCGAGTACCGCTTTCCTTTCTTGTCGATGGACGTATCATATTCTTCTTTTATTCTACAAGATTGGGGCTTTTGGTCTGATTTGTGGGATCTGCCGATTTTAAGTAACTTCGTAGCATAGAGTTTTTTGTTGTCCTTATGAATCAGAATACAGAATACGAGCGTTTTACCCAAGAAATCTATCAGCAGTTGGTGAATACCGATGTCGTAAAGGCGACTCAAGTGCTACATGATGTAAAGTTGGAAGGCCGCTCTGGTCAGAAGCATCAGATAGATGTGTATTGGGAATATGAAGTTGCTGGTAACAAGCATAAGGTCGCAATCGAGTGCAAGAATTATAATCGACCTGTTCCCATATCAGTTGTTCAGAGTTTCAAAGGCGTACTGGATGACCTGAATGGCGTGAATGGCATCATTGTAACAAAGAAGGGGTTCCAAGAGGGCGCAAAACGGTACGCGAAAGAGTGGGGGATCTCGCTGAAGGAGTTAAGGACTCTTGGCAACGGAGAATCAATCATCGGCGAGATCGAGTATAATACCCATCTTGAGGTGCGACACACGCTATATAAAGTAGATGAGGAATGGGCGATAAACCACGGGAAGGACTTCTCCAGATATAGACGCAATCTTGACCTGATGCGTTTTGAGAATGACAATAAATGGAGTCATGCCACACACATTCCATTGCAAACGACGGATCACATTATTCGAGATTGTAATGGAAAAGCCATCAGCTCACTTGAACAGATGGAAACGGAAATTCCAGACCACCCAACGGAAGGCTTCCCGTTTGCCTTCTATTTCGAGGATGGTTATGTTAATATGCCGAATGTGGGCCCTGTTAAGATATTGGAGGTAAGATACGAATATGAAATCAGAGACCAACAGCGTGTAATGAAGATAGATGCAGAAGGATTTGTGCGGGCAATACTAAAAGATGCACAAACAGGCTCGACAACGCTTCTATAATTCGCTGTGGTCAATTGTATTGAGGTCACCCTTGCGAACTATTACATATTCGTTTTCATAGGGTTTATCCTCTGATATTCGCTTGGTCCGGAATGTTTGGTACTTTATCTTGAGCAAATTCTTTACTCTTGAGTCCTCGAACATTGCTGCAGCTGACCCAAAGTAAAAATGCTCGTGGGTGTCCTTGACCTCCACGTGAATAATAGTACGATCTTGTTTTAACATGTGTCTTGCCTGACGCAAAGATAGCACATTATCCACAATAAACAAACTTCTCATAATTGTAGTGCAATTATGTGTGTAATCGGAGCCAATCAGAATTTACAAAATAGGCACTGCTCCCGAAATCATCTATTCCTTTCTCATCATTTATGAGATAAGAATTCTGCTCGAACCCTTCCTCGCCAAACAAGAACTGAATCTCAGGCCAGCATACAACTTCATAAGTGTCTTGTTTCATGCCAATCTCCTTTGAGCAATTAAAAACAATTGTTATCTTTACTTGTCGTAAGAGCGGCAAGTATTACGCTACAAATATATGATAAAAGTTGATATCTTTTTGGATTTTACCTGCTTATTTCTTATTTTTGCCTCAAATTGATGATTCTGATGAGAACGACGCATAGATTGTTTTTCCACCCGGCCCAGGATATGTCTGCCATTGCAGACGCATCCATTAACGAGATAATTACCTCACCTCCATATCCTATGATTGAAATGTGGGATGGGATTTTGGCATCGCAGAATGCCACTTTTGCAGAGGCACTTAATAAAGGATTGGTAGAAGTAGCATTTGAAGCCGCCCATCAAGAATTAGACAAGGTGTGGCAGGAGTGCTACCGAGTTCTCACACCAGGAGGCTTTTTATGTATCAACATCGGCGATGCCACGCGAACGATTAAAGGTGAGTTCCGGTTATTTAACAATCATTCTCGCATAGTTAAAACCTGTCTTGATTTGGGGTTTAATAATCTTCCCAATATCATATGGCGGAAACAGACAAATGCTCCTAACAAATTCATGGGAAGTGGAATGCTTCCATGCGGGGCGTATGTGACGCTTGAACACGAATACATTCTTATCTTTAGGAAAGGCTCTAAAAGGGAATATAAGAAGGTTGAGCAGAAAGTTGCGCGTAAGAATAGTGCCTTTTTCTGGGAAGAACGGAATGTATGGTTTTCTGATGTTTGGGACCTCAAAGGGACAAAACAAAAGATTGCAAACTCGGAAACCAGGGATAGAAGTGCTGCCTATCCATTTGAGGTTCCGTATCGGCTGATTAATATGTATTCGCAGTATGGCGATACAGTATTAGACCCTTTTTTCGGGTTGGGGACCACAATGCTTGCTGCTATGGCTTCGGGACGAAACAGTGTGGGCTTTGAAATCGACGATAAGTTGAAATCATCAATTGAAGACAACTTAAAGGGGGTCAGTATAGCTGACTTTAATAGTGTCATCAAAAACCGTTTCGACAAACACTCTGATTTTGTAAAAGCGCGGTCGGCAGAAAAGGGACCGTTTAAGCACTATAATAACACTCTTGGTTCTGATGTAATGACGTCTCAGGAGGAGGAATTAGAGATTCATTATCTCATTCAAATAGATACAAGCAGCAAGAACGATACTCTTGCTATTGTAACCTATGAAGACACATCAGATATAAACAGAATCCCCAGACCGGAAGGATTATTATTCTAATTGACAGGCCCGCTTTTGAAAAGCAGGACTATTTGCTTTTAGATAAGGTTTCTTATCTGTTCCAACACTTGGGGACTCTGTATTTCACCATTTGTTTTCGAAATGATGTCGAACACGGGAACTCCTTTTAGCTTAGTATAGGCGGCGTTCTTCGCCTTATTTGCCGTTCTTGCCTTTGCGATATATGGAGCATCCCAAGTATAACTCTTGGGTTTAATTTGAATACCACAAATAAGAGAACCAGAACGGGAAGCCTCGAAATCGACAGCGTATGTGTGGTCGATTTCTCCGGACGTCTTTTCAAAAGAAAGCATAGGGAATTGCTCCGTTAAAACTGCGATAGTATTATTCTCCCTAAGAATAATGCCATTCCAGGTCTCACAGATTACTCTAAAGCGAACACACTCCTCGCATTCTTCAAGAGTCAAACCATGTCCATTATTGCGTACAGCAGCATAAAGGGCTTCGGCTCGTCCGTTCAAATCTTCTCTTGTCCTCCCGTACTGAGTATTAAGATTTTTAACATCCCAGAGAAGCTTATTAACCTCGGCTCTATTTGTTCTGATTAATGAGAAATCGTCAAGAATGGCACGATTCTCCCCGAGCAAAGAACGACGTTGTTCACCGCTCTGATAGTAGAAATCTTCCCAATCTTCTTTTGATTTCCATGATTGCAATTCAATGAGAGCGCTAACATACCCAACCGACCAAGGGTCATTGAGCATAAGCTTATTCCACATACCATTTGTGGAACTGAATTTATCTCGGTCTATTCCTAATACAAACTCATCCATAATGACAGCTAAATCATTCTTTTACAAAATCGTCGGGATTGTATGAAAACGTAATATCCTTTGTCCTGCTATCTTTTGAGTAAGTTATCATCACAATACCTTCTGCGAAGTGCTCAAGGGGCTTGGCTTGGATATAAGTATCTGCTTTAACCTGGACAGGAATATCATTAATATATCCATCGATGCCATGCTTTTCGTCGTTTGTGTCGCCGAGTCGAGAGTTTACGCCGAGTTCTTTTGCGATATGTTTAATAATGGCATCTTGGACCATAAGCCCTGAATAGGTCTTATTGATAATGAGATCTCTTTCCCATGCTTCAATATGTTCCCTCTTTACTTCAGCAAGCTTATCCCTAACTTCTTGGAACTTTTTCCATGCCGCATCTGTCGCTTTTTTTTATAGCTTCGGGATAATGCTCATTATACCATTTCTCCCATTCTTCAAGAGAATGATTAGGAACAGTGTCGTCATCTCGGAACACCTTTATTGTTTCTGATACTTGAGACACATTTTCCGGCTTGGTCGCCTTCGCGTATCCGTTGGAATTATTAATAACCGATTTAGAGTACTTTGGAACTGAGATGTCAGGGATGCCTATAGCTTTCGAAATCTTCTTATTCTTTATCGTTACCTTTTGGGTCATTTTGAATGCAGATTAAAACAGCGTTGATTGTTTCTCTCCGAACAGATTATCGGGATAAAAGATGGTGATATATCCTTTCTTCTTCTCATATGTAATGATTGGAACATCAATATGCTCAGGCAATATCATTTCCTTAGAGTCATAGGTGCTCGGCTTAATACTTACAGGTTGTTTGCCAATGAAACCATCGATACCAAGGGCTTCCTCATCAGGATTAGCCAAGCGATAACTTACATTTTGCTGTTTTGCAAGATAAGAAATGATGGCTTCCTGGAACTTTAAACCACAGTATGTCTTGGTATATACCAAATCTTTAACCCAGTTACGAATCATCTCTTTGTCAATGAGTTCTGCCGCTTCTTTCATTTGAAGGAACATATTATAAACCTTTTCGGTGGCATTATCGACTGCATTTGGCATTCTTTCCGAGTACCATTTAATCCACTCCTCAATGGATTTCCCATCGAATTCTTGGATTAAATCTGACATTTGACCAACTACATCAGGGCGTGTTCCCTGAGCATTGCCATTAACGAGATTAATAATCTGAGTCGTATACTTCGGGAATGTATACGACGGCGCGTTAGAAAGATTTTCCACCTCGCCGTTGGAAATATTTTTCTTCATTATATGTGAGAATTATGCTTGCTTGGGACAAATTTAGCGTTTTTTGTTAGATAAACCATCAGAATAACGCATGTCATAAATAAGGGACAAAAAACAGCCCCGGTAGTTGGCCGTGGCTGCGTCGTGAATTACCGCTTTCAGTAGCGTCCTCGTGAGACTTTGTCAAGCCGGGTGTCTACCTATTGCCGGATATATCGTTCGGCAGTGGGAATGGACAATCCGACTTCTTGGGCTATAGCCTTGAAGTCCTTCGCCTCGAATTCTTCCGGAAGCGAGTCCCAGAAGGATTTGAGCAGCAGCGGCTCCTTAGCCTGGCCTGTGACCATCTTGGAGGATGAAGAGGGAAGTTCCTTGATGACACGCAGCATGTGCTGCTGGAGCACTTCGCTGATGGCCATCGCGGTCTGGTAATCGTCCTCGCTACAGGTGCGTATCTCGTTCATGTCGCCATCTTCCCAGATGCGCAGCGCTGAGAGTATCATAGCTATGCGGAAGGTGCTGGTGGCGAGGCATCGGACGGAGGCCACAGTATCGTCGCCGAACAAGCCCACGTAGTCGGCCTGAAGCAAGGCAAAATGCTGGTTGAAAGCGATTCCTTGCTCCGGCCCATTTGATGACCTGTCGCAATATACCAAACATTATGTTTTGCGCAAGAATACCAACTCGCTGAGGAACAATAATATATCTTACAATGCCAACATAATGGTATTGCCAACATAAGGTAGGAAGAATTATCTGTTCTGTGGCAATGACGCATCTGCGTATCGTGCGGCAATCGTATATTCGCTCATAAGCACCTGCAAGGCTGCCGATGTTGACCCACGAGCCTGAATGGAGGACGTACTGAGAAAGATCCCATACTACCAGCGTGACCAGCGGGATCTGGCGGAACTCCTACCTTACAATTGGAAAAACATAAATGAATAGGCCCTTATCGTGACCGATCGGCCCAACTCGTACCCGATGGCCCAAAAGTTCGATATGTGCAATACGGGCATCACCGGAGGCTTACGGTATTGCGTGCAATCAAGAATTTCGATAAAAACGTAAAGCATATAGGTGTTCCCTTCATCACAAAGCATGTCCGTTTCTATCTATACGATCATACTGGGGACAGAATGTTGCCTATCTATGATTCCGTCATGTCAAGTAAGTAGATGAATCAGAAGACAATCACATACAAAGGGCTTAAGGCTTATTGGGATAAGATGGTGGCCGAAGCCGAAGGTAACGGCACATCTTTGGCTGAGTGCGAACGAAGGTTGTATAATAGGTTCAGGTCTTCCTCAAACACCATAAAGAAGTAATGCGACCTTGACGGTCGTAAGCTTCGGAGTTATTCTTTGATCTCTATTCCAGTAAGGCCTTCTTCGCGTAGCGGCGGAGGCTTTTCGGCAAGTTTAGCCCTGCTTCTACCGGGGCGAGGACTTCACGATGCTTAAAGGCTTGTTCTCGGGCGTATTCGCGGCTCGCGGCGGAGGGCGGTCCATTTTCGTATTTCTCCTTTGCGGCTCGTAAATCGGCCTCTATGCGTGCGATGGTGGCATCGCGGTTCTTCTTTGAAAGCTCGCATTCCCAGACGGTGATGACGGTCTTAGAGAGGGTGTCGAGGCGCTGGGCGTTGAGTTCGTCACGGTGCGCATCCAGCTGGAGGAATCCTTACTATGAGCAGGTGGTCAGGCGCCTGCGGGAGCAGGGGTATGAGGTGTATGACTTCCGGAATCCGCCGCACGGCGGGAAGGGGTTCCATTGGACCGACATCGACGAGAACGCCCCGAATTGGACGTTTGAGGAGTATGCCGAAGGGTTGGGCCATCCGCTTGCCGAGCGTCAGTTCAAGGCCGATCCGGACGCGTTGGAGTTGGCGACGCCTGCATGCTCGTTCTTCCTTGTGGCCGCAGCGCTCATACGGAAGCCGGATGGATGGCAGGAAGGGGAAAGAAGGTCGTGGTCTATATCCCGAAGATGGAGGAGCCGGAGCTGATGTACAAGCTGTTCGACAGGGTGGTGGAAGTCTTGACGACGTAATCAAAGCCATATAACTTGATAAGGAAAGAGTGTCATCTTGAGTAAGATTTTTTACTCAGTGATGTAAAAATCGTCGTTATATCAATCTGTATTGGATCCCTTCTGGGTGAATTTTTCATCTATGACCTGCCGTCGTCTCGCGATGAGATGGCGGCAGTTTTCGTACGGTTCTTCAAATTATTTTCCACTAAATCGTTGGAATATTTCGGGATTTAGCAGAGAATATTTAACTTGCGACATCAAAACGATACGACTATGCTTATTGGCAGAAAAGAAGAACTCCGGGAGCTCAATGATGCTTTCAAGTCTGAATACTCCGAATTCGTGGCGGTGTACGGCCGTCGCCGTGTGGGCAAGACTTTCCTCGTGCGGGAGGCGTTCAACTATGAATTCACTTTCCAGCACACAGGCGTCGCGAAGGAGAAGATTGCAGGTCAGCTTGCCGCTTTCCGCACTTCGCTGATTGACTACGGCTACAAGGATTGTCCGGAACTTGCCAGCTGGCCCGATGCCTTCAATTCCCTGAAGGTTGGCATCAAATCCAGCCGGAAGAAAAAGAAGGTGATCTTCATTGACGAGATCTCTTGGATGGATACGCCCAAGTCCAATTTCGTTTCTGCCCTGGAGCATTTCTGGAACGGCTGGTGCAGCGCCCGCAAGGACGTTCTGCTGATTATCTGTGCTTCCGCCACGTCTTGGATCATTAACAAGGTCATCAAGGACAGGGGAGGACTCCACAACCGTGTGAACACGCAGATCTATCTGATGCCTTTCACACTGAAGGAGTGCGAGGAGTACCTACAGAGCCGGAACATCCGTATCAACCGGTATCAGATTCTCACTCTCTATATGGTGATGGGAGGACCGGCTTACTACTGGAGCCTGCTGCAGCGGGGAAAATCTGCCGCCCAGAACATTGACAATCTCTTCTTTGCGGAGAACGGGAAACTGCGCGGGGAATACAGTGCCCTGTACGAGTCACTTTTCAAGAATCCGGACCGTTACATCAAGATTGTGGAGGCTCTGGGGGACAAGGCCAAAGGTCTCACGCGCCAGGAGCTGATTGATGATTACGGCCTGGAGAATAGCGGTGTCCTGACCACCTGCCTGGAAGAGTTGGAGCAGTGCGGCTTCATCCGCAAGTACGCCGCCATCGGCAAGGAGAAGAAAGGTGCTCTTTTCCAGCTTATCGACAACTACACGCTCTTCTATTACAAGTTCATCAAAGAGTCCGGCGGTGACCCGGCCTTCTGGAGCCATTCCCTCAATTCGGGCGTGCAACGCGCCTGGTCCGGCCTGGCCTTCGAGCGGGTATGTCTTCAGCATGTGGGGCAGATCAAAGCCGCGCTGGGCATTGCAGGAGTGATGACCAAACAATGCGCCTGGCGTTCCGACTCGAAAAATCTGGGGCCGGGAGAGAGAGGGGCGCAGATAGACCTGCTCATCGACCGCAGGGACGACACCATCAACATCTGCGAGATGAAGTGGGCGTCCGAGCCATACGTCATCGACAAGGATTATGATGAGAAACTCCGGAACAAGGTCGCTGCCTTCATCCGTGAGACCGGAACCAGGAAGTCCATTCTCATAACAATGGTCACCTCCTACGGCGTGAAGGAGAATATGTACTCTGATGCAGTGCAGTCCCATGTGATGATGGACGATCTCTTTGCGTAGAGAATATTTTCCGCTAAAAGTCTCCCGAAAAGCGGGATTCAGTAAAGTATTTCGTCTTCCTTCTTCACGTAGCGGCGGAGAGATTTTGGGAGGCCCGGCTCGGCTTCGACCTGGGCGATGATTTCACGATGCTTAAAGGCTTGTTCTCGGGCGCATTCGCGGCTCGCGGCGGAGGGCGGTTCATTTTCGTATTTCTCCTTTCTGGCCCGTAAATCGGCCTCTATGCGGACGATGGTGGCGTCGCGGTTCTTCTTTGAAAGCCCGCATTCCCAGACGGTGATGACGGTCTTAGAGAGGGTGTCGAGGCGCCGGGCTTGAGTTCGTCACGGGCGATCTTCTCTTTCTACAAAATTCGGAGCATAACCACCCAAAAAGCGGTAAAACCTTATTAAAAATGCGCGCGAGGCCGGCGGCCGCCCCACTTTTCGGAGCATGGCCACCACTTGTCCGTTAACTTTGCAGCTCAACCATAAATTGAGCGAGCCATGGCAGGTAAATGTAAAGAAATGAACAAGATCCAGCAAGCGTTGCATCATTCATGGCCTGTTTTTTAATCTTTCAAACAAGCAAGCGGTATGACTTTAACTCCGTCTGGGCGTGTGTAAGCCATGCTGCCACCTGTCATGACAATCATCAGGTCGGGTTCGCGCAGTGGCACCTGCTTTTCTGTCTCATTATGCACTTGAATGAGTCGTTTTATTTCCAAAAGATGTTTGGCTCCTTCTTCTATCTCACGGCTGCCAAGTTTGCACTCTATCAGAGCATAGCGTCCATCATCAAGATGAAGCACAAGGTCGGCTTCCAGTCCGTAGCGGTCGCGATAGTATGAGAGGCGGCTATCGTGAGAAGCAGAATACACCCTAATATCTCGTGCGCACATTTGCTCAAAAATAAAGCCAAATGTCTTTAATTGAGTCTTCAAGGATTCTGGTGACAGGTTGAGTGATGCGACTGCAACCGATGGATCACAGAAGGCTCGTTTGGGTCTGCTTTGGATTGTTGTCTTGCTCCTTATGGAAGGGCACCAAGCCTCTATGTCCTGAATGACAAACAGTTTTTCCAATGCCTCGATGTAGCTTTCAAGCGTAGGCCTGGTACATTCTACATCATCAGCAGCGGTAACGTCTGCCAATATGGATGTGGTTTTCGCCAATGTAGAGATGTTGCGTGCGTATGATTTCATTATCAGATGCGCCAACTTCTGATTCCTCTTTACCCCATCTATGCGTGATATGTCATTTTTATAAACAGACTTTACATACTCTTTGGCAACAAGTAATTTTGACTTGTCGTCACCTAAATTCAATGTTGCAGGCCAACCTCCTCTGCATGCAGCAAATATGATTTCTTCCATTTTTAGTTCCGAGGTAGCGAAGATTTCTTCTTGAGGATTGTCGAACATCTCCATCAATGATACGCTGCCGTTAGATTCACCATATTCCCACAGACTCATGGGCAGCATCTCCATCCGAGAAATACGCCCTGTTCCACTATGATGGATTCTACTGTCATCAATAGCGTTAGACTCTGTCAATATGAATTGGCCAGGCAAGCCACGCTCATCAACCTATGTGCGCACTGCATCCCATAGCATTGGGGCATCTTGCCATTCATCTATCAAGCGAGGCATTTCCCCTTCCAATAAGAATGAGGGCTTGGTAATGGCTGTAGCCAAATATTCTTCACGATGGTCGGTATCTTGTAAACTAATAACACTATTGGCCAACTGCTTGGCAGTGGTGGTCTTGCCACACCATTTTGGTTCTTCAATGAGCACTGCTCCCATTGCTTTAAGATGCGCTTTAAGTCGCACGTCAAAGACTCTATTTAGATATGCCATACTCGATTTTGTTTTATGCTGCAAAGGCACTCATTTTACTTTGATTACCAAACGCATTTTAAGTTTTTGATGTGATTTATTTTAAGTATTTGTTGTAATTCATTTGTAATCTTTGATGTATTTCATTTATAGTTTTTGTGGCATTTTCATCATGTGTTTTTGTGACAATCCATCGGGTGCTTAAAAATAAATGTGATTTATTTGCACTACCTTTGCAGCAGTTGAGTACGTGTTGCTTATCGTTGCTTATTTCCATATTTGCAGCACATTCGCAGCACATTTGCAGCACGCTCACGCAAATGGCTTGTTTAAAACGGTGCGCATTTCGATGAGGTTAAGATGCTGATATTCAATAAATAAAGTCACCTTTCTCCCTATCGAGATAATACTGGAAATGTGAGGTATTGCTATGATAACCAGTTGTTTAGCCGCCACGACTTCCGGAAGCCGTGGCCAATGAGTTGGTCGGCTCGACAAAGCTCGCCAAACATTTTTGCATAGAAATGGCCGACATGGGGACTGACCGCATCATTCCGCGCGGATGGCGTCGGCGGGGTTGGAGTGGGCGGCGTGGAGGGTGTGGAAGAAGATCGAGACGACAGCGATGAGAACTCACCGTCATTCCTTTTGGTCCTTACTGCCGCAGGTGGTGCCTACAAACGAGAAGACGGAGTCTATGTCGCTCCTGTCAATCTTCTGAAGCCATAACCCATAAGCCCACGGCAAAGGCTACGACCCCTGGCCGGCCATCAAGGCCCCCGTCGCCGTCTGATCGTCCGTCTTTGCATAAGTGCCTCCATAAGCTCTGATTTAAGGCACACGACAAGACAGTGTACCGCACCGAAAGAGTCCGTGGCGGATAACATGTTGTTGGTTAATGAGTTAATAAAACTCGTGGTACCAAAAAACAGCACCACGAGTTTGCTCTTTTCTTTCATTATCAACACTTTAGGTGCCACGGCTGTCAGGCTTCTCTCTTAAAACCAAACAAATCAAAACAGCTTCTTACTTGTTGCCATTTGAAAACCTAAAAAACCTGAAAACGCCTGAAAACTGAAATATTTTTGGAAGTCTGAATATTTCCAGCAAAATTTACATTAGCATTTATTGTGTGAGGGCATTCTCTATCTGAGGATGACTTTTTTCGTATATGGTTGTGAGGGAAATAACCTATTAATATATTCATACAATGATTGGATGGAACAAAGCTGAAGTCAAGGCTTCGAAAGGAAGCTGGACGGGCAAAGGAGACCTGTTTTCACAGGTGTTTCGGTGCTGAAAGGCTGAAAATCATGGAGTGGCATTGATGAGATGACTGCGTTTTTTTGATTGAAATAATTAATGAAATATTAGTGACGGGGTTTTAAACAGACGAGCCGCGATTGTTGTGGAGCAGCAGAAAGTCACCAATATGCTTTTGGCTAACATTGTGGACTTGCTAAAACTTCCTGATTCCGAAAAGGAAAGATGGCAATCAATCAATATGGGGCTACAACTTTTTCAAAGCGCATCCAAGAATCCTGAACTATATGATGATGCTTTGGAAGAATTCCTGAAGGCCGAGTCATTGAGGAAGCAGGACCCTTTTGTCCTTTATAGAATAGCAAGCATATACCTGTATGTGGAGAGATGCTTGGATCCGGCAAAAGCACAGCACTATTTCTCTAAGGCCGCTAAGTATGCCATTATTGGGACAGACCCTGAATATGCCAAGTTGGCAAAACTGATGATTAGTCCTACGAATAGGGGGGCATTTCTTGGGACGGAGAATGATTTCATACGTACTTTTTCTTCAGATTCGTATGATAATGCGGCATTCGCGTCGTATGTAATAGAAGATTTGGATTCAGCGGTTAAGTATCAGCAAAAGGCGTACGAACTTGACCCTACACCCGAACATACTTACAATTTGGCTAAATACTATTCTCATAAATCTTGTTTTGATGAATCAAAGAAATATCTGGGTGAGGCGATAAACAAAGGGCCTAAATTCGCCGCTACTGTGTTCCAAGAGGCTGATATGGTGTCGAAACAGGAAATCATATCGTTCTTGACTAAGAAAAATGATGAACTCAATGCCAATCTGAACGATGTTATAAATAAAATTGATGATCCAGACGTAAAAGCACAATTGACGGATTCAATGACATCAGAATCTTATCCTGCAAGGTGTAGGCTTCTCAAGAGGGCGGCAAAACTTTTTCTGTAAATAGTAATTTATTAATAATTAATAATATATGTGTATGGTTTGTATTTTTCCGAATATCGAGTATTCGAATTCTTTTCTTAGATTGAGAGGAAAAGATGGTGATGTCCGACCAGTACCAAAATCTATGATAACCCTTCTTTCTGGTCAGGGGTCACACCCAGGGTTTCATTTTATTAAGAAGGATTTTTCCGAACAGTTTGATAATGACATTAACAAACTAGAACAGAACATTTTTTGATTGTGTTTGCGGGTATCATCCCGGAGATGATCTTGAATCTATTTTCCACAAGATTCAAATTTGGGGAGGCATCACTGGCCGCAACATCTATGTGCGACAGAATTTCAGCTGGAGTCCGATAGCTCCAAAATATCAAGAGTTGGTGGACGCATGTTTGAATATAAACGACCTTTCGGAAGAATCAATCGACAAGTTGTATGAGGCATTTGTGAGGTTCAGGGAGGTTAAGTTTATTGATGTTTCATTCACTACGAAGCATATCCATTTTTGGACATACGTGAATCTTAAGCAGGATGCTTTCCCTATTTTTGACAAGGTAATGTCGCAAAATCTGCTTAACAAGAAAGTGAACTTCAGAAACTTAAAGGCGTATTGGCGTGATATGATTACCAAATCCAAGGAAGAAAACGTCAACCTTATATCCCTTGAGCGCCAGTTGTTTAACAATTTCCAACTATAAGTTTTAGGAGGATAATTGGACTTAGCAGTCAGGTGTCAGAACTCTGAATTTGTTGGAGAGAATCATAGTTTCCTCATACGGGAGCATATTCTCCATAAAATGCTTCCTTCGTAGTGTAATTTAACCTTGACAGGAGCATTTAACTTTGTTTTTGCTTCTGTCAAGGTTTTGCGACCTAATAGATCTCACCGGCCCAAAGCATCTTAAAGAAGTCACACACGTAGATGAGTTCGATATTCCCGGTTTTTCGTGTGAGCCGGTCGGTGGACACCAGAATCAACCTTGCTTCCGGATGTTCTTCGGAAAAGCGGTTGAGTCCTGTCTTGTGCTTGGTTTGAACATCATCGGTGGATTTTATCTCAATCGCCACTTTGGCGTCACCGAGGATGGCATCTACCTCAATGTCTGAATATGTGTGCCAATATGAAAGATCCTTTTTCTTGTCGTTGTAACCCAAGTATGCGATAAGTTCCTGCATCACAAGATGTTCAAATGCGTGACCATATTCAGGAGTGCCTGCTCTCAGATTATTCCTTCCCATCAGATAATTGACTATTCCTACATCGAAATAGTAAAACTTCGTGGCTTGCGTCAACTTTCTTTTGATCACGTTCCGGTAGGCAGGAATCTCATAGCCTATGAGCGTGTCATAGAGGATTTGGAAATATGCCTTGACGGTGTTCGCGGCCACGCCACAATCTGACGCGATGTTTTCATAGTTGATGATCTCGCCGTCGCTTATCGCCGCCACCTCCATAAATCTTTCGAATATACCGATGTCTTTGACGGCTGCCTCCTCAAGAATCTCTTCTTTGAGGTACACTTCGACATATCCTTTCAATCGCCTTTCTGCATTGTTTACCATATAATGCCTTGGAATCATTCCGTTTTGTATGGCTCGGGAAAGGTCATAATCCGGAATTTCGGCACTTACAAGAGGAAACAAGGTTTCTAGGATGGCGCGTCCACCAAGTGTGTTCGCTCCTCTCTTTTTCAGTTTTCTGGCACTTGAACCGCTCAGTATGAAATAGAGGCCTTTCTCGACCATCAAACTATGAACCGTGTCCAAAAGATCCGGCACTTTTTGAATCTCATCAACTATCACAAGTGTCTTTTCGGGGTATTTGTCAAGGGCCTCTTTGAATAGTTCCGGTTTGCGTTGAAGGCGCTTTCGCAGATCCGAATCAAGCAAATCAAAATACACCGCATCCTTAAACTTCTCTTTGAGAAGCGTGGATTTCCCTACCTGACGAGCGCCGAAAAGGAACATTCCTTCATCAAGACGGCTATCTATATCAAATATTCTATTATACATAGCATTAATTGTTTTCGCTCTGTAGGGTTGCGGATTTTTTAATAATAACCGCAACTATGTTGCGAATATAATAATAGTATTGCAAAAATCAAGTGGTTCTTCATATTCAAGCTTTTCCAGACGCTCCTTTTCCTCCTGAGGCATCTCTTTTTTCAGGATGG
>UQUJ01000046.1 GCA_900544195.1 uncultured Alistipes sp. | reverse complement strand
AGATTTTTCACCTCAAAGAACATTTCAAACAATTCAAAACAGCTTCTTAGTTCAACTTATTTTTTAACGCTTACTCAGTTACTCAGTTGGTCTGAAAACGCAAGTTTTTATGTACTTTTGTCCCACAGCAAAAACGATTATGATTAGAAGAACTTTATTGGCATTTGCAATGCTTACTAACACACTCGGTGTTTTCGCACAGACTCCTGAATATCTTCCGGAGTGGAAGGAGGGGTATTTGGACATCCACACGATCGCCACGGGAAGAGGCGATGCGGCATTGATCGTGATGCCGGACGGCACCTCGATGATGATCGACGCCGGTGACAACGCGAAGGCGAAGGACAAGCAACATCCTGACAACACTAAGAAACCGGGTGAGTGGCAGGCCATCTATATGAAGCATTTCATGGCGCAACTTCCTGACAAGGAGAACCTTGACTATGCGCTGGTCACTCATCTTCACAATGACCACATCGGCACAGTGAAAGACGCACTACCCGGCACGCATGGCTATGCGCTTTCGGGAATAACCCTCGTGGGCGAGCATATTCATTTCAACAAGTTGGTTGACAGGGCATATCCAGACTATGATTTTCCATCCAGAGAGAATGTCCTGAACGCGAACAAGGGCTTCATTGAGCATTATATAGGTTTTGTGAACTATTCTGTGGAACAGGGCATGGCAGCGGAGAAGTTTGCCATCGGAAGCAGGAAGCAGTTCGCGATGGTTCACAATCCGAAGAAATACGCCAGGGAGTTTGAGATCAGGAATCTGGCCGCGAACGGTGAGGTCTGGACGGGGCACGGCAAAAAATCCGTGAAGATGTACAGCGGAGACCCGACTCTGTTTGACGAGAACATGAACTCCTGCGCCATTCGTCTGCGCTACGGGAGATTCTCGTACTTCAACGGAGGCGACCTCTCCGGGGGAAACTGGCCGTCCATATTCAAGTGCATGGAGAGGGATTTCGAGACACCGGTCGCCAAAGTGTGTGGCAAGGTGACAGTGATGAAAGCAAACCACCATGGGTATTATGACACCTGCAACGCCTTCTTCATGCAGACATTGTCGCCTCAGGTCATCATAATCGACGCCAGAAGCCAGAACCATCCGGTCCCGTCCACTATGACAAGAATATCCGACCCTCAGGTCTGGAGAGGGGAGCGCGACTACTACATAACCGTTGATCAGGCCCGCAAGAAACTCGGAGAGGAACTTTGGAGCAAATTCAAGCCATGGGGGCACATCGTGGTCCGTGTGTACCCGGGAGGGAACAGTTATCAGGTTTTCGTCCTTGACGCTGACTCAACGGACTACCGCATAAAATACAAATCCGCGGTCGTCAATCTGTAATTGACGACCGTCACAGACACCATTGCCGTGCGCCAGAGTGGCCTTCTGACGCACCGAGGTCTATGGAATCATATTCTGTGCGCCAGAAACAGTCTTTCATGCACGATTAATTGGAGATGTTCCGCCAATCATCCGGGAATGTCTCCCTGGCCATTTCGGTGGAGATCAGGCCGGAGAGTTCCTCCGCTACCTTTTCTGCCGCTCCAGTCATCATGTAGCCGGAATATGGACGGTCTGTGAATATGGCGCAGAAGACGGCATATTCAGGCTCATCCTTAGGGAAGAATCCTGCGAAGGTCTCACCGACGCGGGAGGAGTTGCCATATTCATTGAACCTTGATGCCGATGCCATGCAGACGAGGCCGTCTTTATCGCCGCATCCTGGCGCATTGATAATCAGGCTTCTGTCGATTTTGCCGTATCTTGACAGAGGGACATCCCTTCCGGCTCCTGAAATGAGATGCGCGCCGACTATATTCCCTGACGCCAATGCACCATAGAATGTCACCACGTGCAGAGGGGAGACTTTCATTGAATGTCCTTTTGAAAGGTCGTAAACCACTGATTCAGACCATTCCGGACTCTTGGGGTCTGGCATCTCCACATGCTTCGCACCCTCGACTTCAGTCGTGTTCCAATCAATGGGATGTACAGGGATGCGGAAGTGACTTTGAGTCATAATGATGACGATCATTTTACGATATATTCAATGATCATCAAGGAATATGATAGTGTCTCCGCCGAGACGGCTGACGAGATCCGTCGTCTGATGGTTCATGCCGTGGATGTCCTTGATGAGGATAATTTCAGGCTCGCTTCGGCAGGTTCGGCGACCGGGGATGCGGATCAGCGGCTGATGTCAATCACGAACTTGCCGGCGAAGTGGGGGTCGGAGAGCCATTGGGAGACGGGCCAGGTGGAGACGGAGCCTTTGCGGAGGCGCTCACGGGACATCAGGTCGTAGATCTCCTCGTTGATGTCGCCGCCTTTGAGGTAGAGGATGGACCGGGAATATTTCCCTTTCACCCAAGGGTAGAAGTCGGTGAGGGAGGCCACGGCGCGGGATACGATGAAATCGAACTTCCCGGGGAGACTTTCGGCGCGTGCGTTGACAATCTCCACGGTGTCAAGGCCAAGCATATTCGCTATCTCTCTGGCTACTATGGTCTTCTTCCCGACCGAGTCGCAGAGGGTGAACCGCACGTCCGGGAACATTACGGCCAGCGGGATGCCGGGAAAACCGCCGCCGGTGCCGAGGTCCAGAACCCTGAGAGTTTGAGGCTTCTGAACAGAACATCCTCCTGTCGGAATTCGAGGCTCTGTGCTTGTGTGTGGTGATTCTGGAATGGATGCCTTTGTGTGGCAAGGATGGGAGTCCGCCAGAGGCGTAGTGGACGCTTGGGTGGTATATGCCACACCGGAATCATTTGCGATGTGCGGCGCGGTGAACAATGAATATGTCTCCGGACGCTGCGTGCGGAGATATTCGGCTATGGCGAGGGAGTGGAGGACATGGTGGTCGTAGAGACTGTCGATGTCCTTCCGGGATATGACGTTGATCTTGGAGTTCCAGTCACGGTAGCCGCTGTCCATCAGACGGAAGCGCTCCACCATCACGTCAGTCACATCCGGGAACGAGGCCCTGAGAAAAGACTCGAAGTCGGCGAACGTCATCATATTCCTTCTTCCTCTTGTCTGCGGAGGTCATCGATCATCTGCTTCGCGCGGCGGATGCGGGTCTTGACCGTGTTGAGCTCCATGTCAAGGGTCTCGGCTATCTCATTGTACTTCAGGCCTTCAATGAGCCTCTTGCGGGCGATTTCCCGGTAGAGTTCCGGCAGACGTTCGATGTATTTGGCGTGTTCCTCCTCATTCTCTGTCTTGATCAGGGAGTTGAGTGCGTCCTCTGTCTGGTCGGGGATGACCTCGGCTCCGGACGGCTTGCTCTCGTCGTCAAGATAGACGATCTGGTTCTTCGGATGCACACGCTGTTCCTGCTCGAGAGTGTCAAGCGCGGTGTTCTTGGCGATTGTGCAGAGCCATGTCAGGAACCTGCTCTTGTACTGGTCGTAGGATTGGATCTGTCTGAAAGCCTTTTCAAAGCTGCGGCTGCAGATGTCATCGGCGGCATAGTCGTCGATGTTCTTGAAGCGGGCCCTGATGTAGGACCTCAACTGTTCTATGTGGCGGTCCCAAAGGGCTGTGAATGCCAGACCGTTTCCTCTTTGTGCCAAGATGATGAGCTCATCAGTGGGCTTCAAGCCAGTTTTTCCCATAATTGCATTCAACTGTTAGTGGTACTGAAAGTTTTACTACATTTTCCATTCGGTCGATCACAATCCGCCTCAGTTCCCCGATTTCCTCGGGAACCGCGTCGAACACAAGCTCGTCGTGGATCTGGAGAACCATCCGGCTTTTCATGCCGGCTTCGGTCATGGATTTGTCCACTTCTATCATGGCCATCTTGATGATGTCCGCCGAGGTGCCTTGGATCGGGGCGTTGACGGCGTTCCTCTCGGCGAGCGCCCTCATCGTGCCGTTCTTGGAATTGATGTCTGGAATATACCGTCTCCTCCCGAAGATGGTTTCAACGTAACCGGTCTCGCGCGCCGCCGCCTTTGTGTCCTCTATGAACGAAAGGATTGACGGGAAACCGGCGAAGTAATCGTCTATGATTTTCTGGGCTTCCTTGCGGCTGATTCTGAGCCTTTGCGCCAAGCCGAACGCCGAGATGCCGTACATGATTCCGAAGTTGGCGGTCTTGGCGATACGCCTTTGGTCGGCGGTGACCTGCTCGTGAGGAATGCCGAAAATCTTCTCCGCAGTGGCGGTGTGGATGTCAACGCCCTGCTTGAAGGCGCTGATCAGATGCTGGTCGCAGCTCAGGTGCGCCATGATCCTCAGCTCGATCTGTGAATAGTCCGCCGACAGGATCAGGCCGTCCGGAGTGCTCGGCACGAATGCCTTGCGGATCTCCCGGCCTCTGTCCGAGCGGATCGGGATGTTCTGGAGGTTCGGGTTCGAGGAACTGAGCCGCCCTGTGGCCGTGAGCGCTTGATTGAACGTCGTGTGAACCTTGCCGTCGGAAGGCTCTATGAAGCCAGGGAACGGTTCGATGTAGGTCGAGAGCAGTTTCCTCACGGCCCTGTACTCCAGAATCTCATCTACGATGGGATGCTTGTCGGCCAGATCCAGAAGAGTGGACTCCTCTGTGGAATAGGTGCCGTTGTTGTTCTTCTTCGGCTTGTCGGAGAGCTTCAGCTTCTCGAAAAGCACGGTCCCGACCTGTTTCGGAGACGAGATGTTCAGCGACGGATCACCGGCCATTTCCCTGATCCGCGCCTCCCTTTCCAGCATCTCCTGCCGAAGATGTTCCGTGAAGTCTTTAAGGGATCCGAGATCGACCCTTACCCCGTTGCGCTCCATCTTGGAAAGAACCTTGAGAAGAGGTTCCTCCATCGTGTCGTAAAGGCTTGTGACCGAGGCTTCCTCCATGTCCTTGCGGATTCTTTCCGCAAGGAGGAGTAGCACCGCGGCCTCCTTGCTTCTGTCCCGGTTCACCTCGTCAGACGGAATGTCGTCGAAAAGAGAGCCGGTGGATGGCACGGCGTCATTCGTGACCGCATCCAGTGACACTCCCAGCACGCTCTGCGCCAGCACATCGGTCTTGTGACTCTTTTCAGGGTCAAGGAGATAGTGCATGAGAGCGATGTCATCAAGACGGCCTTTAAGGGTCACACCTCCGTACGCGAGAATATTCATCTGCCTTTTGAGGTCATCGCCACATTTGACGACACCGGCGTTCTCCAGCAGAGCCTTGAAATCCGGCAGTCCACCTTCGGCGACAAGAATCCTGTCTTCTGAGCGGACACCGATGATGACCCTGACAGTTCTTGTGAATATGCTTCTGTCGGCCCCTTCGGTGATGACAGAACATATCCCGGCCTTGACCGCCGCCTTGACGGCCTCGTTGGGGCGGACCTTGACGGTCTCGGGCAGTTCCGCGTTCTGTTTCTCTTCAGTACCGCTGACATGTCCGATGAACCTGTTCAGGGAATTGAACTCGTATTTCTCAAACAGATCGGCGAGCTCGGGGCCGTACTCCTGGTTGACCTTCATCTGCTCGGTCTTCACGTCAACCTCGATGTCGGTCTTGATCGTCACAAGCTCGTGACTGAGGCCAATGTGGTCCCGAGCCTCTTCAAACTGGGTTTTCTGCCGTGGTGTCAGCTCGTCCAGATGCTTGTAGATCTCTTCCACGGAGCCGAATTTGGCGACCAGCCTGCCTGCTCCGACCTCTCCTACGCCCTTGACCCCGGGCACATTGTCGGCGGTGTCCCCGCAGATTGTCAGCATGTCGATGACCTGCCCCGGAGACTGGATTCCGTACTTCTCACAGACCTCCTTCACCCCGATGATCTCGTTGTCAAAGCCGCCTTTGCCCGGCTTGTACTGCCAGATGTGAGGCTCGATAAGCTGTCCGTAATCCTTGTCCGGAGTCACCATATAGACATCAAGCCCCTCTCCGGCGCAGCGTTTGGCCATGGAGCCGATCACATCGTCCGCCTCGAAGCCTTTCAGCATCAAGGTCGGGATGTTCAGGGCTTTGCATAGCTCCATCAGCGGCTCCAATGAGTCAATCACCAGCTGCGGAGTCTCCTTGCGGTTCGCCTTGTACTCCGGGTACATCTTGTTCCTGAACGTTCCTCCCGGCGGGTCGAAGGCCACGGCGAGATAGTCCGGTCTCTCCCGGTTAAGAAGTTCAAGAATATATTTGGTGAACCCGTAAAGAATCGACATGTCAGCCCCTTTGGAGTTGATCATCGGCCTCCTTAGGAACGCGTAGTACATCTTGAAGATCAGCGCGTGTCCGTCTATGAAGAAAATCTTTCCCGGCATTATCCTTTCAACGTTTTTCGGAGATCGGCCGCATGTCACACGGCCTAAGTAACCTTCAAAAAATAACCTGCATCATCTTAAGGAATCTTTTCGGTCTATATCTCTTTTCTCATCAGTCATGTGCCACCGGCACACTCCTTCTTCGAAAATAGATCTATCCTCGAAAATCTTCTCTTAATCTGAAGCAACTTATTCTTTTCATGTTCCTAAATCTTTACAAAGATAACAAATAGTTTCGTTGTTTCAAAACATATCGTGAGGCCGATTGCTAATCCGCTGACAATTAAGGGGTGAGATGCCATCTTTTGATTATCAATCAATTCTGAAACTCTGCCCTCTGGTTCTGACCGGCAGCGTTTTGGAATATGCTGAAAGATAATCGGTTGATTATCACGCTATACCTCGTGGCGACGTTTCCCAAGCGTGAGAGTGGTGTCGGAAAACCGTGCTCCGTCATGAATGTCATGGGTGGAGAAGAGCACCGTTGTGCCCGTGGCGCGCGCAAGCTCCTGAAGGGTGCGCAGAACCATTATCCTGTTGTCCACGTCCAGAAACGCGGTGGGCTCGTCCAGAAGGATCACATTGGCTTTCCGTGTAAGTGCCGTGGCGATGCACGCTTTCTGGAACTCTCCGTCTGAGATGAGGCTGATGTCCTTGTCCGCCAGAGGTTCAAGTTCGAGCATCCTGACGGATTCCTCCAGCGACTCCTCCGCCTCGGCGTTCAGTTTTCTGAACATCCCTGAGACCGAAAACAGACTCGTGCGGATGAACTCCCTGACGGAGAATCCTTTGACTTTAGGAATATGTGTGGGTACCATCACGACCGATCCTCCGGCCATGAATCCGCCCGACAGGGGAGGCAGGAGCCCCGCGAGGGTTTTCATCAGCGTGCTCTTCCCGCTGCCGTTCGGGCCGCAAAGCATGACGGACTGTCCGTCTGGATATTCAAAAGTCAAGGGTCCTGCCACCCTGATGCCTTTGTGGCCGATGACTAATTCGCTTGTTTTCAGCATATTCACCTCCTTTTCATAAGGATCGTAAGGATGATCGGGATGCCGATGAGCGCCATTGTGCTTCCGACCGGCAGGGGAGCGGGGCAGACATTCGAGATGATGTCGGCTGAAAGTGTCAGACCCGCTCCCGTGAGCATCACCGCAGGGATGACTTTGAGGTGGACAGAGGTGCCGAGAAGCCTTCTGGCAATGTGTGGGGCCACAATCCCCACGAATCCCAGCGGGCCGCAGAACGCCGTCACAGCTCCCGCCATCAGGCAGCTTCCGATCATGGCCATGCTCCTGATTCTGGAGATGTCCGCCCCGGCCAGGCAGGCATATTCATCCCCGAAAAGAGCTATGTCGAGTCCTTTATTATTAATAAAGGTAAGGAGTGTGCCGATTGCCAGCGCTCCCGCGATCACCGCCACCTCTCCGGGGCGGCTTCCGGAGAAACTCCCGGCCGACCAGCTGTAGAAGACCTTCAGGCTTTCGGCGTTGGCGGAATATTCAAGGATTGAGGTCATTGCGCTGAAGATGAAGCCAAGCATCACTCCGAAGATCAGCAATGTGGTGGAACTCTGGACTTTGGATGCCACGGTGACAACCAGCATGGAGGTCAGCAGCGCCCCGAGAAATGCCGCCATAGCCACGGTCAGTCCTGACATGGCAGCCGGAAGCGAGGCACCGATGAGAAGGGTCGCCATAGCCGCACCGGTCCCGGCCCCGGCGCTCACTCCCATGATGTGCGGGTCTGCCAACGGATTGCGGAAAACGCTCTGCATCTGAAGCCCCGCGAGTGAGAGTCCCGCTCCGGCGAGAACTGCCGTCAGCATCCTCGGAAGCCTGAGTTTCAGGAATATGCCCGCGTCTATCCCGCTCAAGCCGACCCCTCCTGTGAGCAGATCGGCACCGGCGAGCAGCAGCGTCGCAGCGGCAAGCATGAGTATTTTCGAGCGACTCTTCATCTTCTTCCTTGCAATTTTTCGGAGATTCCCGAAAATTTTCGTTAAATTTACCCCAAATCTTTGAATATTTATGAATAAAAGAACATTTATCCTCGCGGCCGTGCTGATGGTTCTTTCCGGAACCGGCGTTTTCGCGCAGAAACAGTCCGAAAACGGAGGCATTTCCGCCGAGATGCTCACCGAAATCCGTAAAGGTTATGAAGGCACCGCCTCTGACAAGGCCATCCGCAACGCCCTGAACGCTGACGCCATCAATGTCCTTGCGACGAATGCCGGGAACATGGCGATGATTGACACCCACTTCTCCGATGAGGTTAAGACCAAGGGACGCACCAACCAGAAATCCTCCGGCCGCTGCTGGCTTTTCACCGGACTCAATGTTTTGAGATCCAGGATGATCGATAAATATGATCTCGGTACGTTCACATTTTCCCAGAACTACGTGTTCTTCTACGATCAGCTTGAGAAGGCCAACCTTTTCCTTCAGGGTGTGATTGACACAAAGGGCTTGAGCTTTGACGACCGCAAGGTGGACTGGCTGTTCCGCAACCCGATCGGGGACGGCGGGCAGTTCACCGGAGTGTCCAACCTCATCATGAAGTACGGTGTCGTTCCGTCTGAAGTGATGCCTGAGACATATTGCGCCAACAACACGTCACAGATGCGTACCCAGATCGCCACCAAACTGCGTGAGGACGGCCTCAAGCTTCGCGACGCATCCGCCAAGGACTGCCCGGCGATGAAGACCGAGATGCTAAAGGAAATCTACAGGATGCTGGTCCTCTGCCTCGGCGAGCCGCCGGTTGAGTTCGAGTGGACACGCTACGACTCAAAGGGCAACTTCGTCAGCACCATGACCTACACCCCGAAATCTTTCTATCAGGAATATGTCGGAGCGGATCTTGAGAACAACTACATCATGGTCATGAACGATCCTACCCGTGAATATGGCAAGGTCTATGAGATCGACTATGACCGTCACGTCTATGACGGGCAGAACTGGCTCTATGTCAATCTTCCGGTCGAGAGGATCAAGGAGATGGCCATCGCCTCCATCAAGGACAACACCGCCATGTACTTCTCCTGCGATGTGGCCAAGTTCATGGACCGCCAGAAAGGTACCTTGGATCTGAACAATTTCGATTACGGCTCTCTTTTCGGAACGACTTTCCCGATGGACAAGCGTCAGAGGGTGCAGACCCATGCCAGCGGTTCGTCGCACGCCATGACTCTCATCGCCGTGGACATCAAGGACGGCAGGCCTGTGAAATGGATGGTTGAGAACAGCTGGGGCGCTGATTCCGGCTACAAGGGCAACCTCATCATGACCGACGAGTGGTTCGACAACTACATGTTCCGTCTCGTCCTTGAGAAGAAGTACGTTCCTTCTGATGTCATGAATATGCTGAATCAGAAGCCGACCCTTCTCCCTGCCTGGGATCCGATGTTCCTCCCGGAGGAGTAATGCGGTGTTGTCAGACTTATTTAGTGTTGTCAAACGTGAATGCGTCCCAAGGGAGTTCCGCGTCCTTGCCATGGTCGATCACGTCATTGACATGTGTCATCAACGGGAATTCAGCCAGATCGACCATTCCGAGCTCAGCCTTGCGGTAGATGGCCTTAGCCACGCGGCGTGCCACAACCAAAGATTCGAGCGTCACGCCCGCGAGGATATTCAGAGCCTCCTCGTAGGTCTTGCCCTCTCCCAGCAGAATGCCGATCTTTCTGGTTCGGCCACCATAGACGGTGACATAGAGGTCTCCGATTCCGAGTACGGTGCTGTCTTCATCGGCCCCCTGAAGTCTCAGGAGTTTGGTCATCTCCTTTGTCGCCTGATAGAAGGCACCCGCCTGTGAGTTGTAATGGAGTCCGGCCTCGGCTCCGTGCCGCCTGTTCACAAGCCCGATCGTGAGTGCGATACCGAGGGCGTAGGCGTTTTTCAGCGCCACGGCGCTCTCAAGGCCGATCACGTCGTTGGTCGTGGAAATGTGGTAGTAGGATGTCTGCATGGCTTCCTTCATCATCTTGATGACGGCTGTGCTCTTGCCACAGAAGGCTACTTCTGTCTGGTCGTGGAACACGAGCTCATAGGAAGTGCAAGGGCCGCCGATTGCGTTGACCTCCCTGCTGATGCCTTTCTTGAGAAGTTCGGTCTCCCAGTAGGCCGGGTATGAGATCAATGTGCCGTCTTCAAGGTTGATGAGGCCTTTGGTCACGGAAAGCACAGGCATGGCCGGATCCAGATAGGTCAGGACCTCGTTAAGGAACCAGTCCACGCCGAATGAGGAGACTCCGCCGATAACGAAGTCCGCCCCTTTCACAGCCTCCTGCCACTCCTCGAACTGGAAATATTCAACACCTTCCGGGAAAGGCCTGTCGAACTTCGGATGCTTGCCGGATCGTTTGCATTCTTCGATGATCTCCCTGTCGAGCGGTGTGCCGACAAGTCTTACCTCATTGCCGTTTTCAAATGCCGGGAACGCGAGGGCCGAACCCATCATGCCCGAGCCGATGATTGTGATTGTTCTTTTCATTGTCTAAAACCTTAAGTAATCCTTAAAAACAACTTGGTGATCTTTGATTGTCCTTTCGGTCTATATTTCTTTTCTCATCAGTTGTATACCTCCAGTACACTCCTTCTTCAAAAAAAATCTATCCTCGAAAATCTTCTCTTAATCTGAAGCAATTTATTATTTGAGTCCACTTGAAAAAGTACCATTCGCCACTTTTTACACCCGTTGGAAGTACCTGTGTGGCACATGTTTTTTCAAAAAAAGACTTTTTCAAGTGGACTCTTATTTTCATGTTCCTAAATATAATGTAAAAAATAACCTGCATCACTTTAAATTTGCAACATATTGATACTCAAGGTGATTCTATGTATTCAAATTTATCGGTTGATGCAACTTATTTTTTCAACATTACTAAATGGAAGACAAAAATAGCAATATTCTTCAAATTAAGGTAGAATGTAGTAACTTAGCGGTCAAAATTCAAATTAGATGAGACAGATTTTATACCTTTTATTCTTGTTCTTTGGTTTGGCCGTGGCGGAAGCTAAGGAACCTTTCGGGAATTACCCCCTGCCGTCCAATCCCGACACGCTCAGGATCCTGGCTGTCGGCAACAGCTTTTCTGATGACGGCACTGAGTATCTTCCGGGGCTTCTGGAGTCTGCCGGGATCTACAACGTCATCGTGGCGAGGCTCTACATCGGAGGATGCTCTCTGGAAAGGCATTGCGATGAATATGCCAAAGGACTGAACAACTATGTCTATTATAAGTCCACCGACAACAGCTGGAAAACTGTCAGCCGGAACGCCACGTTGCTTGACGGGCTTAAGGACGAGCCATGGGACATCATCACAATCCAGGAGACTTCCGGTCACTCGGGAACTTACGAGACTTATAAGGAATGGATTCCGCGACTTGTCAGCATCATCAGAACCGAAGCTTTGAATCCTCGTGCCACCATCGCTTGGCACGAGACATGGGCCTATGCCTCCAATTCCGACCACGGAATGTTCTGGCTGTACGGCAGGGATCAGATGACCATGTACAATGCGATAGTGGATTGTGTGAGGCGGGCTTCGAAAGAATTCGGAATTCCGGTCGTGATCCCGAGTGGCGACGCCGTGCAGATCGCCCGTGGTACGCGCTTGAACAACCAGGATGAGGTTCCGGCCACCAGCAAGGTCTATCAATTGACGCGTGACGGCTACCATCTGACCCGTCAGTTCGGCCGCTACATCGCCGCCTGCACGTGGTTTGAGGCCCTCATCAGACCGGTGTTCGGCAAGTCTGTCCATGACAACGGCTATCTGCTGCGTGACACGGAGTACAGCATCACCCCGAAGGATGCCCGTCTTTGCCGGAAATGCGCTGCCCAGGCCGTGAAGGCTTGGTGATGTTTATGAGTATTCATCATTCCGCATGACTTTGGATTCATGCGTCGCATATAAGTTGCATATAAAACGAACGGCAAACATGAAATCACTTAAAGAACTTTACAGAATAGGGAAAGGTCCGTCCAGCAGTCACACGATGGGTCCAAACAAAGCCGCCAAGATGTTCGCCGAAAGGCATTTTGGCGCGGCCTCTTTTGAGGTGACGCTTTACGGCAGCCTTGCGGCCACCGGCAAGGGTCACATGACAGATGTGGCTATCATCGAGGTGTTGGAGCGCATCGCTCCTGTGCGTATTGTCTGGAAACCTGATGTGTTCCTCCCTTTCCATCCCAACGGTATGTGTTTCAGATCTTTGGATTCGGAAGGCAGCCAGACCGACGAGTGGACCGTTTACAGTGTCGGCGGGGGAGCGTTGTCCGAAGGACAGCCGAATGACCGTTTCACGACCCCGGAGGTCTATGAGATGAACCACCTTGCTGAGATCCAGCGATGGTGCGAGGACAAGGGGCGCAGCTATTGGGAATATGTGGACCTTTGCGAGGGTCCGGACATCTGGGATTATCTCCAGGAAGTGTGGATGGCCATGAAGGCCTCCGTGGAAAGGGGCATCGACCATGAGGGTGTGCTTCCAGGACCGCTGAACCTGCCAAGGAAAGCCCCTACATATTATGTCAAGGCCACAGGCTACAAGCAGACCCTCCAGACCAGAGGGCTTGTGTATGCCTATGCCCTTGCGGTGAGTGAGGAGAACGCTTCGGGAGGAGTCATCGTGACGGCTCCGACATGCGGTTCGAGCGGAGTGATGCCAGGGGTCCTGTACCATCTTGCAAAAGGTCATGATTTCAAGGACAGCAGGGTTCTTCATGCCTTGGCGACAGCCGGGATCATCGGAAACATCGTCAAACAGAACGCTTCCATCTCGGGGGCGGAGGTCGGCTGCCAGGGTGAGGTCGGTGTGGCCTGCGCCATGGCCTCGGCAGCTGCATGCCAACTTTTCGGAGGCAGCCCTTCCCAGATTGAATATGCCGCCGAGATGGGGCTGGAGCATCACCTCGGGATGACCTGTGATCCGATCTGCGGCTTGGTGCAGATTCCATGCATCGAGAGGAACGCTTTCGCCGCCACCCGTGCATTGGACTCGAATCTTTACGCCGCATTCTCTGACGGCAAGCATCGGGTCTCTTTCGATCATGTGGTGGAGGTTATGAAGCAGACCGGCAAGGATCTTCCATCCCTCTATAAGGAGACCAGCGCCGGTGGTCTTGCCAAGAACTTCAAAGAGTTCAGGAAGATGCCTTAGGCTTGCAGATCTGGCTTAAATTCGACACAATGACAGTTAAGGGCGACATTTTGTCACGACAATGTGACAATTTGTCGTCCTTTTGACACTTTAGTGGCATCGGCACGCCGATTGATTATTACCAAGATGTCCGCTCGAAAGGGCGGGCTAAGAAAAGATAAGTAAAACAAAAAATAGGAGATTTAATTATGTTACCAGTATCAAAAAAGTACAACAACCAGAATTGGTTACCGAACATTTTCAATGATTTCTTTGACAATGATTGGATGTTGAAGACCAACGCGACCGCTCCTGCGATCAACGTATTAGAAAACGAGAAGAGCTACGACATCGAGCTCGCAGCTCCTGGCATGACCAAGGACGACTTCAAGGTCAGCCTTGACGACAACGGAGATCTTGTCATCAACATGGAGAAGAAAGAGGAGAACAATGAAGAAAAGAAGCACGGCCATTATCTCAGGCGCGAGTTCTCTTATTCAAAGTTCCAGCAGACCATGGTTCTTCCGGATGACGTTGAGAGAGAAAAGATTAACGCCTCTGTTGTCAACGGTGTCCTCAAGGTCAACATCCCGAAGGTACTGAAGCAGGAGGTTCCGCAGGCAAAAAAAATCATAGAAATTAAGTAAAAAAGTTTGCAAGTAAAGGAAAAATGCCTATCTTTGCATCCGCGTTCGGGAAACAGCCGGAAACGGTGAGCGCAGAGATTCGCAGGGTGCGGTAGTTCAGCTGGTTAGAATGCCGGCCTGTCACGCCGGAGGTCGAGGGTTCGAGTCCCTTCCGCACCGCGGAAAGCCTCGCAAGATTGTTGAAGTTCAACACTTGCGAGGCTTTTTCTTTTTCTTCCACCAGTCTTGACTTCACATCTGAATCCTGAAAGCGGATTAAACATAGTACCCTTGCATGTTCATCTCGCAGGCTGAGAAGCGGTTGTACTTGTCCTCGTCGATGGGGTAGTCCCAGCATCCGAGTTGGTGGAATATCTCGCCGCCGAAGCCGTTCTTGAACTTGTAGAGACCGTACATCGGGTGGGACGGATTCGGATTCGGGGCGATGCCGAACATGTCATATTCATAACACTTGCCTGCCTTGGCCTCCTGGATGGCTTTCCATTGGAGTGCGTAGGTCGGCATGACGTTGCGCATGCTGGAGGAGGATGCGCCGTAGAGGTAGGTGGCGCGGTGCGAGGATAGGACCAGAAACATCGCGGCGAGGGGAGTGTTCTCGTAATATGCCATCAGAAGCTTGACGCGGACTTCCTCGTCCTGTGTGAGATCGACCAGAAGGATGTCTGCTGGACTATCGGTGTGCTGTACGCGTCGATGATGTCCTTGGGCTCAACATTCAGATTCATGACCACATTGATTTGTGAGGGCAAAGGTAGCCAATAAAAGGACACGAGTCAACCTTGGGGTGAATATGCCTTTTGACTCTGCCTTATCCGAAAACAGCAATATTATTCGATGCATGCCGGGAAATATTCGTAAATTTGCGGTTCGCTAATCGATGGACTATGACGGAGGACGGAAAGATAATCATCAAAGGGGCTAAGGTCAACAACCTTAAGGACATCACGGTAGAGATTCCGAGGAACAAACTTGTGGTGGTGACCGGAATATCTGGTTCCGGAAAGTCATCACTTGCTTTCGACACGTTGTTCGCCGAGGGACAGAGGCGTTTCGCTGAGAGCCTGTCCTCGTACGCGCGCCAGTTTCTTGGAAGGATGAGCAAGCCGGATGTGGAGTCCATAGAAGGCATACCGCCGGCGATCGCCATTGAGCAGAAGGTCAATGTCAAGAACCCACGCTCCACCGTGGCCACCACCACCGAGATTTACGACTATCTCCGCATCATCTTCGCGAGGATAGGCCGGACATATTCCCCGATCAGTGGCAAGGAAGTCAAGTGTCACAGCGTCAATGACGTGATGGCTAGCATATTGAGCGGTGATTCAAGGACGGCGTATATTCTCGCCGACCTGAATTGGTCCGCCAGGGAGGATAAGGTAGAGTTGATGCTCCGTCTCAAGGAGGAGGGATATTCCCGCTTCTTCGGTGACGACGGCATCATCCGCATCGAGGACATCATGAGGATGGCTGACAAAGGGGAGTACCCGGAGCATCTTGATCTGCTGATTGACCGCCTCAGACTTCCGGTCTTTAAGGAGTGTCTGCCATATTCGGAAGACGGCTCTCCGTGGCCACAGAACGATTGGGAGGATCTACAGACAAGACTTCGCTCCTCGATTGACACGGCGTTCAGGGTGGGCGAGGGCAGACTCATCCTCCGCAAGGACAATTCCGTTGAGGAATATTCCGACCGCTTCGAACTGGACGGAATGACCTTCCGACAGCCTGATGAATATCTTTTCTCGTTCAACAGCCCTCTGGGCGCATGCCCTGTCTGCGGAGGGCTCGGCAAGATCATCGGGGTCAGCGAGGATCTTGTGATTCCGGACAAGACTAAAAGCATTTACGATGGAGCCATAGCCTGTTGGAAAGGCGAGTCGATGGGCTGGTTCAGGGATCATCTGATCAAGGTGGCGCCTCGTTATGGGATTCCGATTTTTGAGCCGTACTGCAATCTGCCGCAAAAGGTCAAGGACATCATCTGGGACACACACAGTGTTGAGGGGGATGACAGTACCCTCATCGGAATCAACGAGTTCTTCAAGTGGGTTGAGTCCAACAGGTACAAGATCCAGTACAAGTACATGCTCAGCCGGTTCTCCGGCAGGACCACATGTCACGCCTGCCACGGCGCGAGACTGAGACCGGAGGCATTGTATGTGAAGGTCGGCGGGAAGACAATCGCGGAACTGCTTGACATGAACGTGGATGATCTGCTTGACTTCTTCACGGACTTGAAACTGACAGACTACGAGAACACGATCGTGCGCAAGGCTGTCGAGGAGATTGTCTCCCGTCTGCGGTACATCAAGGATGTCGGTCTGGCGTATCTGACTTTGAGCCGCGCCTGCAACACCCTTTCCGGAGGAGAAAGCCAGAGAATCAATCTGGTGACGGCTCTGGGAAGCTCGCTGGTCGGGTCCATGTACATTCTGGACGAACCAAGTATCGGACTTCATCCTCGTGACACAGAGCGGCTTATAGGTGTCCTGCGCAAACTGCGCGACATTGGCAACACCCTTGTCGTTGTGGAGCACGACGAGGAGATCATCCGCGCGGCGGACGTGCTGATTGACATGGGACCGTACGCCGGAGTGAACGGTGGCCGGATAGTCTTCCAAGGCAGGACCGATGAAAAGATTCCAGAAAAGGTGATGGACTGCTCGCTGACGCTCCAGTACCTGACCGGACGGCGAGCCCGTTATGTCAGGGAGAAACATCCGTGGGCATATTCAATAACGGTGGAAGGCGCTCAGGAACACAATCTTAAGAATATTGACGTGCAGTTCCCGTTGGGTGTCCTGACCGTTGTCTCAGGAGTCAGCGGCAGCGGCAAATCCTCCCTCGTTGGAGACATCCTCTACCCGGCGCTATACCGCATGATCAACCAGACCGGCGACCTTCCAGGAATATTCAGGAAAATCTCCGGCAATGTGGATCGTATCAAGAATGTTGAATATGTTGACCAGAACCCGATAGGGAAGAGTTCCCGCTCCAACGCCGTGACCTATCTAAAGGTCTATGACGACATCCGCAAGCTTCTCTCCGAGCAGCAGTACGCCAAGATCAACGGTTACACTCCGTCCTTCTTCTCGTTCAATCAGGATGGTGGCCGCTGCCCGGAATGTCAGGGGGACGGATTCGTGCGCATTCCGATGCAGTTCATGGCTGATGTTACCATGGTCTGCGAGACGTGCGGCGGCAAGCGCTTCAAGCCGGACATCCTTGAGGTCCGTTTCAAGGGCAAGAACATCGACGACATCCTGAACATGAGTGTAGAGGAGGCGATCTCGTTCTTCGGCTCGCAGCCGGAGGATCTTTCCAAGCAGATCGCCCGTAAACTGCAACCGCTTGTGGATGTGGGACTTTCCTACATCAAGTTGGGGCAGAGCTCGTCAACCTTGTCTGGTGGAGAGAGCCAGAGGATCAAACTGGCCTGGTTTCTGTCCAAGAACGAGGACGATCCGATGAACGGCAGGAAAAAGATTCTGTTCCTCTTTGACGAGCCGACGACCGGGTTGCATTTCTACGATGTCGAGAAACTGCTGAAAGCCTTTGATTTCCTGATCCGTAACGGACACACGGTGATTGTGGTCGAGCACAATCTGGATGTCATCAAGGCGGCGGACTGGGTGATCGACCTCGGTCCTGAGGCCGGTGACAATGGCGGAGAGGTGGTCTTCGCCGGCACGCCGGAGGACATGGTCAAGAATGGACAGTCCTGGACCGCGAAGTACCTTCGTGGGTAGGATACTGCAATGCTTTTTAGGTCAGAAAAAGGCAAATTCCAAATTTTGCACGTTACCAAAATTTGAAATTTGATTTTTCTGACCTTGATAAAGAATCTGGTATATTCTTTTATTGTAACTATTTCTGGTCGACAAATCTTGTCGATGGTCACTGAATTGTAACTATTTCTGGTCACT
The DNA here is from genome assembly GCA_900544195.1 of uncultured Alistipes sp. Lineage (GTDB taxonomy): Bacteria > Bacteroidota > Bacteroidia > Bacteroidales > UBA932 > Cryptobacteroides. Next base: position 7,532 of record UQUJ01000046.1, on the reverse strand, counting down.
GAGCTTGTCGAAGTGACCAGATTTGAGCTTGTCGAAGTGGCTTGATTAATATTTCCAGTGGAAGGCGATGTAGTTCTGAAGAGGTTTGCGTTTGTTTTTTGGCGGGAGCTGCATGAAGTCGCCATAGGAGTCGCGCAGAATCTTGTCGTAGCCTTTCCAGACAAAGAACTCACTGTCCTCGAACGGCAGTTTGATATATTCATTGATCTCACTGTCCTCGAAGAACTCGTTTGTCCCGACATCCGGACAGCAAAGCTGTGACCAATGGCCGCTCTTGGCCGGGGAGACCAGAGAGATGATTGTGTTCATATCCTTGACTATGTCGGCGGGGTCACGTTTGATGAGACGGGGATGCGTCCTTTTTAATATCCATATTTTCAGCCTTTTCCTTATTGAGAACTTGGATGATGAGACTGTGTGTACCCTGCGTATCCCGACATTGAATTTCATCAGAAGCATCAAGGAGTCGTAGATCCTGTCAAAAGTTCCCTTGTCATCCGGGACCCTGTCAATCGGGAATATGTCAATCCAGACCCCGACATCCCGCTTCACCCATGGAATGCAGCTTGAGGCAAGGGTTCTATCCATGTCGCACACCCTGCCGAAAGCGATGTAGCAGTCAGGAGTGTTGCGGCTGTCGATGAATGAATATCTGTCTGACTTGTAGATGGTTCTGAACCTTTCGTAGTCCTCGCGCGGCATCATGATGTCCACGTCGTCATCCCAAGGGATGAATCCTTTGTGCCGTACCGCGCCAAGCAGCGTGCCGTAGCCTAATGAATATTTTATGCCGTTCCTTTCACAGAATCCGGCCACGTCCTTGAGTATTTCAAGGCTGAACTGTTGCAGTTCCTTGAGTGTGAGGTGTTTCATCGTAGTTTAGCTTAATTTGTAGACATTCTTTCCGTTGATGTAGTCTTCCTGGATCCCGGTCATCTTCAGGATCTCATCCTTTGTAAGAAGGTACATGCTCTGGTTCGGGTTAAGTATGTGGGAGATGAACTCCCTTATCTCGTACCTCAGGCCTTCGCCCATGAATGGGAAGAAGCATTTTCTGTTAAGATTCTGATCCTCGAACCTTTGCTCGAAATAGTCGGTCTTCCACCACGGGGCCGGCACATAGATGTAGCCCTTTGTTCCGGAGATGACCATATTCCCTTCCGTCTTCGCTCCAAGGCCGACCTGGAATGACGCTGTGGCATTGTCGTAACGGAACACAGCCTTGGTGTACATGTCCACGTCGTTCTTCATGATCGAGTAGAAGTTGATGTTGCGCACTTCCCGTCCCAGAAGCTTGATGATCGGCAGCAGAGGAAAGCATGCGTTCTCGTTCATGCTGCCGCCGTACTGATTGTGGTCCAGTTTCGAAGACTTTTCGTCTGTCAATGTGGTGACGGAAGCGTTGATGTCCACGATCTTGCCGATCACGCCGGACTTGAGCATCGTCACGAGATGTCTGAACGCCGGACAGTAGGCCGTCTTGTGGGCGATCAACAAGGTTTTGTGTCTGGCTTCGGCTATCGAGTACAGTTCCTCGGCTTGAGTCAGGCGAAGGACAAACGGAGTCTCGCACATGACATCCTTTCCTGCTTCAAGGGCCGCTTTTACATATTCATAATGAGTGTAGTGCGGTGAAGCGACATAGACCGCGTCGCAACCGTCCAGAAGTTCCTCAAACGTCCGGGCTGCGAGTAGTATGCCATTGGCGGAGCAGAAAGCCTCGCATTCCGCATGGTCAGGATTGTAGGCCGCGCTGATCGTGTTGCCGCTGACGAACTTCGCCTCCGGGACGAACCTTCCGGCGATGCTTCCGGTTCCGATGATTCCGATCCGGACGGAAATCTGTTCCTCTCTCAGCATTGTACTGGAGATTCCCTCTGTTCGTGGCAGATAGACAACCTCGCAGAATTCCTTCATGTAGTCGAAATATCCTTCCCAGTCCGAGCCTATCGCGAAGACATCGACATCGTATCTCTGGACATCATCAATCTTCTGGCCCTTGTACTCTTCAATGATCACCTCGTCGGCATACCCCGTCTCCTTGACAGCCTGGACCCTTTTCATCACACTGTCCCGTGTGTTGAGCTTTCCGCGCTCCATGTCGAAGTTGTCCGTGGTCACGCCGACAATCAAATAGTCCCCGAGTTCTTTCGCCCGTCGGAGAAGATTGATGTGACCTTGATGCAGGACATCAAAAGTGCCGTATGTGATGACGGTTTTCCTGTGGGGGCCGTCACCGTGAAATATTTTATTCATCAGCTTCGGCCTCGATTAAGTGGATGCGTTCAGCAAGTGTGCGCAGCTCCTCATCTGTCTGGAGCCCCATGTGGGAAATCCTGTAGAATCCCGGGATGGAGCCAGGCATGATGAAAGTGTCGTGACGCTCGATCAATCCTCTGAAAATCCTGCGCTCCGCCGTGTCCTTTGTCTGGATGGCAGTGATGGCGAAAGACGGGTTCTCGGCCGGCATCGTCCAGCCGTATTTCCGGCATTCCTCACGGAACACCTCGGCCCTGTGCCGTACCTCGGAGATGTTGAACGCCTCTCCGCCCTGCTCCTGAATCTGCCTGAGCCTGGCGTTAAGCTGGAGATAGATAAGGGTCGCCGGGCTGAACGGAGTCTGGCCTCTTTGGAGGTTGCCCAGATTGTCCTCGAAGTCCCAGTAATAGCCCCTGTGGGCATATTCATACCCTTCCAGTCGTTTGCTGATGAAGAGGATGGACAGTCCGGGAGGAATGTTCAGGCCTTTCTGCGTGCTGGTGACGCAGATGTCGATTCCGAGCGCGTCCATGTCCAGTTCCTCGGCGAGGAATGAGCTGATGACATCGACGACGAGGGACACGCTGTGCCGGCGGCATATTCCTGAAATCCTTTCAAGGTTGAATATCTGCCCGGTCGAGGTCTCGTGATGCTGGCAGAGGAACACTTCCGGACGTTCAGTCTCCACCGTCCGCTCCAGATCTTCGTAATCTATGTCCTTGGCGAACGGTACCTTGAAGTCAACCACCGGGACTCCGTAATATTCACAGAGTGAGACCCAACGTTTCCCGAAGGAGCCGCCGTTGATCGCTATCGCTTTCTTTTTGGTGCTTACATAATTTTCGACAACCGCACTCATGGCTCCGGTGCCGGAACCAGTGTATATGATTGTCCTTCCTCCCCGGCAATGAATGAGATCCAGAAGGATTCTCTCGGATTCGAGATTGATTTTTGAGAACTCTTCGGTTCTCATGTAGGGGATCGGCTGTGACCCGATCGCCGCTATTTCCTTGTCCAGATCACCTGGGAAAACATAAGAATGCATACTCGTTTTGCTACAGATTGCGCAAATTTAACAAAAATCAGTTATATTTGTGAACATCGGGGTATATTTTGAACGTATTATGCAAAAATTGTCTCACAGAGAGATCCAACTTTATCTCCTGGACATCCTCAAGGCCGTTGATTCCTTCTGTGTCAAGGAAGGGATCAGATACTCAATGGCCTACGGAACCCTTCTCGGGGCCGTGCGTCACAAAGGCTTCATCCCTTGGGATGATGACATAGACCTTCTGATGCCGAGGCCTGATTATGAGCGTTTTGTGTCTATGTTCGGAAAAGAGCCTGGATCCCGTTACCGTTGCCTTTGCCATAAGGAGGGTGTGAAAGGCGATCGTTTCGTCCATTTCTTCGCCAAGGTCGAGGATGTCAAAACCAAGAGCCTTCAGGGGCGTGGCTATGACTATGACTTCGGTCTCAATATTGACATATTCCCGATGGACGGCAAGCCTGAGGACCTTGATCTTCAAAGGAAAAGGGAACGTCAATTGACGCATTGGTCGCACCGTCTCAACATCTGTGGCACAAGGTTCGATCTGCTCAATTTCCACCAGCCGCTGTTCTCGAAGCTTGAGGCGCATGCCAGAGGGGCTGAATATTGGTGGAAAAAGATTGACACCGAGGTGCGCAAGTACCCATACGAGACATCACGTCTCGCCGGGGCGGTCTCCGTAACCTACAACGGCACGAGGGAGATCTTCGAAAGGGCGATGCTTGATGAATATGTTGACCTGGAGTTCGAGGGCTGTACTTTCAAGGCCTTCAAACGATGGAATGAATGGCTAATACAGGAGTTCGGCGACTACATGACTCCGCCGCCGGAAGGCAGACGCAAGTGTCACGACCTCACTGTTTATCTGTTGGATTAATTGTTATGGACATAGATTTCGTAGTTACATGGGTCGACATGAACGATCCGGCCTGGAAGGCTGATTTCGCGAAGTATTCAGGCAAGATAGACAATTCGAAGAATCATCTGTCCGAGGCCCGTTTCAGGGACTATGGATTGCTGAAGTACTGGTTCAGAGGTGTGGAGAAGTTCGCGCCGTGGGTGCGCAAGGTGCATTTCGTGACCTGCGGACAGAAGCCGGAATGGCTTGACGAGACGAATCCGAAACTCCATCTGGTGAGCCACAGGGATTATATTCCTGAAAGATTCCTGCCGGTGTTCAACTCCTCGCTGATTGAGCTGTACCTGCACAACATTCCCGGAATCGCCGACCATTTCGTCTATTTCAACGACGACTTCTACATGACGGCTCCCACGCCTCCGGAGAGGTTTTTCCGTGACGGCCTTCCCGCCGACATCGCGGTCTTCAGGATGAACACCGGCGCCAGTCTCTGGTCCAGGTGCCTGGAGAACAACGTGAGGGTCATCAACGAGAGGTTTGACAAGAAGGAGGTGCTGAGGGAACACCACGACAAGTGGTTCTCGCCGGTCTATGGCGGAAAGAGCTGGCTCACGAGGCTGCTGAGACCGTACGGCAAGTTCATCACGCTCAGGATTCCACACAACGCCCAGCCATACCTCAAGTCCACTTTCGAGGAGGTCTGGGAATATGCCGGCGACGAGCTGACCAGGGTCTCCGCGAACCGTTTCCGCAGCCCGGAGGACTACACCCAGGAGTTGTTCCGCACCTGGCAGATCTGTGAGGGGAACTTCGTGCCGTACAACACCTACGATGACACGAAGATGTTTCCGCTCGTCGTGAAGCCGGGGAAGGCCATCAAGGCTGTCAGGGAAGGTAAGTACAAGCTGGTCTGCCTGAACGACAATGTCCACATACGGAACTATGACCGGGTGATGTCCTCGCTGGAGGAGTCGTTCAAGGTCATCCTTCCGGAGAAGTCCTCGTTCGAGAAGTAGTCAGGGAGGAGAAGAGCCTGTCCCATCTTTCCATCGTCTTTTCCAATGTGAAGTTTTCGGAACGCCTTTTGGATTCGGCTCCGAAGCGCCGGCGTAGATCCTCGTTGGCGATGACACTGCATATTCCTTGTGCCAGCGTGCCGGTGTCCCCGACTTTGGCGAGGTAGCCGTTCGCGCCGATCGTGACGACCTCGGACGGGCCTTTAGGGCAGTCGTAGCTGACGATTGGGAGGCCTGTGGTGAGTGCCTCCAGCAAAATCATCGGGAAGCCTTCGAATCTGGAGGACATGACAAGGCAGGAACTGTCCAGCATCTCCTTCCGGACGTTGTTCGTGTTGCCTTCCAGAATCACCTTGCCTTGCAGCCCGGCAGAGTTGATCTGGCTTTGGAGTGCCTCTCTCTGGCTTCCGTTCCCGTAGATGCTGAGCGTCCAGTCAGGATGTCTGGCGCTGACAGTCTGCCATGCAGTTATCAGATCCTTGAAGTTTTTCTGGCCCTCAAGCCTTCCTGCCGCCATGCAACGCTTGGCCGTGAGCGGTGAGACATCTTGGGATACAAATGACAGAGGATTGTAAATCTGCTCCACATCAGGTCTGACTTTTTCCCAATCCTCCTTGTCGGCCATGGTAAGGACCACGAACCGGTCAAGTTTCCTTACCGCATTCTCCAGTCTTCTCGTTCTTAAAGAGGCGTACATCCGTCCGAAAACGTTATTGCCGTATTTCATCAGGAATTTCTCGTGCGAGAAGTGGAATTCTCCCACCTTGACACTTCCGTCAGTGCATCTTGTGAGGGCGTAGAGGCTGTTGTCGCAGACTGTCACCGTGAAGTCAGGACGAATTTTTCCAAGCAAGGTGTCCAGTCTTTTCCTGTACTTGAAGAGAAACATCCTGTCATTGGCATCAAGATCGTGACGGATAATTCTTTCGCTGAGGGGGAAAAACTCTTTTCTGCCTTTTTGCCGGGCCGTGATGATGTGGACTTCATAGCCCAGTACATCGGCCAGATAATTGGCCTTTGTCGTGAGTACCCTCTCAATACCTCCGGAAAGATTAAGCGAGTGTATGCAGTAAGCGAGTCGCATCGTTATCGGTTTTCGAAGGCAATTTACGAAGTTTATGATGAAATTCAAAACGTTTGGAACATTTCACGCATTTTCCCGCCGGCCAACCTCTTTTGTCCGGAACGAAGAGTAAAAGCAAGTTCGAAATTTGAGTGGATACCGCGGCAGAATGCCGCTTAGTGTTTGTGATGTCCGGAAGCCGGTTGACCTGTGGCGGGATTCAAGCGTAAAAGACCTCTGTCGGACAATCCTCTGCCGGACAAAGCTCTGGGACAAAGGTAGTTCTATGGATGATACGAATGCGGAGTCAAAAAGAAAATCAATGAAAAAGTTTCTGTTTTTTATAGAATTGTGGCGAAATCGCGAAATAGATTGTAAATTTGAGGCCTTACAAGAAAAGTTTATTGGGTATAAAAAAATATTTATGGGCGTAATTAAGAGAATGAGGGCGTTTTTCAGAGGTTCCCGTCACGATTTTGTCCCGATTCTTGCGCGGCAGACTGACTTCCTGTGCAAGACATCTTCGCTTTTGGTGGAGATGTTCGGGACGGATGATGTTGAACTGCGTTCAAGGATGGAGAAGGAAATCAAGTCCTGCGAGGTTCAAGGCGATGCCCTTTTGACCGAATTCCATGAGATGCTTTCGGGGCGTCCGTTCGTTCAGGTCAACAAGTTGGATCTGCAGGCTGTCGCGATGGCGATGGACGATTGTCTGGATGTCATCAAGGACACCTCCAAGGCTGTCTTGATCTACCGCCCTGTCAAGCTGGATGACCAGCTTCGGGAGCTGGCTCAGATGGCGAAGTCCCAGTCGGAGGTGCTCCATGACACCATTCCGCTTTTGGTTGACTTGAAGAAGAACATTCCGGCCATCTCAATGGCCTGTGAGCGTGTTACTGAATTGGAGCATGCGGCTGATGACGCTTACGAGGAGTACATGGGCTACATATTTTCCAACGAGGAGAACACCCGTGAACTGATCAAATACAAGAATCTCGCGGAGATGTTGGAGAACGCGACCGACGCGCATAAGCGCATCTCTGACAATATTCGCAAGCTCCTGCTTAATTATCTGGCTGATTGATGTCTGCCCTTCGGGGGACGGACGGGCTTGCATTGACATGTGACGGTGCGCAGATGCTTGATATTCAGTAGTATTCGTAAACGGCGGCGTTCCGTGGCCGTCGTTTTCCATCATGACTGACAATCAGGCAGAGAGTCATTCAGGGCAGGGCAACCGCATCAAATTCTAGCGCCCCTAAGCAGTTCCAGAAGATAGTCCTG
>UQUJ01000045.1 GCA_900544195.1 uncultured Alistipes sp. | reverse complement strand
GAAGATTTTTCACCTCAAAGAACATTTCAAACAATTCAAAACAGCTTCTAAGATTACTCCTCAGACTTCGGGCAAGGATTTCCGGGACAAGTTTGTGTTCGTAAGCCCTAACGTGGTGCTTGTTGTCTGCGGACACACCGGCAAGCCCGGCGATTTCGAGGATGCTGTGGCATATCGTGTGGACAAGAATGTGGCCGGCCGCAATGTGCATCGGATGATGTTCAACTTTGATGATTTCTATCATGCCAAGAAGTTGTTCTATCACACTTTCGGCTTGACCTTGTCGTATTCGTTCTGATTATTATTCTATCCACCCTTCCGGGAACTGCATCGTGACGCAGTGGAGGCCGCCGTGGCCGGAGAGGAGTGGACGGCAGTCGATCATGATGACCTCCCTGTCCTGAAACACTTTCTGAAGCCTCGCGCGGACAATCCCGTCAAGTTCCGAGCCGGTGCCAGGCACAAGAACCGCTCCGTTGATGATCAAGAAGTTCGCGTAGGACGCCGGAAGAGGATAGTCATCCAGAAACATCTGTTCCGGCTTCGGGAGCGGAACGAGTCTGTACGGCTTCCCGTCAAGTGTCCTGAAGGACTGAAGCTGCGCTTCCATATTCATTAACGACTCGTAGTCAGGATCTTCCGTGTTGTCGCTTTTGAGGTAGGCGATTGTCTCATGGTCGCAGAACCGCGCCAGAATGTCGATGTGGCTGTCCGTGTCGTCGCCGGAGAGGCTGCCGCTGTCCACCCAGAGCACACGCTTGAGGCCGAACGCCTGCTTGAGCTCGCCCTCGATCTCCTCCTGGGTGAGATATTCATTCCTGTTGTCGCTGCAGAGGCATTCCGAGGTGGCCATCAGAGTGCCGGCACCGTCGGTGTCGATGCTGCCGCCCTCCAGGACGAACGGGCGCATGTCCACGCACATCACCTCATCGGCGAAAGCCCTGTCAAAGAATATCTTCTTGGTGATTCCGTTGTCGAAGTTGGACGCGAACTTTAGGCCCCATCCGTTGAAGACGAAGTCGTAGAGGTACTTCTCTCCGTTGTCGCCATAGACCGCGATTCCTCCGTGGTCTCGCGCCCATGTGTCGTTGATCGGACACTCCTGAAACTGGATCTTGGAAGCGTCCACGCCAAGTTCGGTCAATCTCTTCGTGACGGCTTTGATGTCAGCCGTCACCAGCAGCACCTTTTCGAAGCGCAGTATCGCGGAGATGATCCGCCCATAACATTCCTGCACCTTCTCCAATTCGTACCAAGGTGTCGTCTCGTCAGGCCAGGTGAGCATCACCCCGCTCTGTCTCTCCCATTCAGCAGGCAGTCTCATGTTCTTTTCTTGTTTAGTAATCCTTAAGAAGTAACTTGGTGATCTTTGATTGTCTTTTCGGTCTATATGTCTTTTCTCATCAGTCATGTGCTGCCACCGGCACACTCCTTCTTCCAAAAGACATCCATCCTCATAAATCTGACACAAAATTTAGTTCAACTTATTTTTTAACGCTTACTTATTATCTGCAAAGATATTGTTATTTTTGCGAACTGTGAACAGGAGCAAGAGGTAAGCCATGAAATTTCGTTTGGAATCATCATACAAGCCGTCGGGGGATCAGCCGGGGGCGATCGAGGGGCTTTGCGAGGCTCTGAGTCAGGGTGTGGGGGACGTGACGTTGCTGGGCGTGACAGGGTCGGGAAAGACCTTCACTATGGCGAACGTCATCGAGAAACTTCAGAGGCCGGCGCTGATTCTCAGCCACAACAAGACGCTGGCGGCGCAGCTTTACGGAGAGTTCAAAAGCTTCTTTCCGTCCAACGCCGTTGAATATTTCGTCTCGTACTACGACTATTATCAGCCAGAGGCGTATCTTCCGACAACCGACACCTACATCGAGAAGGATCTCAGCATCAACGACCAGATCGACAAACTGCGCCTCAGCGCCGCCTCGGCCTTGATGTCAGGGCGGCGGGACGTGATCGTGGTCTCCAGCGTGTCCTGTCTCTATGGTATTGGAAACCCGGAGGATTTTCACGCTCAGTCTGTTGTGGTCAAGAGGGGCGAGCAGCGCAGCCTGACAAGGCTCCTTTACCATTTGGTTGACGCCAACTACAGTCGTACTGAAGTTGATTTCAAAAGAGGTACCTTCCGGGTTCGTGGAGACACCGTGGATGTCTTTCTCGGAGGCTCTGACGAGGCTGTGAGGATCGAGTTTTTCGGTGACGAGATTGATTCTTTGTCCCTGATAGATCCGCTGACCGGTGCGCACATCGAGTCTCTGGACGAGGTTCCGATCTTCCCGGCAACGAACTTCGTGACCACGAGGGAGCGCGGCATCAAGGCCGTGAGCATGATTCAGGATGACCTCAAGAAACAGACCGACTATTTCAACGAGATCGGCAAAGGCTTGGAGGCCAAAAGGTTGCAGCAGAGGGTGGAAAACGACCTTGAGATGATAAAGGAGATGGGATACTGCCCCGGCATTGAGAATTATTCCCGCTATCTGGACGGCCGTCAGCCAGGCCAGAGGCCGTTCTGCCTTATAGACTACTTCCCGAAGGACTTCATCACATTCATCGACGAGAGCCACGTCACGATTCCGCAGATCAGGGCGATGTACGGCGGCGACCATGCGCGAAAGTCTGTCCTTATTGAATATGGTTTCCGACTTCCTGCTGCCTCGGACAACCGACCTTTGACCTTCGATGAGTTCAACTCTATTACCGGTCAGAAGGTCTATGTCAGCGCCACACCGTCGGACTATGAGCTGGAACGCTCCGACGGCCTTGTGGTCGAACAGGTTGTGCGGCCTACAGGCCTGCTGGATCCTCCGATCGAGGTGCGTCCGACCAAGAATCAGGTCGATGATCTTGTCGAGGAGATCCGCAAGAGAGCCGAGAAGGATGAGAGGGTCCTCGTCACGACCCTGACCAAGAGGATGGCCGAGGAGTTGACCGACTATCTGGACAAGATTGACATCCGGGTGCGCTACATCCATTCCGATGTCGATACCGGCGAGCGTGTCGAGATCATCGAGGACTTCAAGAACGGCCTCTTCGATGTGCTGGTCGGGGTGAACCTCCTGCGCGAGGGACTGGATATTCCTACAGTGTCTCTTGTGGCTATTCTGGACGCTGACAAGGAGGGCTTCCTCCGCTCGGGAAGGGCGTTGACCCAGACCGCCGGGCGAGCCGCAAGAAACGTCAACGGCCTTGTGATAATGTATGCCGACACGGTCACCGAGTCGATGGATCAGACCATCCGCGAGACCAACCGCCGCAGGACGAAGCAGATTGAATATAACAAACTCCACCACATCACCCCGAAGCAGGTTGAGGTGAAGAGGAATATACTCGTGTCCGAACTCTACGGCGAGTCGGAGAAGGCAGTCAACCCTCGTGTCAAGAATGGTCCGAGCGGAAGGGTCAGCGCGGCGGATTCGGTTTCGGATCCGACGTATATTCCTAATCCAAGCGAGCTTGGACGTGGCACTGTCTCCGTCGGGCTTGGACACGATTCCAAGAGGGAAGGCAACACGGCCTATGTCGATGGCTTTGTCAAGGCTGACCTTGCCGCCGTGCTTCAGGATCCGGTGATCAGGTCGATGAGCCGGGAGCAGATCCAGAAGACCATCGCGGAGGACAAGCGCAGGATGGAGAAGTCCGCGGCTGACCTGGACTTCAGCGAGGCTGCGCGCTACCGCGACGAGATGTGGGCTCTGCAGGAATATCTGAAGGTCTGGAAGGATTGATTTGTCCGGTCACTTCGACAGGCTTTACGCCCTGTTGACTTTCGTCACGTGCTTGAGTGTCTTGATCTGGGAGATGACCTTGTCAAGCTCCATGTTGGACGGCACAGAGATTCTCATCGTGATTTCGTAGGTGCCGCTCCGCCGGTTCTCGTTGACGTTGAATGTCCTGAGCGAAGCCTTGAACGTGTTCACGATCTCGGTGATCTGACCGATCACGGAGGACTCCATGTCCGCGATGATCTTCAGCGAGCTCTGGAAACTGCCGCCGGCAGGGGAGTCAGCCCACTTTACTTTCTGGATTCTGTACGGATAGGTGCTGATCAGCCTCGCAGCGTTAGGGCAGGAGATCCGGTGGATCTTGATGCCTTCTGTCCTGGTCACGAACCCGAACACATCGTCCCCGAACACCGGATGGCAACATTTTGACATCTTGTAGTCCAGCCCCTTGAGGTCACGGGCGTTAAGTACAAGGATGTCATCCGAGGAATGTCTGTTTCCCCAGTCGGCCGACCTTGTCTCGATCCTTTCCGCCTCGGCCTCCCTTGCCGCCTCGATGGCTTCCGCGGCGATTCTGTCCCTGTCGAGGATGTAGTTCTTCACATCGTTCACATCGACATCTCCGTCAGCCACCGCTGCGTAGAACGAATTGAGGGTGTTATATTTCAGCCTTTTCAGCAATTCAGCGACGACATCGTCCGGCAGCTCCAGTTTCCAGTTCTTCAGCCTTCTGCCCAGAAGTTCCTTCCCCTGTGCCGCTTTCTTATATTCCTCTTCATTGAGTTCCTGCCTGATGCGGTTGCGGGCCTTGGAGGTCACGACGAAGTTCAGCCAGTCAGAGGACGGCTTCTGGTTCTTGCCGGACATGATGTCCACGACATCTCCCGTCTTCAGTTTCTCCCTGATTGACACCGCCTTCCCGTTGATCCGGCCTCCGGCGCAGCGCACTCCAAGCCCTGAATGAATGTTAAAGGCAAAGTCCAGCACGGTGGCTCCGGCCGGCAGGATCCTCAGCTCACCCGATGGGGTGAACACGAATATCTCCTTGGAAGGCGGCTGCGGAAGCTCGTCTGGACTGCCTTCGTGTGGGTGCTCAAGGGCGTAGCGCACGGAAGTCAGCCATTTATCCAGCTGGGCTTCATGCTTGATGCCCTTGTAGGACCAGTGTGAGGCCTGTCCGTTCTCCGCCTCGTCGTCCATTCTCTTTGTCCTGATCTGAACCTCAAGATAGGCACCGCTCTTGTTCTTGACCGTGATGTGCAGGGACTCGTAACCGTTCGGCTTAGGGTTCGTCACCCAGTCGCGCAGACGTTTGGTGTCGGCCTCATATTCCTCGGTCACGTATGAATACACTTTCCAGCAGAGGTCTTTCTCCGTCTTGGCATCAGGCTCGCAGTCGATGATGAACCGGATTGCGAAGACATCATACACCCCCTCGAACGGCACTTTCTGCTTCTGCATCTTCCTCCAGATTGAATATGCCGTCTTGGTCCTGATCTTCAGCTTGTAATGGATCCCGTCATCGGAAAGGGTCTTCTTGAGCGGCTCGATGAACTCATCGGTCAGCCTTATGCGGTCCCTTTCCGTGGCTTTCAGCTTGTTGGTGATGGCGCGGTACTGCTCCGGCTCGGCGAAACGGAAGTAGATGTCCTCCATCTCGCTCTTGATGTTGTATAGCCCAAGCTGGTGAGCCAGAGGAATGTAGAGCATCAGTGTCTCCAGAATCTTCTTCTCTCTGGAGGCTTTCGGGAACATCTCCAAATGCCTCATCACCTCCAGCCGGTCGGCGATCTTCAGGACAGTCACACGTGGATCAGTCGAGTACTGCACGATCAGTTTCTTGTAGCTTTCGGCCTCAAGGCGTGTGTCTTTCGGCTTGATCGTCGCGATTTTGTTCAGCCCCTCCACCATTTTGTACACATCCTCCGGGAATCCGCCTGAGTGCAAATCAATCTCAGGATGCTTTCTGGTCGCCTCGTGGAGGAACACCGCCGCCACGCAGTCCGCCGGCAGACCGATCTCGTCCGCCGCGATCAGCGCCACGTTGACCGGATGCTCGATGAAGGGGTGTCCGTTGCCGCGCGTCTCGTCGGCCAGCGCCGCCGAAGCTATAGCGTACGCTTTGTCGATGAGAGCCTGTCCGCCCTCATCGTACTGGGGAAATCTCTGATGAATCGTGTCCATAGCAAGTCCGTTTTGAGCCCGAGGGCATCATTCCTCTCAAAAATACAAAATTTCTTCAAATAAGAAGCTGTTTTGAATTGTTTGTTTGAAGGTTTGAGAGTGAAAAACTTCAGTTTCGACCGCTTCTTCCAAGGAAGATAGCGGTGCTATCTGACTGAAGAAGCGGGAAGAAAATGAAGATTTTTCACCTCAAAGAACATTTCAAACAATTCAAAACAGCTTCTAAGACACTGTTTTGCCTTCTTTGTTTGGCCCGAGGTCCGGCAAGGTGGTAAATTTGCCGGTAAATTTTCACATGAATTGGTAAATTTCAGGTAGGTGCTGATATTTACCACCTTGTGTTATTTGATGTTACAAGACCCATGACTATCTTTGACGCACTTTTTCGTCCTGCGAGAATAATCAAACCCAAATATTTTATGAGAAGACAAAGAATATTCATCATGCTGTCCGCTGTGTCCCTGCTGCTTGTCGGCTGCGCGAACTACGACTCGGACATCAACCGGATTGACGAGGAGCTTGACCGGATCGAGAACACACGCATCAAGTCTCTTTCAGAGCAGATTGACCGGATCAACGTCTCGCTTCCGGAACTGGAGCAGACCGACAAGGATCTCAAGGACATGATCAAATCCTTGGAAGGCACCGCCGGCGACCTTCAGAAGGCCATCGCGGAGAACGGGACGAAGATTGAGGCTGTGAACGCGGATCTCGCGAAGGCGCTGGATGAGCTCCGGAGCACTGACGCCAAGGACAAGGAGGAGGTCATGGCCGCCTTGACGGCAGCCAAGGCCGAAATTATCGCAAGACTCGACGCCATGAAGACCGAGGCGGAGAAAAAGCTGGAAGCCGTGAACGGCACGATCGCGGCGCTTCAAGAGAAGGACACCCAGCTGGAGAAAAAGATCTCAGATCTTAAGGACTACGCCGACAATGTCCTCGCCGAGGCCAAGGAGCATGCCGACAAGGGAATCGCCGGCGCCAAGGATTGGGCATTGGCAACGTTCTCCACTCTAGAGAGCCAGAAGGCTATAGAGGAGGACATCGCCTCCATAAAGGGGAGCGTTGAGGGTCTGAAGGCCTCTGTGGCCGATCTTGAGAAGAGGCTCACGGAGAAATTCTCCAAGGATCTTGAGACGGCCGTCGCAGGTCTGGATTCCAAGATCTCGGAGCAGGTGACAGCACTGACTGCGGCCTACACCAACGCCATCTCTACGGCCAAGACAGAGATCGAGACAGCCTACACAGCCGCGATCAAGTCCGCGATCGAGAATCTGGAGGCATCCTTGAAGGATTGGGTCAACGAGACGCTGACTGGCTACAGCACCGTTGCGGCCACGGAGGCCGGGATCGCTGCGCTGAAGGACGATCTCGAGGGACAATTGTCCGGCCAAAAGGCATATCTTGAGGGCCTTTTGAACTCCTTGTCGAATGACATGACGAAGAACAACGCCGAATTGAAGAAACTTGTGGACGCCAACGCCAAGGCCATAGAGGCTAACAAGAAAGCCATTGAGGAGAGTGCCAAGAAGATCACTCAACTGGAGAGCGACCTCGCCGCCGCAAAGACAGAGATCAAGACCGCCTATGAAAAGGCCATCAGCGACGCTGTCAGTGCATCCGAGGGCAAGCTGACCAAGGAAATCTCAGACAGGATCGCCGAGGTGAACAAGTCGATTGATGACAAGGTGACAAAGGTTCAGAATGCCGTCGATGCTCTGACCGTCAAGGTTGCCGACCTCGAAAAGAGTGTTCAGGCCATAAGCAATGACCTCAATACCCTGAAGAACTCTGTGAAGGACCTTGAGGACAGGCTCAACGCCCGCATCCAGTCGATTTCCTACATTCCGACCTACACAGACAGGGTTGAGGAAGTCTATTATACCTTTACAAATCGTAATATCAACTATGTCAAGGATCTTGCCCTTCAGTTCGAGGTCATGCCTCACGAGGCGGCTCAGAAAGTCACCGTGGAACAGGTGTCCGGTCAGGCCGCTTACCCTCAGACAAGGGCGGGGAGTCTCACATCGTTTGAGGTGAAGAGCGTCTCCGGCGACGCTGACGGAATCCTCACCGTTGTCATTGATCCAGTGAAGTTCCTGAATAATAACCATTACAATTCCAATTACGGGACGATGGGCAAGGCTGCGGTCAGGGTTGCTGTTTCTGACTCAAAGACCGGTGGCAGCATCGCTTCTGAATATATCTCCGTCGATCCGAAGATGTACGATATATACATGTCCTACACGACCACCACCGGTAACGAACTCAAGCGGGATTGTTATACTGTCACTGATAATGACAATAAAAAAGTTAAGACCGTGTCTTCCCGGAATTCTGAAACGGGAGAATGGACGATGAGTGTTCCGTATGGACCAAGCTCTGGTGAGAAGGCCGGCAAGATTGACTTCAGAATGTGGTATAATTATTACATGGGTGATATTAGAGTTCTTGACAACTCCTTGGAGAAGATATCCTTCAAGTGGGTCTATCCTTATTATTTCCTTAAGGATGCCACACGTATGTTTTTCAAGTGTACCAATCTGAAGGAAGCCGACTTGAGTGGTTTGGCATCCGATAATGTCACAAGCATGGAAGAGATGTTTATCGGCTGTACCAAACTTGAGGTTGTCAATCTGTGGAACACGCACAAGGATAATTTCATGGAAAATGTGACGAAAACGCAGAAGATGTTCCGAGGCTGCTCAAGCCTGAATAAGTTGACCCTCCCGAGGAAGGTCAAAACAGAAAAACTTGAGTCAATGTTTGGCATGTTCGATGGTTGCTCATCGCTGACCGCTCTTGGTCTGTCAGCTTGGAATCTGAATAATGTGATAAATATGGAGTCATTGTTCAAGAATTGTTCTGGCCTGACGAGTGTTGCTTTGCCGAAAGTGACCTCGAAGAAGATTCAATATATGCAAAGAATGTTTAGCGGCTGCTCTTCTTTGACAAGCATAGACCTTTCCGGCTGGAATGTGGAGAATGTGACAGAGATGGGAGATCTGTTCTATGGCTGTTCCAACTTAAAAGATCTCGACTTGTCCGGTTGGACTCCGAGAAGTCTGACAAAAATCTCTAGGATGTTCTTAAATTGCACAAGTCTGGAAAGCATCAACCTGTCTGGCTGGAATTTGGAGAATATGACAGAAATTCAGTATATGTTCTCCGGTTGCACCAGTTTGAAGACTGTTGATCTTTCCAATTGGAAAACTCCAAAGTTGTCTGTATTAGGCAGATTGATCAATGGGTGCGGGAATTTGACTTACGCCAATCTTTCCGGTTGGGATGTTTCTTCACTGTACCAAATTGATGTGTATCCATTTTCTGGCTGTGTGAATTTGGTGACTCTTGACCTGTCTGGATGGAATCTGGACAATACAATTGTCGATAGACGCTTATTCGAGAACTGCAATAGTCTGAAGACAGTCCGGATGGTCGGTTGTTCCCAGACAACGGTCGACAAGATTAAGAAAGTCCTGCCAAGTGGAGCCACAGTCGTGACCAAGTAGGAAAGTACAACCCATAAACTCGCTCCGGGCTGGTTCTGACGGAATCAGTCCGGATTCATTATGTGGACTTACATTCTTTTTTGTATTTTTCCTCTAAAAAAACTGTTTCTTTCTTATGGGGCGGGCGTAAAAATCGCAGAATTTTTATGTAAGTTTGTAAAATGATTCATTAGAAGAGAATGCCAATGGACATGTACCTGCTCCTGTCTTTCGCATCCGGCGTGGCCATCACCACGCTGGCTTTCATCTTGCTTCTCGTCAGGATTGAACCGGACGAGGAAAGCCGGAAGATCCGTTTCGCAAGGGCGATACTTGCCGCAAGTTATTTTCTGCTTGCTGTCCCTGACTGGCTGAACATCTACGGACTGAATGATTCCGAAGACATAGCCGCCGCCACGATCGTCTCGGCGTCCATCCAGTCCTTGCTGTTCACTTTCACGCTGATAACGATGATCCGGCCATCTCTCGTGACGATGCGAAGGATATTGATCAACGTGGCTCTCGTGGCCGTCGGTTCGCTCTGCTTTCTTGTCGTGGATTCGTTGGCTGGCTCGCCGATAGTCACATGCGTGGCGGTCGCCGCTGTCATTGCCCAGCTTATCCTTTACTCGGCGTTGTTCCAAAGATGCTACAAAAAGTTCGTCAGGCAGGTCAAAGACTATTATGATGAGGAATATGAGCGGCCGCTCCGTTGGGCGAGGAACAGCTTTATCGCTGCCTTGACGGTCGGGGTGTCCGCACTGTTGTCCCTTACGGTACCGCAGCCGGTCTATAATGTCTTCATGTGCTGCTACATAGCCTTCTACGTCTGGTTCGCCAGCCGCTTCATCAACTACATCATCCGTTCTGACTACTATCTCCCTGCTGTGAAATCGTCTCCTGATGAGGCCACCGGACTGAAATCGGAACTGGAAACGATGGTGTCGGACTCTGAATTCAACGTTTCGGAGGAACTCATGAGCAGACTTAAGGCATCGTTGGATGAATATGTGGCCTTGAAGGACTACCTGAACCCTGAACGTGACAGAAACTACATCATCGAGCGTAGCGGTGTGGATCCCCGGTTCTTCCGCTGGTACTTCCAGAATGTGATGGTGCAGGACTTCCGTGTCTGGAGAGCCAACCTGAGGATCGAAGAGGCGAAGAGGATAATCATGGCAACCCCGGATGTCTCGTTGAACGCTCTTGCGATGAGACTCGGCTTCGGAACGTCCCAGAATTTCTACCATCATTTCAAGAAAGTTGTCGGCCAGACCCCGACGGAGTTCATGGAAACTTGTGGGACGAATCGGCCTGAATAGTAAATCTGTTGGTAAATCACGCTTACGGGGTGGTAAATTTCATGTCTTAAAGAAATTTACCACCCTCATTGTTTTGACCTTAACGCATCGTTGAGTACTTTTGTCCAACCGGAGCTTAGTGGAATTCATGCCGAAATATTATATACTTTCATTAGACTTCCCACTGAGTAAGCGTTAAAAAATTAGTTGGCAATCAAAGATCACCAAGTTATTTTTTAAGGATTACTGAAGAGGGATTGTATTCAATGATGATAACAGAAGAACAGATCTACATGGCGCTTTGCCTCACCTCCGTTGTGGTTTGCATGACGGACGCTGTTCTTCTGCTATGCATGTGCCGGTTCCTCCGGGAGATGAACCGGAAACTCTACCGCCCCGAAAGGTACATCAGCGCGCGGATCACCCTTGGTCTCGCGTTCCTCATCATCGCCTTGATGACTGCCGGACTGCTGTTCAAGGGCGTTGCCGAACCGACCGAGAAGTTCTTCTCGATCGGCAATCTGGTGATAAGCTCCTCGCAGGCCCTGCTTTTCACGATCGCCACATTGGCTCTGCTGAACTCAAGGCTCGTGCGCAGAATCCCTATCCTGCTGAATGTCATCCCTATCCTGCTCTTTGTGGCCGTATACTTCATATTCATCGAGCATGACGCTGTCGGCCGCGGGATTTGTTACTGCTTTTTCACATTCTATGTAGTTCAGCTGATTCTCTACACGGTAGTGTTCGCCTTCGAGCGGAAGGAATATATTCATAAACTGAAAGTCAACTGCACGGCGGAAGAGTTCGGGAAGTGCCGGAACAATGGGGTGACGTGGATCTTTGTGTCCGCCCTGCTCGTCGGCATCCTCGCGCTTGCCTCCTATTTCTTCACCCAGTACTGGCAGCTGTCGGTCTTCGTCTTCACCTACACGGTGTTCTACACGGCAGTGACGGTCTATTTCCTGAAATATGCCGGGAAGAGCGCCGAGATCGAGAGCATCACGGCTGATGACAGGGATTTTTAGTACTCTTGATGTTTTTTTGCTAACTTTGCAAGGTTGTGGCCGCCGAATGTGGAGGTGGCGCGACCAGTAAAGGAACATCATCATGAGCATCTTGAAAGTGGGAATGGTGCAGCAGAGCTGCACGACAGACATAAAGGCGAACATCGCCAAATTGACTGAGAACATCTGTGAATGCGCCGCCAAAGGGGCGGAACTTATTGTGCTTCAGGAGCTTCATAACTCGGTTTACTTTTGTCAGACCGAGGATGCCTCGCTTTGTGACCTTGCGGAGACGATTCCAGGACCATCCACCGAATATTTCGGCGACCTGGCCAAGAGGCTCGGGATCGTGCTTGTCCTCTCGCTTTTCGAGAGGCGGGCTCCGGGACTTTACCACAACACGGCTGTCGTGATCGAGAAGGACGGAAGCATAGCGGGCAAGTACCGCAAGATGCATATTCCTGACGATCCTTGCTTCTACGAGAAGTTCTATTTCACACCGGGGGATCTGGGCTTCAGGCCTATCCAGACTTCGGTGGGGAGCCTCGGCGTGCTGGTCTGCTGGGACCAGTGGTACCCTGAGGCAGCAAGGCTCATGGCTTTGAACGGTGCACAGTTGCTGATCTATCCTACCGCCATCGGTGGGGTCGGCACGGATTCCAAGGAGGAGCAGCAGACCCAGAGGCAGGCCTGGCAGCTTGTCCAGAGGGGGCATTCGGTGGCCAACGGGGTTCCGGTCGTCACCGTGAACCGTGTCGGACACGAGGATGATCCTTCCGGGAACACCATCGGACTGGATTTCTGGGGATATTCATTCGCCACTGGGCCGCAGGGGGAGATCCTTGCGCAGTTCGGCACCGATGAGGAGGGCGTGAAGGTTGTGGACATCGACCTGGAGCGCACTGAATATGTCCGCAGAGGCTGGCCGTTCCTTCGTGACCGCCGCATAGACGCCTACGATCCGATACTTCTTCGCTACGGCAAGTAGCCATTGCCTTTTTAAGGATTACTTAGGCAGGAATTGCCGGAAATGTTGCCTGAGAGTGCCGCGCGACACCCTCAGGGTCGCGGTTGGTTCGTAATAGACCAAGGTTTTCTCCAAAATACCAAGAAATAGGGATGCGGCCGGGTTGTTTCTGAATATTAATTTACATATATTTGCCGACCAACGAAGTTGAGAGGCCTTTTACATTTTTCTGCAAGTCTATGAAAGGGGTGATCAACGAATTTTTATTCATCTTATTCAATGTTTATGGAATCAGGTAAATTGACGAAGAAAGCCGGCTGTCGGCTTAGGACTCTGGTTCTTTCCTTGTGCGCCGCAGTGGCTGTCACAGGGTTCGCGGATTCGGCACTGGCCCAGAACAATCAGGGCAAGAGCGCTTCTGGAACCTCGGGCAACCCACGAATCACCGTCAAGGGACGGATTACGGACGACCACGATGAGCCGCTCCCGGGAGCCAATGTGCTCGTCAAGGGCACATCTGTCGGAACCTCCGCCGATGCGGACGGTAATTATTCACTCACTTTTCAGAGAAGCCCCGGCAAGTCGGACATCCTGATATATTCATTCATCGGAACAGAGTCCAAGGAGTTTAATGTCAGCACCTCGACGAGACTTAACGTGCAGTTGAATACCTCCAGCCTCGATGCTGTGGTGGTAAACGGCTTCTACACCCAGACGAAGGAAACCTTCACAGGCGCGGCCACTACGATAAGCGGCGACCAGTTGGTGGCTGTGTCATCGACCAACCTGATGCAGAGTCTTGCCTCCCTTACCCCGGGCATGGTGCTGGTGGAGAACAACAGTGCGGGATCCAACCCGAACGCTGTGCCGTCCATCCTTATCCGTGGATCCAACACCTTGATTTCCAATGAGAGCGAGGAGGGTGTGAACAACCCTCTCATCGTGCTGGACGGTGTGGAGATCAGCATCCAGGAACTCTACGACCTTGACATGTTCGACATCGAGAGAATCGATGTGCTGAAGGATGCATCCGCCACCATCCTCTATGGTGAGAAGGGAGCCAACGGTGTCATCGTCGTCGAGAGAAAACGCTCGGAGGAAGGAAAGCTCAGGCTCAGCTACAACTTCGTGCCGAGGTTCAGCGTGCCGGATCTCAGCTCCTTCAACCTTTGTAGTCCCGCTGAAAAACTTGAGATAGAAAGGCTTGCGGGCAAGTATGACACGGCTGACGGCTCCATGGACGAGGCCTACGACTACAAGCTTCAGCTTATCCGCAAGGGTGTCAATCCGGACTGGCTCCACGCTCCGCTGCGCGTGCCGTTCAGCCACACCCATTCCCTGGCGCTCAGCTCCAGGGGCGAGAAGCTGGAGTTCCGGGCGAACGCCAACTTCGGAGACACTTACGGAGTCATGAAGGGCGACAACAGAAGGAATCTGGGTCTTAACTTCAGCATCAACTATCATTTGCGCAACAAACTGACGCTTTCGTACAAGAACAGTTTCTCCCTGAACAGAAGTCTTGATTCACCTTATGGGAGTTACTCTCAGTATTCAAGGATGAATCCATACAATCCGATGACGGATGAGGATGGAAACTACATAAAGAGTTATTATTTCAATCCACTGAGTACCTCTTCCTACAAGACTGCAAACCCTTTGTACGATGCCACGCTTTCAAGCTTCGGCAAGAGTCAGAATCAGTCATGGACAAACTCTCTTTCAGGAAGATGGAACATCACAAAGGAACTCTATGTCACCGGCCAGGCTAACTTGAACCTGACGTGGAACCGTTCTGACAACTATGACTCTCCAGACAGAGCCAAGTACCAGAACAACGCATTGAATGACAAGGGACAGTACAGTCTCTCGACAGGCAATGGCCTTACCACTGACGGAAAGATTGTCGTAAACTATGGCAAGTCCTTGGATTCCAAGGGATCG
The DNA here is from genome assembly GCA_900544195.1 of uncultured Alistipes sp. Lineage (GTDB taxonomy): Bacteria > Bacteroidota > Bacteroidia > Bacteroidales > UBA932 > Cryptobacteroides. The sequence goes on along the minus strand of UQUJ01000045.1, from coordinate 11,230 downwards.
ATGTTCCGTGTCAGTGCTGGTAGCAACATCCAGTACAGTCGAAAGCAAAGTGCGTCATTCCTTGCCAAGGGGTTCATAAAGGACGAGCTGTCGGATCTTTCCTTTGCCTTGACATACCCAACGGGGCATCCAACCGGAACAGATAGGGTTTCGACAGCGGTCGGATTCTTTGCCAACGCCAACTTCAGCCTTTGGAACAGGTATTTCGTTGATGGTTCTTACCGAACCTCAGGCTCATCCAAGTTCGGCTCAAACAACAGTTTCGCACCGTTCTGGGCTTTGGGAGCCGGATGGCATCTTCACAACGAGAAATTCATCAAGGACAATCTTCCTTGGGTCAACACGTTGACATTTAGGTATTCACTGGGTTACACCGGTTCAGTCTCATTTGACTACTATCAGGCCCGTACAGTTTATCAGTACGATTCCAAGTACCAGTATGTCTCAGGAATAGGTGCCCTCCCTAAACAGATGGGCAACCCTGACCTGAAATGGCAAAGGACTCTGAACAACAACTTCGGCCTGACTGCCGCGTTCCTTGACAATCGCTTCAACCTGTCGTTTGATTTTTATTCAAACACGACTTACGACATGCTGATGTCTGTCAATCTCCCGCCTTCCGTAGGTACCTCATCAATGAATGTGAACTTCGGGCAGCTCAACAACAAGGGTCTTGACCTTTCTCTTTCCGCCCAGATCATCCGCAACAAGGACTGGTTCTGGAGCGTGACATTGACAGGCGGTCATGTGATGGATCAGATCCGCAAGATCTCGGAAGGGCTTAAGAATGACATTGACAATCCTTACGACTCCTCCAAGCCGAAGATCCTCTTCGTGGAGGGTGGCTCCCAGTACGACATTTACGCGATGCGCTCTGCTGGAATCGATCCGGCGACAGGAAAAGAGATATTCATAAAGAAAAATGGTGAATATACTTTCAACTACGATGAAAAAGAGAGAGTCGCTGTCGGAAACACTAATCCTATCCTTCAAGGTTCGTTGATGAACACGTTGAGGTACAAGGGATTCTCTATCAGTGTCGCCACTTCCTACACATTCGGGTCTGACTATTTTAACTCAACTCTTAAGAACAAGGTCGAGAACATAGACCTCAATTACAATGTTGATCGTAGAGTCTTCACCGACAGGTGGAAAGAGCCCGGCGACCACACCCGTTTCCTTGGAATCGGCACGTCCAGCAGTTCTTCCCAGTACTCCGAAAGATTCGTTGAGAAGCGTAACGAGCTGTACATCTCCAGCATTCAGGTGATGTACGACTTCGCTCCGAAGGCGATCACGAGGCTCGGTCTCCGCAAACTTGCGATAGGCTTCGGACTGTCTGACATAGCGCACATCTCCACCGTCAAGTTCGAGAGGGGAACCGATTATCCTTACTGCCGCGGAATCAACCTGATTTTCCGCCCGACATTCTAATAAGGAGGACAGACAATGAAAAGCAAATCAATATTCATGACAATCATAGCCGCCGCGGCGGTCCTTGCCGGCGGGTGTTCCAAATTCCTTGACGTGCATCCTAAGGGTGAGAAGATCAACATGTTCGAGACGGCGGAGGAATATGAGGACGCACTCTACGGCGTCTATAACGAGTTGACCGGCAGCAACCTGTACGGGCAGAACTTCTATCTGCTTCCGGAGGTGCTTAGCCAGAACTTCACGACGACTGACTATAAATATTCAGAACTCGCAGAAGGTGAGATGACCACCCAGGGAGCCTCGGCGACGAAGAGGGAGATCTGGAAATCCGCCTATGCCGCCATCAACCACATCAACAACATCATCGAGCATGCCGAGGACGACATCGACACCTACAGGCATTCCGGCCTTTACCTCGGTGAGGCGCTGGCGTTGAGGGCGTTGACGCATTTCGAGCTTCTCAAGCTCTTCGGCCCTCCTTATTGGGCGGAGGATGCCGTGAAGAAGCAGGTCCTTCCTTACGTCACCAAATATTCCTTTGACATCAAGGATTTTGACTCGTATGACAAGGTCTACGATGCGATCCTTTCGGATCTCGGAAGGGCTGAGAAATATCTAGCCGAGGACGAGACACTCGTTCCTGCTGAACGAAACAAGACTGCCAACTCCTTCACGGACGCGAGAATAGCGCACATGAACCTGTATGCGGTGCAGGCTTTGACCGCAAAGGTCTACTGGAGCAGGAACGACCTTGACAATGCGGAGAAATATGCCGGGAAGGTCATCTCTAGCGGAAAGTTCTCTTTCCGTCCGGTCAGCGCCTTCGTGCAGCCGGACAACGGAACCCTTGACCTTCACGAGACGATCTTCGGACTCTTTGTCAATGATGAGACAGCGATGATGAAGAAACTCTCCCTGGCCGAGACGGTCGGCGCTTCAGCCTTGAATCTGGCCACCGACTATGCCGTCCTCTATGAGAAGAATGCGGGCGCCAGCACCGACTACAGGCTTTCAGCATGGTTCGACCCGGCCATCCCGGCCTGCCGCAAGATGGTCAACAGCATATTCATCGCCGGCAACAACACCTACAACGGGAAGTCCATACTCGGCTACGATGTCATCCGTCTCCCGGAGCTGTACTACATCATCGCTGAGGCGAACATCACGAAGGATCCCGCCAAGGCCAAGGAATATTTTGACAAGGTTCTGAAATCCAGAGGCCGTGAGACTCTTGAGGAGTCCGGTGAGGCGCTTACCAAGGATCTCCTTTTCGAAGAGAGGAAACGCGAGTTCTACTGTGAGGGATTCACCTGGTTCGATATGAAGATGGAGCGGAAGGACATCCTGACGGTCTCAGGCAAAGTGCTGCCCGGGGATGTCGCCGCCACCTACATGCTGACTGTCCCTGATGACGAATGGGAATCCAGAAAGGATATTGAGATTTAAACTAAAAATGGAACAAAGATGAAAAGATTGATATATTCATTGATCGCCTTCCTTCCGTTCCTTGCCTCGTGCGACGGGACTTGGGTGATGTATGACACCGGCCAGAAGGACCACATCTATTTCCAGGACAGGATCCAGACCATCATGAAGTCTTTCGCGCTGCTGTCCACGGATGAGATTGATGTCGCCGCCAATGTCTATGTGATGGGCAACGTGTCCGATGTGGACAGGCCGTTCAAGGTGGAGAGCGTGGACACTCCCGCCGGCACGGTGCTGACTTTCGGAGGTGTGGAGTACCCTGTGATCTCCGCCAGGGAAGGTGTCGACTTTGAGGTGGAGGACTGTGTGATCCCTGCCGGAGAGGTTTCCACGACCATCAATGTGAGACTCAAGCGTCAGCCTGAGATGAAAGGCGGAAGCTATGTGAGGGTGCACCTGAGACTTGTGCCGTACGGGAACTTCGAGCCGCTTCCGGCGGACACGATCAACACCACGGTCATGTCTCCGGAGTTCCAGCTCTATGTCAACGACGGCGATCCGGCCTGCCCGACATGGTGGAGGCCTGCCTCCAGCAAGCCGGCCGGCTGGGACTACGACCTTGGCAACTTCTATCCTTCCAAGTTCCGCAAGCTCCTGGAGTTCTACCATAAGACCGCCGAGACGAACCCTACCTTCTATGAGTATTGTGTCGCGCATTATGGCGAGAATCTCGACGCCGAGCCGAACGCCGACAACTTCAAGATGACAAGGTTCTGGCGCCAGACTTACATGGCGGCCTGGGCCTCCGAGGTCTTCTGTCCTCTCTTCGAGTACTATGAGCAGTACTACAAGGATCATCCGGATGACCCTAACTTCGAGCCGATGGGAACGGAGAGTGTGAACATCAACGCGCTGATTGGCTGGGGGGATCCGAGAAGCGGCAGATACGGTTTTCTTAACTAAATTATAGACAGAACATTATGAGAAATCTAAAATACTGCGTACTCTCGCTTGCCATCCTGCTCTTCGTGCTTCCGTCATGCTGGAAGATCGATGAGGGAGGCTCGTTGGAGTTGGAGCCGATCGAAGTCGTCGCGGCTTCGGACACGATCAACGCCAATCTTGGAGTCGAGCTGAAATACGAAGGCCTCACTGTGAAAAGCGGCCTTGATGTGAAATTCGAGTGGACCTATGGACAGCCGGCCGACGGAAAGACGATAGCCGACCACCTCTTCAAGCCGGGAACGGTCGAGAAGTTCTCCACTTCGCCGACCATCGACTACACCTTCTCCAAGATCGGTACTTTCCTGTTGCGCCTGCGTCTTGACAACGGGGAGAGTGTGTCTTACAAGTACTTCACGCTGAATGTCAATTCCGGCTATGACGAGGGTGTCGCCATCCTGAGCAACGACAAGGCCGGCAACGGCAGCCTGACCTTCGTCAAGACCCTGACATCGGAGGAGAGCGCCGCCGGGGAGCGCGAGGTGTTCCCGGACGTGTTCTCTTCCATCAATCCCGGACAGACGCTCAAGAACGGCGTGGCCCTGTTCATGTCCAACGCGACTGTCAAGAAGGTTGACTATTCAGGCATCCTCATCGCGACGAACGATGAGCGAAGCACCATGTGGCACATGGAGGCAAAGACATTCCAGCTTTTCCAGAAAGCCGGAATGGCCGGAGCTGGGTCTTCGTTCAAGGCCTTCGGCGGCGAGATCGCCAACACATCCGGCTTCGCAGCCTTCCTTTTGGGCAACAACTCCCACATCTACCGCTACGACATGCTTCTTGGAAACTACACCGACATGACCGACATCAAGCCGATGACAAGGGTCTTCGGAGGACTGTCCAGAACTATGCCGACAACCGAATCCGTCCGCACCACGATCTACTACACGGACGACACCCTGTGCATCAGGAGAAGCGCCTCTGCGGGCGTGTTCTACTACTCGCAGAAGGGCTATTCTGTCGTGAATATGGCCACGATGAGGACTTCCAAGAAAAACGGACTCTACATCCTTTTCAGAAACAACGCCAATCCGGAGAACTATATGATTCGCTGCACGGACGGAGTCGGTGGAACGGGAACATTCAAGAAATGGGGGGCGTCGGTGGATTTCACCACGTCGGACCTCAAGATGGACGAGAACAGCAAGTTCGTGAACACCAAGCACTCGGCTGATGTTTACTACACCTTCGGGAACGCCATCTACAGATGGTCCCTGATCAGCGCCCCGGCCACCAAACCGACGATCACGCTTCCTGCCGGAGAGCAGATCCGTGACATAGCCACCAATTTCAAAGGACGTGGCAAGGGAGATGATGGAGAGGATCTTCTTTATGTCGTGACCTACAATCCATCAAGAGCCGGTGACAAGAAAGGAAGTCTCTATGTTTACTCGTTCTCTGATGACTCGCTTGTCCGTTCCTATGAGGGAATCTGCGATGATCCGGTCTCCGTGCTTTACAAGTACAGAGTGAATTGATAATAAATCATAACTAAAAAAAATACTATGACAAAAAGGAGTATTATCCTGACTTTGATCGCCGCCGCGCTGTTGGTTCCATCCACAGACGCGGCAGCGTCCGTGTTTAAGAAAAAGAAGAAAAAGGCTCAGACGGAGGCTACAGCGGCTCAGAAACCGGCTCCGAAGAAGAAGCAGACCCCTTACGAGAAGCTGATGAAGGAGGTCGCCGATTCGGCCTGCGGCGGCACGTTCAACCTCTACCGCACGTCCAAGGACAAGATCTATATGGGCTTTCCAAGGAATATGATGGGACGCAGGATGCTCGTGGGAAGCACCATCACCGCCACAAGCAATCCGGCCTATCTGAACGTCGGGTATAAGTACGTGAAGCCGACATATTTCCAGATTGACCTCAAGGACAGCCTTGTGGTGCTGACTGTTCCGGGCACGAACGCCACGAGTTCCGATCCCGGGATGCAGGCCGCCATCGAGCGCAACTATATTCCTAAGGTCTTGAGAAGGATCGCCGTGCAGGCGACGAGCAAGGACAGCTCGGAGGTGGTCTTCGAGGTGACTCCACTCATCAATTCGGTCGCTCCAAAGGGAAAGGACTTCTCCCTCACTAAGGCGGCTGACGAGAAATCAACCTGGTTCAGCGATCTCAAGGCATTCAGTGACAACGCTTCCGTGAAGGTGCATTCCAATGTGGACTTCACGAAGACCTTCCTGATGCTGAAAGGCAAAGTGGGATCCGGCTCGATGGCCTACACGGTTTCGTTTATGCTGCTTCCGGAGAACCCGATGCCGGCCCGTGTGCAGGATTCGAGGATCGGAGTGTTCCCGGTCGGCCCGGGAGAGGGCAGTGTGAAGTACAATCTCACATCCGCCGAGGATGGGTTCAAAGGCTATGTGCTGGCCTCCCGCTGGAGACTCGAGCTCTCAGACACTACCGCTTGGCAGAAAGGCCAGAAGGTCACGGTCAAGAATCCGATTGTCTGGTACGTGGACAATTCGTTCCCTGAGGCTTGGAAGGCTCCGATCAAGGAGGGTGTCCTGGCTTGGAACAAAGCTTTCGAGGCCATCGGACTGAAGGACGTGATGCAGGTGCGTGACTTCCCTACAGCCGATGAGGATCCTCAGTTCGATCCGGACAACCTTAAATATTCATGCATCAGGTATGTCCCTGACGCGACGATGAACGCTATGGGTCCGTCTTGGGTTGATCCGGTGACGGGAGAGATCCTGAACGCGTCTGTGCTTGTCTATAACGATGTCATCAAGCTGATCAATAACTGGCGCTTCGTGCAGACGGCACAAGTGGATGAGAAGGTCCGTGCCGTGAAGATGCCGCAGGACATCATCGATGAGTCACTTGTCTATGTGATCTCTCACGAAATAGGTCACACTCTGGGACTTATGCACAATATGGGAGCCTCTTCGGCCTATCCTACCGATTCTTTGAGGAACGCCGCTTTCACCGCGAAGTATGGCACGACTCCGTCGATTATGGACTATGCCCGCTTCAACTATGTGGCTCAGCCTCAGGACAAAGGCGTCAAGCTTGTGCCGCCGTCTCTGGGGGTTTATGATGAATATGCCATCAAGTGGCTGTACACTCCTGTGATCGGAGCCAAGGACATCTGGGAGGAGGCTGAGATCGCCGGTAAGATCATCGAGGCCAAGGCCGGTGATCCGCTTTACCGCTACGGAGCGCAGCAGATGGCCAGTGCCAGCTATGGCTCTTATGATCCGAGCGCGAGGGCTGAGGATCTCGGGGATGATCCGATCAAGTCCAGCGACTACGGTATCAAGAACCTCAAGTACATCCTTCCTAAGATGAACGGGTGGATCGGTGCCGATGACAGCGATTTCACACACAGGAATGATCTTTACACCCAGCTGACGAACCAGTACTACCGCTACATCGGCAATGTGATGGCGCAGGTCGGAGGAATATACCTGAACAACGTCAAGGACGGATCGGCTGTCAAGCCGTCAGTTCCGGTCGCCAGAAAGGTACAGAGGGCTTCCCTGAAGTGGGTGGTGGCGCAGCTGCGCTCCTCCTCATGGATCAATGAGCCGTCGGTGACTTCCAACCTGCCTCTCGCCGCCCCGCAGTCCAACAAGATCTGCGCCGCCGTGGCGAAGTCCCTCGCTTCAACGGTTCCGACGAATGTGATGCTTTCATCCGCCGTTCCAGGAGTGGCCGGACCTTACACGGTCAAGGAATATTACGACGACCTCTATGCCGAGGTGTTCGCCTCATCGATTGCCGGGCGCAGGCTCGCCTCTGAGGAGAAGACCCTCCAGAGGGAGATGCTGACGGCTTCGTCAAAGGATGTCAAGTCAGTGCTGTCCAAGTCGTTTGCGGAGGAGACAGAGGCTGATGAACATCTTGGCGGACAGGATTGGTGCGGTTTTGAAGACTACAGCCTCGGTGAGGGACAGTCCCCTTTCCAGAAGGCCGTGAGTGTCCAGACCATCGACGAGAGTGACGGTTGCAGGATAATATTCCTCAATAAGGTAAAGGCACTGTGCCTTTCCCGCAGGTCTTCCGCTCCGTCCGAGGACAGGGCTCACTACGAGTACCTTCTCGCTCGTGTCAACGCCGCCCTCCAGAGCCAGAAATAACCTCTCCGGTCGCTGAGCCTGTCGAAGCGACCGGAAAAACACAAGCATATTCATTAGATGAAGATAAAACAATTCATTGCGGCCGCGGCCGCGTTGATCCTCTCGGCCTGCTCCACTCTGAAGGACGGAGAGTACAATCTGTCGGTTGTCGCCACCGGTGACGGCCACGGCTACTGGTTTGCCAAACCGATAGAAGACGGAGGGCGGGCCAGAGGCTCGCTGATGTCGCAAAGCGGATTCGTGGAAGGTGTCAGGGCGGCCAAAGGCGAGGACAATGTCATCCTTGTCGATGCCGGAGACAACTTCTCCGGCGGCGGAGCCCCATTCTACTACAACTTTGTCGACACGACATCCGCCCATCTGTACCCGAGGCTCGCCGCCTACATGGGGTATGACGCCGTGGTGGCGGGACACTCGGATTTCGAGGCCGGTCACCGTGTCTATGACCGTGTGACCAGGGAGATGAGAAAAGCCGGCGTTCCGTTTCTGGCCGGCAACGCCGTGTCGGAAAGGACCGGCAAAGGGTATCTCCCGGCATATTCAATAATTAAGAAAGGAGGAGTCAAGGTCGCGGTTCTGGGGTACACCAACGCCGCTAACGCCTCGCTGATGGACGCCTCCTGTGTCTCCGGCCTCCGTTTCGATTCGCTTCTGCCTCTGGTCCAGGAGGATGTGGATAAGGTGCGCTCCAAGGAAAAGCCGCAAGTCGTGATTGTCGTGGCCCACACTTCGATGGGCAAGGGCGACGGGCAGAACCTTGAGCGTCAGGGTCTTGACCTGTTCAACAGTCTCAAGGGTGTCGATGTGCTTGTCACCGGTCACGACCATTCCACCAAGGTGCTGAAAACCGACAGCACCGTTCTGCTGGATTGCGGCAGGGCAGGACAGTACGCCTGTCTTGCCGACATCAAGCTGGTCGTGAGAGGCGGGAAAGTGATCAGCCGTTCACTGTCCGGCGAGGTCGAGTCCTTCGGTTCGGAAAACTATGACACCGCCATGGAGGAAGCCTTCAAGTCCGACTACGAGAAGGTGCGGGACTTCAATGCCAGCCATGTCGGCGAGGTAAAGAAAGACTTGGTGTCCAGGGAGTTCTACTATCGCCAGTGTGACTACATGAACTTCCTTCACGCCCTTGCGTTCAGCGCCTGGCCGGTAGACATCTCGCTTTCGGCGACGCTGCTCATTGACGGCATGGTTCCTGCCGGCGAGGTTCGTTACCAGGACATCCGTAAGATCTATCCTTATGACAACAAACTGGTCGTCCTGCGCCTGACCGGCGCCGAGATCCTGCGGTACCTTGAGGCGAGCTATGATGCGTGGATCAGCACGGTGCCAGGACCGGCGGAAGGCTCCCATGTGCTCAGGATCACCCAGACAAAGGACTATGCCACCGGCGGCATGAAGTGGAAGCTTGCCAAGAGTCCGGCGAACTTCGATTCCGCCGCGGGAATCCGCTACACCGTCGACGTGACCAAGCCTTACGGCTCGCGTGTGACGGTCTCCGGAATGGCCGACGGCAGCCCGTTCGAGATGGACAAGGACTATTCCGTCGCCATAACTTCCTATCGTTCAACTGGCTCCGGTGGCCTTATGAAGGCTGCCGGCCTTATGGACGCACGGTCGGTCGAGGATAGGATCATCTACCGCGGACCCGAGTTCAGGACAATCCTGTACCGTTATCTCAAGAAGCACGGCTCCATCGATCCGGCTGTGGTGGGCGATCCGAATGTCGTCGGTTCCTGGAGGTTCGTTCCTGATTTCGCGCCGGAAGCCATCAAGGCAGACGTGGAATTGATCTACGGTAAATAATGAATATCCTTGCGTCGATGAAAAAGATAATCCTGAAAGACATTGTCCTTGCGGTGGCCGCGCTGCTTGCCGCAGGGACATATTCATTTGCCCAGACACCCGCGACGTTGGACCGGCGGGCTGCGGTCGAGGCTGAATTTGGCGTCAAGGACGCAGTCCGCAAGTACGACACCCGTGCCGAGATGATGGCCGACCGCAATCTTCTTGGCGGTGAGTATTACATGTACCCGTTCGACGAAGTGAGGATCACTCCGGCTCCGAAGGGCTACAAGCCGGTCTACATCAGCCATATCGGTCGTCACGGAGCTAGATATGCCCTTGGAGACGGAGTCTATGAGGCAGTCCGTAAGGTGCTTTCAGACGCTCATGCCGCCGGAAAACTGACGGAGGCCGGTGAGGATCTTTTCGTCCGTTACGAGAGGTTCTATCCGTCTGTAGCCAATAGGGGAGGGGATCTGACCAAGGAGGGGCAGAAACAGCTTCGCCTGATAGCCTCGACGATGCACAGGGAGTTTCCTGAAGTATTCAAGGGTAAGACCAGGGCTGATGTGCTTTCCACGGCTGTCCCTCGTGTGATGCTGAGTATGATGTCATTTTTGGACGAGTTGAAGGGGCTGGACGGAGACCTGACGTATTCCGTTGATGCCGGAAGGACCTATCTTCCGGTCCTGGAGCCGGACGGAGGCCAGAATCCGTTCAGGGTTAAGACCCTGATCCCTGCCGATGCCAAGGCCTCGTCCGTGGCGATGCATGCGGCTCTGATTGATTCCAAGGCCTTCTGCTCCAGATATTTCAATGACATCGACTATCTTGAATCCACGTCCGGGACGTGGAAGTTTGAGTCCGATCTCCGAACGGTGGTGGTTGGCCTGCAGTGCCTTGACGGCGAGCCGTCGGATGATTTCTCGGACATATTCACATTTGATGAACTCTTCGGCATCTGGGAGGTTCGGAATTATAATGGCTACCTCTATATGGGACGCTCGCCTTTGACAGACAATTCCGGCTGCACAAAGAACGCCGCGATTCTTGAGAACATGATAGAGGAGGCCGATAGTGACCTGGCTTCCGGCGGGATTCAGTTGAGGCTTCGTTTCTCACACGACACCGCTATTCTGCCGTTGGTCTCCTATATGCGCCTGGACAATTTCGGTGCGGTCGTTGATGATCCGAAAGAGGTGAGGAATTACTGGAGAAGTGACAAGGTTCCGATGGCCTCCAATCTTCAGCTCATCTTCTACCGCAGCAAGCGTGCCCCGGAGATCCTCGTCAAAGTCCTTTATAACGGCCACGAGGCCTCTCTGCCGATCCCGCAGGTCGCTCCGTCCTTCTATTCCTGGACCGCATTCAAGGAATATTACGGGAATCAAAACAACTTCTAAGAAGTTTTCGTATATTTCCTCTAAAAAACTGTTTCTTTCTTATGTGACAGGCGTAAAAATCGCAGATTTTTATGTAAGTTTGCA
>UQUJ01000044.1 GCA_900544195.1 uncultured Alistipes sp. | reverse complement strand
TGTTTCTTTCTTATGTGACAGGCGTAAAAATCGCAGATTTTTATGTAAGTTTGCAGGTTGTAATTAAAATGTGATTGCAATAAAGTCAACACTTATTATATGTCAAACATCATCGATTTGAAAAAGGGTCTGGATATTCCGATCAGCGGAGCGGCGGCCCTAGAAGCAAAGAAGACGATCGTGCCTGACACAGTTGCCATCAAACCCACGGATTTCAAGGGGTTGTCCCCGAGACTTCTCGTGAAGGAAGGTGACAAGGTTCTGGCAGGATCCCCTGTTTTGGCAGACAAGCAGCACCAGGACATTCTCCTGACCTCACCGGTAAGCGGAACGGTCGCGGAGATCGTCAGGGGAGAGAAGAGAAAGCTCCTTGCTGTGCTCGTGAAAGCCGACGGCTCCAATGAGGCCGTGGATTTCGGGGCGAAGGACTCTTCCGGCATGAAGGCCGAGGAGGTCAAGGAGACCCTTCTCAAGGGCGGTCTGTGGCCATTCATCATTCAGAGGCCTTATGGAATCATCGCCGATCCGGCTTTGACCCCTAAGGCTATTTTCGTGTCCGCATTCTCGACGGCTCCTCTCGCGGCTGACGCGGAGTTCGCCTTCAAGGATGAGGTTGCCGCGATCCAGGCTGGTGTCACAGCCGTTTCAAAGCTCGCCAAGGTGCATGTCTGCGTGAACAGCGAGGCCTCGGCCTTCGCCAGGCTCACGGACGCCACCGTCCACATGGTGAACGGCAGAAAGCATCCGGCAGGTAATGTCGGCGTGCAGATCAGCCACATCTCTCCGATCAAGAAGGGTGAGACTGTATGGACTTTGTCCCTGCTCGCGCTTGCCGCCATCGGCAAGCTCCTCAAGACCGGCAAGATCGACCTTACCCGCAAGGTGGCCGTCACCGGACCGGTTGTCAAGGACGCTTCCTATGTCGTTACCCTTCCAGGAATGCCTGTCAAGGCTCTCAAGGGATTCTATGACAACAGCGTGGAGACACGTTTCGTCAGCGGCGACGCGCTTTCCGGCGAGAATGTCGGCGAGAACGGCTATCTCGGATTCTTCGACAATCAGGTCACTCTCCTGAAGGAAGGTCGTGAGAGAGAGGTTCTCGGCTGGGCGAAACCGTTCAGGTTCAATCACTTCAGCTCATCGATGACATATTTCTCATGGCTTTTGCCAAAGAAAAAATACAACATGGACACCAACACCCACGGCGGTGTGCGCGCGTTCGTGGTTTCAGACGTATATTCAAAGGTTCTCCCTATGGATCTGTTCCCTGTCTATCTGATCAAGGCCTGCCTTGCCGGCGACATCGAGAAGATGGAACAGTTCGGAATCTATGAGGTTCTTCCTGAGGACTTCGCCCTGTGCGAGTTCGTGGATCCTTCAAAGAACGACATCCAGGCTATCATCACCAAGGGAATCGACCTCATGATCAAGGAAATGGCTTAAAGGATTATCGCTATGGAAGAAAACACAGTAAAACCAGGCCTTTTTGAAAAAGGCGGTAAGTTGGGGTGGCTGCATTCTACATGGGATGCCTTTGACACCTTCCTCCGCGTTCCTGCGACAGTGACCGCCAAGGGCGCTCATGTCAGGGATGCCGTTGACATCAAGAGGATCATGATCATCGTCGTGCTGGCCGTGGTTCCCGCCGCTCTGTTCGGTATGTGGAATGTCGGCTACCAGCACAATCTCGCAGTCGGAGACCTTCCGGGATTCTGGAACCAGTTCTTCTGGGGACTTCTGAAGGTTCTCCCTCTCTACCTTGTCTCCTACATCGTAGGTCTCGGCATCGAGTTCGCCTCAGCCCAGATCAAGGGCGAGGAGGTCAACGAGGGCTACCTCGTGTCCGGTATGCTGATTCCGCTGATCGTCCCTGTGGACGTTCCGCTCTGGATGCTTGCCATCGCCGTGGCCTTCGCGGTCATATTCGGTAAGGAAGTTTTCGGCGGTACGGGAATGAACTTCCTGAACCCGGCTCTCCTCTGCCGTGCCTTCCTGTTCTTCTCCTACCCGAGCGCAATGTCGGGATCAGAGGTCTGGGTGGCGCCACGCTGCGGAGCCGACGCCATCTCCGGCGCCACACCTCTTTCCTACATGTCTGACGGACAGGGCGCTCTTGAGGCGATCAACAATGCCGGCTACAGCTTCTGGAATATGTTTGCGGGAACCATCCCCGGCTCTGTCGGTGAGACTTCCGTGATCGCTATCCTCATCGGTGCCGTCATCCTCATCTGGACCGGTGTCGCAAGCTGGAAGATCATGGTTTCATCCGTGGCTGGCGCCCTTCTCGTAGGCTGGCTCGGCAATGTCGGTGGAGTGACTGACGTTCCTGCCTATTACCAGCTTGTCATGGGCGGCTTCGCCTTCGGTACAGTCTTCATGGCCACCGATCCTGTCACCTCCGCCCAGACCGAGACCGGAAAGTGGATCTACGGATTCCTTATCGGCGCTCTCTGCGTGGTTGTCAGACTCTTCAACCCTGGCTACGCCGAGGGCATGATGCTGGCCATCCTTCTTATGAACACCTTCGCACCGCTGATCGACCACTATGTGACTTCAGCCGCAACGAACAGAAGGGCAAAAAAGGTAACAATCGCTTAATCATCAAGGAATATGAATACTAACGGTAACGCATACACAGTAATATACACGACGATTGTCGTGACCCTTGTGGCGGCGATTCTCGCCTTCGTGGCAATGACGCTCAAACCAAAGCAGGACGCCAACATCAAGGCCGAGACCATCAGCCAGATGCTGACAGCCGCACAGTTCTTCACAAAGGACGAGTGCAGCGCTATGGGGAACGACAAGGTTCTGGAAGCATATTCACAGAACATCAAGGAAGCCTACACCGTTGACCTCGAAGGTAAGAAGGTTCGTGACCTCTGTACAGATGTCAGGAACATCGAGCTTCAGGATGGTCTCAAGGCTCAGAACAAGAACATCAAGAACGGAAAGGGTGCGGATCTTCCTGTCTATGTCTTCGGCAAGGACGGCAAGACTGTGACTGTCATTCCTGTCTTCGGAGCTGGTCTTTGGGGAGCCATCTGGGGCTATATCGCTCTGGATGAGGATCTGCAGACCATCGTTGGCGCTTATTTCGACCACGATAGCGAGACCCCTGGCCTCGGTGCGAAGATCAAGGACGATCCTGACTTCAGAGCTGAGTTCATCGGCAAGAAGGTCAATCTGGTCTCAGAGCCTGCGTTCGGAATCGTAAAGACCGGCACGGTCGCTGAATCTGAATATTCAGTTGATGCCATCACTGGCGCTACGATGACATGCAAGGGACTCGGTGAGGCTATGGCTGTGTGGTTCAAGGCCTACACTCCGTTCCTTTCTTCCGCCGCTCCAGCCAGACAGTGCTGCTCCGGTGACGGTCAGGAGTGCGAAGGCTCCCAGTCTTGCTGCTCCGGTGACGGTCATTGTGACGATGCCGCCGAGTGTGACGGCCATTGCCAAGACTCTACTGTAACAGAATAAAATGGAGGAAGTAATATGAATAAAGAACTCAAAGAAACGATTCTTAACCCGATCTTCAAGGGCAACCCTATCACTGTCCTTGTGCTGGGTATCTGCTCCTCCCTCGCTGTAACTGTCGAGCTCAAGGGAGCGTTCGTCATGGCCCTTTCCGTGATCGCGGTGACAGGACTCTCCAGTCTTGTCCTCTCGATCCTGAGAAACACAATCCCTAACCGCGTGCGTATCATCGTGCAGCTGGTTGTGGTGGCCATGATGGTTATTCTTGTCGATCAGCTCCTCAAGGCCTATGCCTACGGAATCGACAAGCAACTGTCAGTCTACATCGGTCTGATCATCACCAACTGTATCGTCATGGGACGTATCGAGGCGTTCGCCCTTGGCAACAAGCCGCTTCCGTCCCTTCTTGACGGACTCGCCAATGGTGTGGGCTACGGCCTCATCCTCGTTGTGGTGGCTTTCTTCCGTGAACTCTTCGGCTCCGGCACCCTGCTCGGATTCAGAATCATCCCTGAAAGCTTCTATGCGGCTGGTTATGTCAACAACGGTCTCGTGATCCTCCCTCCGATGGCGCTGATTCTCATCGGCTGCATCATCTGGATCCAGAGAAGCATCCAGAAGGACCTTCAGGAAAAATAACGACAAAGACAAGTACTGATTATGGAATATTTAAGCTTATTCGTAAAGTCAATATTCGTTGACAATATGATTTTCGCGTACTTCCTCGGTATGTGCTCATACCTGGCGGTATCGAAAAATGTGAAGACAGCTTCCGGTCTTGGTGTCGCTGTTATTTTCGTCCTTCTTGTGACATTGCCGATCAACTATCTTCTGAACAAGTACGTCCTGGCGCCTGACGCATTGATAAAAGGTGTGGATCTGAGTTTCCTCAGCTTCATCATATTCATCGCCGTCATCGCCGCGTTCACGCAGCTTGTCGAGATGATCGTCGAGAAATTCGCACCGACCCTATATTCGTCATTGGGTATCTTCCTGCCTTTGATCGCCGTGAACTGCGCCATCCTTGGTGGCTCGCTCTTCATGCAGAACAAGGAGTTTGTGAATGTCGGGGAGGCTGCGGTCTACTCGCTCGGTTCGGGAATCGGCTGGTTCCTCGCCATCGTGACGCTCGCCGCTATCAGGGAGAAGATGTCTTACTCCAGGATTCCTGCGGGACTCAGAGGCACAGGTATCACATTCATCACCGTCGGTCTGATGGCTATGGCCTTCATGACCTTCATGGGACTTACAATCTAATAGGAGGCAGTGACTATGTTTTCAACAGTAATTGCAGCAATCATCACAATTGTGGTAGTGACCGTGGTTCTGGTCGCTCTGCTTCTTTTCGTAAAGTTAAAGCTCACTCCTGACGGAACCGTCAAGATTGACATCAACAATGGCAAGAAGACTCTTGACGTTCCTCAGGGCGGTGACCTTCTCCACACTCTCGCCGACCAGAAGATCTTCCTTCCTTCCGCCTGCGGCGGAAAGGCGAACTGCGGTCAGTGCAAGGTTCAGGTGCTTGAGGGTGGCGGAACCATCCTTCCTACCGAGACCGGCTTCTTCAGCCGCAGGCAGATCAAGGACGGCTACCGTCTCGGTTGCCAGGTAAAGGTGAAGGAGAACATCAAGATCCAGGTTCCTGAGTCAACGCTAAGCGTTCAGAAGCTTGAGTGTGAGGTCATCTCCAACAAGAACGTGGCCACCTTCATCAAGGAGTTCACCGTGAAGCTTCCTGCGGGAGTTCACCTCGACTTCAAGTCCGGCGAGTACATCCAGATCGACATCCCTGCCTACGACCTTGACTTCTCGACGATCGATGTTGACGATGTTTACAAGGCAGACTGGGAGAGGTACGGATTCTTCGGCATCAAGGCCAAGAACGAGGTGCCTACTGTCAGGGCTTACTCCATGGCCTCTTATCCTGCCGAGGGTGACATCATCAAGTTGAATGTCCGTATCGCGACTCCTCCGTTTGACAGGAGCCAGCCTAAGGGTGTCTTCAAGATGCTGCCTGTTCCTCCGGGAGTCGGCTCATCCTATGTGTTCACCCGCAAGCCAGGCGACAAGGTTTGGATCTCAGGTCCGTTCGGCGAGTTCCTTCTTCCGAAGAATGATCCTGATTCTCAGGAATATATCTTCGTGGGTGGTGGCGCCGGCATGGCTCCTCTCAGAAGCCACATCATGCATCTGTTCAAGACCCTCAAGACCAGGAAGGAGGTTCATTTCTTCTACGGTGCCCGCAGTCTTGTCGAGGCGTTCTACCTTGAGGACTTTGCCGAGATCGAGAAGGACTTCCCGAACTTCCACTTCCATCTGGCTCTTGACCGTCCTGATCCTGCCGCTGATGCGGCTGGAGTCAAGTACACGGCCGGCTTTGTCCACAACGTGATGTACGAGACCTACCTCAAGGATCACGACGCTCCGGAGGACATCAAGTACTTCATGTGCGGACCTCCAATGATGGTCGCTTCCGTCAACAAGTTGCTTGACAGCCTTGGAGTGCAGCCTGAGAGCATTCTGTACGATAACTTCTCGTAATCGAGACCTTGTACCACTAAAGGGAGTTGGCCTAAAAAGTCAACTCCTTATTTTTTTACCCCCGGTCACTGCGTGACAGCCCCGGTGGGGCACTGGGGACCGTATTCCCCAGACCCCTTGCGTCGCTTCGCACTGCGTGCGCTTTACATTCAAACCCCCAGTCACTTCGTGACAGCCCCAGTGGGGCACTGGGGACCGTATTCCCCAGACCCCTTGCGTCGCTTCGCTCCTGATTATTTATTAATATATCGGTCATAGATTGTGTGGTATATTCAAAGATTGTTAAATTTGCGGCATGATTGACAAGAAAGTACAGATGATGGATGCCGGGATGGTGCTGTTCACGAGCGAGAAACCGTTCGGGACGGTACTGGGAGGCATCAAGGTAGAATTGACAAAACTTGGTGATGTGAAAAGATCCAACGAGATATTACCTGAGGATCTTCCTG
Organism: uncultured Alistipes sp.; assembly: GCA_900544195.1. Lineage (GTDB taxonomy): Bacteria > Bacteroidota > Bacteroidia > Bacteroidales > UBA932 > Cryptobacteroides. The sequence continues at coordinate 19,900 of UQUJ01000044.1, read as the reverse complement.
ACACAACGGGGGAGTGCGACCTGTTTGTGGACTGGTCGTCACCTTTGCGATGGCGCGCGATTTCCTGTCGCTTGGAGGATGCCGGGCTTGTCGGGCACAATTCCGATGGAGAAGAAATCCGGCGTTATGCGCTTTGTCTTAAGGAAGGTGACAAGAACAGGAAAGGCAAGGTCGCTCTTGTTCTGCTCCTCGCCGTGATATTCATTGTTCTGGGAATATCAGGCATAGACGGAATCCCGGGAGTATTCACTGTCGCACTTGGATTGGTTGCTTCAGTCGCCGTTGTGATCTTTGCTTTGCGGCCAAGCGTCAAGGCTCAAATAGCGGTCAGGAATCTTCTTGAGTCAGTGCATGGGGCGAAGTGAGGTGTGCCTTGATTTTACGTTTTGAGGTATGATTTGACTGGATTTAAGAGAAAATGCTCTGGTTAAAATAAAAACAACATAAAAAATCGTTTCAAATTGTTGTTTTATTTAAAAGAATTTGTATATTTGACGTGAAGTTTTTCATAGTTTAAGTTTAGGTTAAGTAGCGGGGTGATCGCAGTGACTGCGATTGCCCCGTGAATTTTTACCAAGACCTGTCTGTGACCCGCAAATGGAGGCGTTATATTTACATATTCATAAAAGAAACAGAAATTTATGTTTTTTATAGAAAACTATTTTTCTTTCTTTTGATTATTTACGTTCTGTCGCCATATTTTTGCAGACGGACCGCAACGGTGCGGACCGTTAATTTTATCAACTATGAAGAATTCTATCAGAATCCTCTTGAAGGTCTCGGTGGCCGGAATGATGGCATTGGCCGCTTCGACCCTATCCTGCAACAAAATTCCTTCCGGAAGTGCCCAGGGCTCCTTAAGCTGGAATTTCTCTTCCCGGGTCTTTACACGATCTGTGGTTGACCTGCCGGACACGGATGCGTTCATCCTTACGGTGAAAAACTCTGCCGGTGATGTGCTTTATGAGGGAGCCTATGGCGACTCTCCGGAATCGATGCTGGTCAACCCCGGAAGCTACACTGTCAAGGCTGTCTCGCGGACTTTCCTCAAGCCTGAGTTTTCCGCTCCTCAGTTTGGAGACGAGCAGGTTGTCGTCGTGAAGTCCGGAGCAAACACCAAAGCTCGGTTGAATTGCTCGCAACTCAATTCCGGCTTGCGTCTGAAACTGGATCAGAAGTTCAAGTCCACTTATCCGAACGGCTCCGTGACGGTCTCGTCATCGGAAGGAGATCTCAAATACAGCCAGACGGAAAAGCGTGTCGGCTATTTCAAGCCTGGAAATGTCTCTGTGGCGTTGAACGATGGCACGTCCACAAAAGTGCTGCTGTCCCGATTTCTGGAGACTTGCGAGGTCTTGACATTGGGAATATCATGTCCGTCGGCCGAACCGCCAAAGCCTGGAGAGTCCGGTAGCCTTTCCATCGCTGTTGACACGAGCCGTGTCTGGAACAGCTTTGAGTATGAGATCGGTTCCGGACAAGGAGCGGATCCAGGCACGACACAGGCCACGGCGTACAGCGTGGGACAGGCCAAAGAGCATGTCGGTGAGAAAGGAGTGTGGGTGTGCGGCTATGTTGTCGGAGGAGATCTGTCTTCCGCAAAGGAAGGCATTTCCTTCACGGCTCCGTTCTTGTCCATGACCTGCATCGCCATCGCGGCGCGTTCCTCCGTGACCGCCAAGAGCTCTTGCATGTCGGTGAAACTGCCGAAAGGTGACATACGGGCAGCTATAAACCTGGCGGATCATCCGGAACTTGTCGGCAGGAAGATTTACCTTAAGGGAGACTTGATCGCGGCCTATTTTGGCATCCCGGGTATTGAGAACATCACCGAATATGTTTTGAGTAAGCGTTAACCAAATAATTGTCTTTTATGAAAATCAAACTGAACAGGACGGCGTCTGCCGTTGTGCTTGCCTTGCTTTGTCCGATCTCCGGGCTTTCGCAAGAGAAAACAGTGCCTGGAACTTGGGAATTCGGACTTGGCGGAGCTGCCATGAACATCACAAGGGCCACAGTGTCGAACTTCCGTCAGACACCAGGAGGAGACTACATCTTCAATTTGGATGAAAAGCTGCTTTATGGCGGGATTGAGATCTACTCTGCCATTGAACTGAACAGATGGCTGTACGCCGATCTTCAAGGAACCCTCGGTTTGGCGAGATACAATGATGCCGAAAAGGAGAGGCAAGGATATTCATTGATGGTCAGTCCAGGGATCCAGATCAGGCCGTTCCGGAAAAGCGAGTGGATCCAGCCCTACATCAGGCTCGGAGTCAACCTCTACCATAAGAATTATCCTACGTCTTATTTCGGACAGTTCAATGGTGATGTCACCAAGGAGGCCTTTTGGAAGGCGGAGGATGCATGGAACAAAGGCTACACGTTTGATTCGGACACGTTCTTTCCCGTATCAGCCGGGATCGGAGTGATCGGTTGGATTAGCAATAAGGTGGGGATGCATATTCAGGGACAGTACAACCGCTCGCTTGGTACGGATGGAGTCAATTTCGCTCAGGTCTCCGCCGGGATTGTGCTCAGGTTGGGCGGTGCGGACAAGCATAAGGCTTCAGCTGACCGCTATGTCCCCAGGCACCTTGATGACTATGCCGCTCTTTATCCGCAAAAGGTTGTCGAGAAAGAAGTCGTGCGTGAGGTTCCTGTGGAGGTGGTTCGTGAGGTGATCAAGGAGGTACCTTCGGAGAAAACTCTTGCCGAGATGATGAGCAATGTGAACTTTGACTTTGACAAGGCCACCATCACTGCTGATTCTCAGTTTGTTCTGGATGAGATCGCCAATACTTTGGCCCGGTTCACGGGCACAATGTTTCTGGTCGCGGGCTACACGGACGCGAAAGGGTCCGATGAGTACAATGAGGAACTATCCAGAGCCCGAGCCAAGGCTGTCTATGAGGCTCTTCTTCAAAGGGGAATCCAGTCATCCAGACTTTGTTACAAGGGATTTGGCAAACGTGTCGCCCTTGTGCCAGAGTCGGCCACGGATGAGCAGCGCCGGGGTGACCGCAAGGTCGTTCTCGAAAGGGTGACGTCGGAGTCACTATGGAATTATCTTAACCAACATAAATAATATTCATTCATGAAAAATCGAATCAGATTATTGGTCGCGGCGCTCGTCGGGGCGTCGGCGCTGGCCGCCTGCAACTCACTTGAGGTGACAATGCCGGTCGGACCGCAGGGGGAACAAGGCGTTCAGGGTGTTCCCGGTAAGGATGGACTGTCGGCCTATGAACTGTGGGTCAAGGCTATACAGGAAAAACAGATTGATTACTCCGGCCCGGTTGACATCAACCACTTCTTCCTTTATCTAAAAGGGAAAGACGGCACGGATGGCAAGGACGGCGTTAATGGCAAGTCGGCTTATGAGATGTGGCAGGAATATGTGGCCACAGGTGTGGACGATCCGCACAATCCAGGGACTCAATGGGACAAATCCAAGACTTCTATGGCGGATTTCTATTGGTTCCTTTCCGGCAATGACGGGACGGACGGCCTTATACCTTACATCAAGGATGGCAACTGGTGGATAGGTGACAAGGATACCGGAATACAGGCACGTGGAGAAAAGGGTGAAAAAGGTGACAAGGGGCAGGATGGTGTGGATGGCCTTTCCGCCTATGAGCTCTGGGTAAAGGCCATCGAAGAGAAGACGATAGAGTACACCGGCACGGTGGACATCACTCATTTCTTCATCTACATAAAAGGTAAGGATGGAGCGGACGGAAAGGATGGCGACGATGGCCGGACTCCTTACATCAAGGACGGAAACTGGTGGATCGGAGACAAGGATACCGGAATACAGGCACGTGGAGAAAAGGGTGACGCGGGAAGCGATGGCAAGGACGGAGCCGACGGCAAGGATGGCAAGGACGGAGCCGACGGCAAGGATGGCGTTGATGGAACCGACGGAACCGACGGTCTGTCAGCCTATGAGCTTTGGGTGGCCGATGTGACGTCCCCTTATGGGCTTGGCGATCCTAAGAATCCTGGAAGCAAATGGAACCCGTCGAAAACTTCCATCGCTGATTTTTATGAATATCTCCGTGGTTCTGTCGGAGACAAAGGAGCCGATGGCAAGGACGGCGTTGACGGCAAGGATGGCGCGGATGGTAAAGACGGTGCCGATGGCAAGGATGGCGCTGACGGGAAATCGGCATATGATCTTTGGAAACTGTATGTGTCCTCGGGCGTGGAGGATCCACATAATCCTGGAACCCAATGGGATAAATCCAAAACGACGATGGCTGATTTTTATTGGTTCCTGACTGGGGATGATGGCGCAGATGGCTTGATTCCATATATAAAAGCTGGGCATTGGTGGATCGGCGAAACGGACACGGGTGTCGCGGCCAAGGGAGACAAAGGCGATAAAGGCGACAAGGGCGATGCCGGAGCCGACGGCAAGGATGGCCTGGATGCTTATGAGATGTGGAAGACTTATGTCAGGCAGACAATCGCTGCCGGAGGTGTTGTGGCCGATCAGAATGGCAACGTGATCACTCTGTCGGATCTTTCTATCCTGAAATTCTTCCAGTACCTGACCGGTAAGGCTGGCGCCAAGGGAGACAAGGGAGATGCCGGAATTGACGGTGCGGATGGCAAGGATGGTCTTGTGCCGGAAGTCAATCCGAAGACAGGGGAATGGATACTTGTCGATAAGGCTGCCAAGGATACTGTTTTCACGCACATCACGGCGAAGGGACAGGATGGCAAGGACGGTGCTGACGGCAAGGATGGCGCTGACGGACAGACTCCATACGTGGGTTCGAACGGCAACTGGTGGATCGGTGGCGTCGACACGGGAGTCAAGGCCAAGGGAGAGAAAGGTGACACCGGAGCGTCAGGCTCGGACGGCAAAGACGGTGCTGACGGTAAGGACGGAACCGATGGCAAAGACGGAGTGGATGGTTCGAACGGCAAGTCGGCCTACGAACTTTGGGTGGCCGACGTGACATCCATGTCAGGTCTGGAGGATCCTAAGAACCCTGGAAGCAAATGGGATCCGACCAAGACATCCGTGGCTGATTTCTATGAATATCTTCGCGGTGCCACAGGTTCCAAGGGTGATTCGGGTGCCGACGGAGCGGATGGAAAAGACGGAGCGGACGGTAAGGATGGTGCCGGCGGAGCAGCCGGAAAGTCAGCCTATGAACTCTGGAAAGAGCTGGTACTCAGTACATCTGGCCTTGATAATCCAGACAACGGAGTCTATGACAAGACCAAGTACCCGAAATGGCCGAAGACAGCTGTCTCCTTGAGCGATTTCTTCAAGTACCTGCGAGGAAGTAACGGAGAGCCTGGAGTGACTTTGACCGCCATAGACACCTTGTACGTTGAAGAGGCTGATTGGGACAAGTACAACGTGGCTCCGGTAAGGGCTCTCGCGAAAGTGAAAATGGTGGGAACTGTCAAGGACACGACGTATGAATATGTCAACCCATATTCCGGAGGGTGCGCCCTGATTGTTTCCGGTCCGGGACCTGTCGTGATTCCGAACTGTACGGTCAGCTTCAAGGATCAGCTGGGCAATTCCTACACCAAGACTTCGGATGCGTCAGGGTACATCTACTTGACCCGTGACGAACTTCCTGACTGGCATTCCGGGTGTCCTTCAATCCAGGATCTGTCCGCCAGAACAAAACCGTCAGGTTTTTCCTATGGAGGGAAAAACATCACGGATGACGGAATGATCGCCGCGACATGCGGAGTGCCTTACAAGGTTGAAGTCAACATCAATATGCTGGGATCCGAATGGATCAGAGAAAGCGTGTACGCTGATTATGAGATAGTAAGAACGGTGGAGGGAGTTGGTGAAACTTCATGGAACGGCGTGAGATTCCCTGAAGCCAACGTGGATGGGACCGGTTACTATCTTTACAGAAGTCTTGGCGACATGAACCGGCTCAGAAAAGTCAACTTCTCTTCCTTTGTGTCAATTGGAGACTATGCTATCGGAGACCATTTCATGAAAGTCATGAATCCCGGTGTCGAATGTGAATGGGACAGACCGGTGGGAACAGAACCGAGCACAATGACGAAGCAGTTATCTTTCGGAGATGGTGAGGAACCGCGTCAGGTGTCAGTTAATCATTTGCCTGTGAAGAAGGATCATTACGATACCGAGTATTGTCTTCCGTTGCTTGACTACGGCCAGCAGTGTGTGTCCTCAACCAAGACCGTCATCCCGGAATATTGTGGGATCGGCGCGTTGAATGTGACCGCCTTGAAAGGAGGAAGCGGAGAGGAAGAGTTCACCAGCTATAACGGAAAGCTTGTCATGTCTGATGACGGCACGTCAAAGGTTCCTGTCAACAAGACAAACTATGAGCTGATCCTTGGACAGACCTCTTTCAGTTTTAGTTTTGACTATTCCACCTTTGGTCATGTTTACATCAGTAAAGCTTATTACGATTCCATGACGGACACTTACAGGTTTAAAAGGTATGATTCTATGATGGAGTATATCTCGGCCACGGGTCTGTCTGTCAGCAAAACCTATATAGGAGGTCTTGAAAATTCGGGAACCCTTGCGGGAGTGAAAATCAGGAACAGTGTACTCATTTACTTCTCTGCTCAGGATGGCGCCATCGTCGAACTTCCTCCGAGCATTATCAGAAATGTCTATGACAATTTCACCATAGAGATTCCGATGTTCTCATTTAAGGATGTGTTTTATGGAGGTTCGAAAGGAACCTTCAGCTACGATGAATCAAACCCTTATGTGGCATCGTGCGAGATCGGCGGCCGAAAGTATACGTTCCAGGCCATAAAGGATGCCAAAAGCGCCCCGATGCCGTAGTGCCGGAAGTTTTGATTTGTTTTTAGAAGCTGTTTTGAATTGTTTGTTTGAAGGTTAAGAGCAAGCTCTTTCCCTGCTGCTCACCTCGGCAATCCGAACAAGTTCGATTGCCCTCGGTTCGGGCGCTGGGTTGAGAGTGAAAAACTTCAGTTTCGACCGCTTCTTCCAAGGAAGATAGCGGTGCTATCTGACTGAAGAAGCGGGAAGAAAATGAAGATTTTTCACCTCAAAGAACATTTCAAACAATTCAAAACAGCTTCTTAGTTCAATAATCTATTAATCATTTGTATCTTTGTTGTCTGCGTCCGGAACGGAAGGTCTTCGCCGGGCGCGGGCAACAACCATGTTTTGGTGACATTAAGACAACAACGAATATGAACAAAGGCAAAATGACCAATTTCAGGTGGGTGATCTGCGCGATGCTCTTCTTCGCGACGACGGTCAACTATCTTGACAGACAAGTGCTTTCCCTTACTTGGGACGAATTCATCAAACCGGAATTCCATTGGAATGAGATCGACTACGGCAACATCACCGGCCTGTTCGCGATAGTCTATGCGATAGCACAGCTTTTCGCCGGGCGCATCGTGGACCGGCTTGGAACCAAGAAAGGGTACGCTGTCGCCATAGGAGTCTGGTCATTGGGAGCGTGCGTCCATGCTCTCTGCGGACTTGCGACCGAGGCCTACATCGGTGTGGGTTCAAGGCTTGAGCTGATTCAGGCGACCGGAGACATGGCAGTGGCCATCTCCACATTCAGTGTCTATATGTTCATGTTCGCCAGATGCGTTCTGGCTTTGGGCGAGGGGGGCAACTTCCCGTCCGCAATCAAGGCCACCGCTGAATATTTTCCTAAGAAGGATCGCGCTTTCGCCACATCCATATTCAACTCCGGGGCATCGATAGGGGCTTTGGTGGCTCCTTTGACGATCCCTGTCCTGGCTGCGAAGTTCGGCTGGGAGATGGCGTTCCTCATCATCGGCGCACTGGGCTTCGTCTGGATGGGTTTCTGGGTGTTCATTTACAAGAAGCCTTCCGAGAGCAAGCATGTGAATGCGGAGGAACTCGCGTACATCGAGCAGGACGCCTCCCTTGACGCTGAATACGCCAAAAAGAATGAGGCTGAGACGGATGGAGGCAAGATGGGAATATTCCAGTGCCTCAAGCATCGTCAGGCGTGGGCTTTCATTCTCGCGAGGTTCTTCACCGACGGCGTATGGTGGTTCTTCCTGTTCTGGACTCCGTCCTATCTCAACACCCAATTTGGCATCAAGACTTCCGATCCGGCTGGTATCGCATTGATTTTCACCCTCTACTTGATCACGATGCTCTCCATCTTCGGCGGGAAACTTCCTACCATATTCATCAACAGGACGGGCAAGGATCCGTACACCTGCCGCACAAGAGCGATGCTGATCTTCGCTCTCATCCCGCTGGTGGTACTTCTGGCCCAACCGCTCGGTCAGATCTCGCCTCTCTTCCCTGTGATCTGCATCGGTCTTGGCGGAGCCGCCCATCAGAGCTGGTCGGCTAATCTTTACACTGTCGGAACTGACATGTTCCCGAAGAAAGCCGCCGCGACAATCACCGGAATCTGCGGAATGGCCGCCGGTCTGAGCTCGTTCATGTTCCAGAAGGTCGCCGGACATCTCTTTGTCTATGCCGGTGAGACGAATCTTCGTTTCCTTGGCTTTGAGGGCAAACCGGCAGGCTACTTCATCATCTTCTGCTTCTGTGCCGTCGCCTACATCCTTGGCTGGACCGCGATGAAGGCCTTGGCACCTAAATACGAGCCTATCTCCGAATAGTGGGTGATCAATGAATATGAAAACAGGGCGGTCCGTCAAGGAGACCGCCCTGTTTTTTTTCAGATGAAAGTAACCTGAAAATCACCGGCTGGAAGGAATAGTGTACACCGAAAGGGTTTGGGGAGTACGCTCCCCAATGCCCCCAGGGGCTGTCACGTAAGGGACTGGGGGTGAATATTAGAAAAGAGTTTGGCCAAAAGTAACTTTTGGCCAAACTCCTTTTCTATTTTAGAAAATTATCGAAATAGTTCGTGACCTTGTCCATCAGGTGAATCCTCCATGTCCCGAAGACATTGTGCTCGGAGCAGGGGTAAGGGAAGTAGTCCAGCTGGACGTTATTCTCAATGCATTTCTGCACGAAACTCAGACTGTGCTCCCAGACTACCGTGTTGTCTATGGCTCCTTGGCAGATGAGCAGCTTGCCCTTGAGGTTGCCCACCTTGCCGATCAGGCTTGTCTGCGCGAACCCGTCAGGATTTGTGGCCTCTGTCTCCATGTAGCGTTCTCCGTACATGATCTCGTACCATTTCCAGTCGATGACCGGTCCGCCGGCGACACCGACCTTGAATGTCTCCGGGTGGTTTGTCATCAATGAGATGGTCATGAACCCACCGTAGCTCCAGCCGTGTACCCCGATTCTGTTTGGATCCACGAACGGCAGGGATTTCAGCATGTTGATACCCTCCATCTGGTCGGCCATCTCGTTCCGGCCGCAATGACGGTGGATGGCTTTCTCATATTCAGCGCCCCTGTTCTGTGTGCCCCGGTTATCCTGGACATAGACGATGTAGCCTTTCTGGGCCATCAGCATCTCCCACATGCGCACCTGTCCGAGCCATGTGTTCTGGACCATCTGCGAGTGAGGGCCTCCATAGACGTAGAGAACCACAGGGTATTTCTTCGCGGGATCGAAATCTGTCGGCAGGAAGAGCCTGTACCAGTTGTCATATTTGCCGTCGGCGCTCTTGACCGTGCCGAAGAGGACTTCTCCTGTCTTGTAGGCCTTGAGAGGGTCATCTGCTGTGACAAGGTTGCGGATTAGCTTCCCGTCAGCGGTCATGATGTTGGTGACGCGCGGCACGTTGAAGCTGCTGTAGTTGTCGATGTACTTGGTGCAGTCATCGTTGAGGCTGATAGTGTGCCAGCCTTCCTCGGTTGTCAGCCTGACCGGTTTGCCAAACTTTGCCTTGGTGATCACGTTGGACTGTCCCTTCGGTCGCTGAGCCTGCCGAAGCGATGTCTTGACTTCGATCCTGAACAGATGGTTCTCCACCGGCGAAACCTCCGCCGAGGTGTAATAGACAAACCTTCCGTCGTTGGCAAGGTACTCAACATCAGCGTCAACCTCGGTCAGCCGTCTCACCGTCCCCAAAGTGTCACACAGGTAAAGGTTACGGAATCCATCCCTATTGTTAGTCCTATAGATGAATGAATATGTCCCCTTGAGGAATCTCACCGGATCCAGGGGTTCCACGTAGCGGGAATCGTCCTCGGTGAGGATGGTGCGGGCGAACGACCCGTCGGCAGCCCTGTACATGTTCAGTTTCAGATGCTTCTGGGTGCGGTCGAGAACCTGTATGAGCACATTCCTGCTGTCCGGTGACCAACTGATGTTGGTAAGGTACCGGTCACTGCCATATTCATTGACATCGCACCACGCTGTCTTTCCGGTTGCGACATCGTAGATCCCGAGTCTCACATTCTCGCTGTCCATGCCGTTCATCGGGTATTTGATGTTCTTGAGCGAACCGGTGCGTGTGGTTATGTCCAGAAGAGGAAAGTCTGAGACCTTGGAGTCATCCTTCCTGTAGAAAGCCAGCTTGGAGCCATCTGGAGACCAGAATATTCCTCCTTCGATCCCGAACTCGTTGCGGCTGACAGTCTGTCCGTAGGTGATGTCAGGGTTCTCGCTCTTCGCCACGAGGACAGGGGACTTGTCGAAGATGTAAAGGTCTTTGCCGACAGTGTAGGCGAATGTCCCGGCATCGCTCCGTGTGATGTCCGCGGCTTCTTTAGGGAAGCCTTCCGGAAGCCTTGTGGCGGAATATTCAGAGACCTCTCCGGTGCTGAGATCCTCCTGCATCCACTTGCCGTCTTTGTGGAATATGAATGTGTCACTGTCTTTCCAAGAAGCCGCGACGCTTGCGGGACGGACATTCCTGCCGAGCACGGCCTCTTCCATGGTGAGTTGTTTACCCTCCGGGTTCGCCGGATGGGTAGTGATGACTCCGGTCTGGGCGTTGAGAACGAACGGAGTCGCCAACGCGATGATTGTGAGAACTCTTTTCATTATTCCTCTATTGGTGTTGATGTCGAGACAATCCTGTCCACGATGTATTTCTGCATCCCCCGCCATGGAAGTGTTCCGAGATATTCCTTGTAATGCAGTTCGACCGACTTGCCGCTGCATCTCATGAGTTCGTTGGCGACCTCTTCATCCTCGACAGAGAAGTCGAAGATGTAGGATTCTACCGTGGCGCCTCCGGTGTTCTTGTTGGAGCCTCTGAATCCGGCCTGGATCAGCTTGCCCTCGTAGGTCTTCCAGACGTAGCCTTTGTAGATGAACTGGTTGAGTTCGCCGGCCTTCACTCCGTCACCGAAGACGAAGTAGAACCGTATGTAGAGGAATCCGGCCAGAGCCAGTGCCAGGATGACACCGGTCCACGTTATGATCTTGCCTTTTGTTGTCATGACAGTTTATTTTATCGGGTTGCCTGTAAGCTCCCATCCTGTGATCGTGGAAATGTACGGAATCACGGTGTGGGCAATCTTGAGATGTCCGTTGTAGTTTGGATGGCCGTCGGCTCCCATGTCCTCCACATTGTTGTGGACAGACTGGGTGAGATTCAAGATGTGGATGTTCTTCAGTCCGCAGTCATCCAGAACCTTGCGGACATATTCAAACATAAGGAAGTCGTGCTTCGGGACCATGCAGAGGATAGGGTGGTCCTCGCCGTAGTTTTCCTTGACCTCTTTCATAAGTTTGATGTAGTTCTTGACGAACAGCCTTTCTGCCGGCTGCATCCCTCTTGAGAAGTCATTGGTTCCAAGGTAGATGACAGTGATGTCCGGCTTTAGCCCGCAGGCCTTGGCGTCCCATCTGCTGTCCTTCACGCTGTCGAATGTCTGGATGTAACGTTCCGGCATGCAGTAGTCGGTGAACTTGCTGTTGTAATTCCGGACTATTCCCATCCCTGAGTGCGCCACGACGATCTGGTCCGCGTCAAAGTACCTTGCCGCCGCACAGGCGTAGGTCAGGTTCTGGTTCTCGGTCTCTGGCTTGAAGCGCTCCTTGTTGGAGCTTTCCGTGCCGTAGCCGCAGGTGTAGGAGTCTCCGACATATTCAATGATCCTGCTCTTCGGCGCGTCAGCCTGGAGGAACTCTCCGTCGGTGATGAACTCGCTGATGGTGGTGACGCCCTGCTCGCCCTCGGTGCGTTTCTGGAGAATCACCTGATGTGGCGCCTTGGCGGCTTTCTTGTCCTTTCCGAAGTGGGCCTTGAGCTCTTCGGCGCTGAATATCACGATGGTGGTGTCGGTTCCGTGCACGGCCACTACCTTGTCCGGCGTGGTGTCCATAGATCCGTCAAGCCAGACGTTGTAGTAGTTCTTCTTGGTGTCCGAAACTTTGAAACTCAAAGAGTTACCTTGGAATCTTACTTTCGTGTAAACTCCGGTCCAGTCAAACGAGACATTCCCGTCCTTTACCTCGGTTCTGCCGATGTAGGTTATTCTTGAGTCTGATGCCTTTATGGCTGTCACCGCCGTTTTCGGCGCGGCTGACATTGATACGGCCGCCCAAATGGCCACCGTCAGAAGAGTTATCCTTTTCATTTTCATCTGTGATTGGTTTAATGAATACAAATTTAATGAATATCCCCGATTAAGTAAGTAACATGAAAAAAAATAAGTTGGTAAAGATTTGGCGGTATTTTCGAGGATGGATGTCTTTTTGAGGAAGGAGTGCGCCACATGACTGATGAGAAAAGAGAATGCCGAAATGGAGGAGCATATACGAAAAAAGGAACCATTCTTTCGAGCGATTCCTTTTAATCATTAGGCACCGTCGCCGGCACCCTTGTACTGGGTAGGAGAATCGAACTCCTATTGCAAGATTGAGAATCTTGAGTACTAACCGTTATACGAACCCAGCGTTTCGGTTTTGAGATTGCAAAGATAGGCAAAAATCCTTAACCTCCAAAATTATTTGCATTCAGAATGTGTTTTTTTTGAGAATCTGACGAAAAAAGAGGCCACGGACAATTCCGCAGCCTCTTAAAACTATCGTTTCCGTGGCAGAAATTACTTCTGACGGTTCTTGTATCTCTGGTAGAATTTGTCGACGCGTCCGGCGGTGTCAACGAGCTTGACTTTGCCGGTGTAGAATGGGTGAGATGTGTTGGAGATCTCGACCTTCACAACCGGATACTCAACTCCGTCAACAACGAGAGTCTCTTTGGTCTCTGCGCATGAGCGGGTGATGAACACGGTGTCGTTCGACATATCCTTGAAAGCTACAAGGCGGTAGGTTTCGGGATGAAGTCCTTTTTTCATTTCTTTATTGTTTTTAAAGTTGTTTTACTTCTTGCAAACAGTCTGCAAAGTTAATCTTTTTTTGAAGATTTACAAACGTCATCGCAGATTATTCAATTAAACTTTCTAGTTTTTGACCGGGCGGAGCACGAATGTGAACTTACGCTCGGCGGCTGGCACAAGGTACTGATCCAAAGGCAGAGTGCCCCATGAGTGGATGCCTCCGACTCCCATCTGCATAAGATCGAAGTTGACGTAGGTAGTGCCGTTGGCACGGTCGTTCTCGTGGGCCTTTGCCTTGAGACTCAATGAGTGACGGGCCTCGCCGTTCTGGGTGTTTGTCTTGTTGGCGCGCTGCGGTGTGCCGTTCTCCATGCAGTCCAGATCCCTCATCTGGAACGGAAGGGCGGAGGCAGAGAACTTGCCTTCTGTCGTGATCTCAAGACCGGAACCCTCGGGATCAAGCAGACGGAAATATCTCAGACCGGTCTTCGTGCCGGATTCCTGGGTGCGTACATAGCCGTAGTGGTACTGGTCATTGACACTCTGGGTATAATGGCCCACAACGGCCGCGGAGTTCCTGTCGCGGTAGTTCTCCCAAGGTCCCTTGCCGTAGAAATCCACAGTGGAATAGCGTCCAGGCATGGCGAACTTCATTCCGAAACGGAACATGTCCGGAGCCTTTGCGAGACCGCCGGCGTCCTTCATCCTTTCGACGCCCTTGACGGAACCGTCGGCGAAGATCGTGTACGACATCTCCACAATGGCTGCACCACCAGCTATAGGCTCATATTCAGCAGTCAATGTGACATTCTCCTCGGTTTGGGCTGAGACCTTGAGTCCGTTCTTCGCGAGCCGGAACTCCGGGTACTTCCACACGCTCATGGCCTTGTAGGCCTTTGCACCCATATCGTTCTCAATCGGCGCGCGGGCGAATTCTGGAGTCAAAGGCTCGGAAAGCATCCGGACACCGTTCACGGTGTAGCCTGTGAGGAATCCGGTGGCCTTGTCAAACGTGGCCGTCCAGTCTGCCACACGGTCAGCCATTGTGCCTGCGAAGGCGAACGAGCCGGAGAACAAATACGCCTCGGAAGTCTCACTCTTAACCAAAGTTTTGCCACAAACGGAAGCGGAACCGGCATCGAAAGCGGCACTTGTCTTCTCTTGAAGCGTGATCTGGTCATAAGCAACCTCAGCACCTGCCGGAAGCACGCCGTCGGCGGTCTTGAGAACATACGAAACGTTCAGGAATATGTCAGCGTCGGCCTTCGGAAGTTCCTTGAAGCCAAGAACGATGGTCTCAGTCTTCTGAGGGGCGACGTTCAGGTTCTCGACGACTCCGGTGGAGACGGCCTCGCCGTCCACGGCGATATTCCAATGCATGCGGTACTGGCTGAGATCCTTGAAGAAATATTCATTATGGACGTTCACCTTTCCGAGCCCGGCGAGTGATGTGTGAATATTCCTGTGCTGGTAGCGCACCTCGTAGGCGTGAGGATGGAGGGTCCTGTCAGAGGCGATGACACCGTTGCAGTTGAACGAACCGTCTGAAGGATCATATTCATTGAAATCACCTCCGAAAGCGAAGATGTGGTCGGTGCCGCCGTCCTTGGCCGGCCAGCGGAGCGCCTGGTCCACGAAGTCCCAGATGAAGCCGCCCTGATAGGTAGGGTACTTGCGGATGAGGTCCCAGTATTCCTTGAAATTACCCATCGAGTTACCCATCGCGTGGGCGTATTCACACTGGATCAATGGCTTGCCGCTCCTGCGGAGGACAATCGCCTCGCATTCGGCCGGGGAAACGTACATCGGGCAGTGGATGTCGGAGTTCTTGCCGCCGCACGCCCTTTCGTACTGGACAGGCCTCGAATGGTCGTTCTCCTTCATCCATTTGTAGCAAGCCGTGAAGTTCTCGCCGTCTCCGGCCTCGTTGCCAAGACTCCAGATGATCACGGACGGGTGGTTGAAATCCCTGCGGAGCATCCTCTGGTCACGGCTGAGGTGTGCGGCCCTGAAATCAGCCCTGTGCGCGAGTGATGCCTCTTCGTAGCCCATTCCGTGGGACTCGATGTTGCCTTCGTCCACCACATAGAGACCGTACTTGTCGCAGAGGGCGTACCAGCGCGGGTCATCCGGATAGTGGCAGGTGCGCACGGCGTTCATGTTCAGTTCCTTCATGATGCGGATGTCCTTGATCATGTCCGCCTCGGAGACAACGTAGCCTTTGTCCGCGTTGATTTCGTGGCGGTTGGCACCCTTGATGAGAACCGGCTGGCCGTTGACCAGAAGCTGGCTGTCCTTTATCTCGACGGTCCTGAATCCGAAGTCGATGGAGGTGCTCTCGACCACGTCTTTTTTGTCGGAAGCGGTGACTTTCAAGGTGTAAAGGTCAGGGATTTCGGCGCTCCAAAGATCCGGGTTCCGGACAACGCCTGTAAGCGTGGCCTGGCCTTTTGACGGAGAGGCCTCCATGTAGGAGACCTGATTGCCGTTCTTGTCCACGATGGCGACGCGGATGTTCTTGATACCTTTGGTCACTTTGGCTTTCACCGTGTAGGCGCCGTCCATCCCGGCCGTGATGTTCACATCCTCAATGCGCTCTTTCTCACGGGTATAGACACAGACTCCGCGGGCGATTCCGCTGAACCTCCAGAAATCCTGATCCTCCAGATAGGAACCGTCGCACCAACGGAACACCTCCAAGGCGATGAGGTTCTCTCCTGCCTTGACGTACTTAGTGAGGTCGAAGCGGGCCTCCAGCTTGCTGTCCTCGCTGTAACCGACCATCTTGCCGTTGACCCAGACGCGGACATTGGATGTGGCCGAGCCGATGCAAAGGCAGATCTGCTTTCCAATCCAGGACTTGTCCACACTGAATGTGCGGCGGTACTGACCCACGTAATTGTGCTCTGTGGCCGGGTATGGCGGGTTATTCTCGTAGTGTCCCCTCCATGCGAAGCCGACGTTAAGGTAGATAGGGTCATTGTACCCGTTCAACTCCCACATTCCCGGAACCGGGATGGTTCCCCAATCAGAGTCATCGTAGCCTACGGCCTCGAAGCCTTTTGTGCGTCCTTCGATGGTCTCGTTCCATTTGAATTTCCAGACTCCGTTCAGTGACATGGTCTTCTGCTGGTCTGTGACAAATGTGGCGGCCATGGGCAGGCGGTTTTCCTCGAATGTGTTCGGATCCTGCCAAGGCTCCATCCTGTCGTTTTTCTCCGCCCAAAGCGGGGTCGCGGCGAAAGCTGCCGCCAGAATCAGTAGTGTCTTTTTCATATTCATGAGTTTGTCATTATTTCGTGGTAATTCGGCCCGGCACTTCGGCAAGCTCATTGACCAGTCTTCTTCGGCCGCAGAGCCTGTCGAAGCGACCACCATGCTGAAACGCTATTTACGCAACAGTGTCACAGCGCCGTCCATCGTGGATGCAAGTATGTAAGTGTTGGCGCCCTCAGTCCAGACCTGCATCGGGTTCACGAGCGCGATGGAAATCTTTCGAGCCCAGAGGCGGCTTCCGTCCACGGCACTGAAACCGATGATGTTACCCTTGTCTGTCGGCATGATCACCTCATCTCCGACACGTACGATAGGAGTCGGAGAAATTTCATAGCCGGCACCGGTCTCCGTCTGCCAGTCCTTCTCAAGGGTCGCCGCATCCACGGAAGTGATTGTGTGCCACATGGATTTGCAATAGACTTTCTTACCGTCCGGCGAAACTCCCACAGCCTCGCGGGCGGCCCTGTCATAATGCTTCAGTTCCTTCCCGGTCGTGGCGTCAAGCGCGTAAAGACGCCTGTCCGGAACAGCTATGAATATCTTCCCGTCCGCCTTGACCGGCCAGACTGCCGCCGGGGAGTACATTCTCGAAGGCTTCTCGCACATCCATTCCCACTGGAGCGAACCTGTCTGGGGATCAAGAGAATAGAGCCTGTTGCCCCATGAGCCGAACACAACCTGCTCATTATCGACAAAGGCACGGCACTCGATGAATCCTTGAACGTCTGAATATGTCCACACAGCCTTTCCTTTCTTGAGGTCGAGGGCCCTGAAGCATCCGTCCGAAGCTCCGACATAGACCTTGCCATTGAATATCACAGGACTGCCAAGCACGGATTTCCTTGCGGCATATTTCCAGATTGTCTTTCCGTTCTTCGCGTTCAGGGCGTAGATGTTGCCGTCCGTGCATCCGAAGACAAGATATTTCCCCTGAACAGTTGGGGTCGAGAATATCTTGCCGGGGAATTTCTTGGACCAAACCCGTTTGCCATCCTTGACATTGATGCAACGCACGTAGCCGGAAGCCGTTGTGTACCAAGCCTTGCCGCCGTGCATCGCGAAACCTGCGGCGATGTTGCTGTCATCCTTGAACTTCCAGACCTCCTTCACCGGGCTGTCCTCGTTGACATCGTAGCGCATCCAAGGATAGCTTGCGGGAAGGCCGTCAGCATCGTAAGTCACGGTGTCCTTGACTTCGGTAAGCCTTTTGGTGTACCAAGGCTCAAACTGAACGGTCGTGGAACCGTAAAGCCTTCTTTCAGAGACCGTCACGCTATCGTTCTGGATGGTGAACACATTGTAGCCGGGTTGTTTCCCGGCCGTGAGAGTGGAACGGTCCAGAACGCCCGGTATGCCGTCATAGTTCAGCGCCACATTTGTGTGCCAATGGCCGCCGACCTCGAAACGGGTGCCTATCCTCTTGAGCTCGCGGGTCACATCGAAGTAGTTCAGCACCGATGTGTCCTGAGGATAGTGGTTGACAAAGATCGTCTTTTCACCCGGTTTGAGTCCTTTCAGCCATTCCATGCTTTCCTGCGGAATCAGCGCCGGGGCCATCCTCATGTCCGGACCGCAGTTGCAGCCGATGAAACGCCACCCTTTGCACTCGAACTCGTAGTTCTCGTAACCGAACACCTTGAGGAAGGTGTTGCAGCCGCTCTCGGACCATTTGGCGTCATGGTTTCCGGCCACGACATAGTACTTGTACCTGAGCGAATCAAGCATCTGCTTGACAGCCGCGATCTCCTCGTCGGTCCCGAAATCCGTGATGTCACCTCCGACCAGCACGAAGTCCAGACTGTCCAAAGTGTTGACATCCTTGACGCAACGGCTCAGATCCTTCACCGAGCCGCTTCCCGCCGAGTAATGCAGGTCAGTCAGGAACGCGAATTTGAGCGGGGTTTCTTGAGCGGTGGCAGTGGCTGCCATCGCGCAGAGGAACATAAACACAGACAAAATTCTTCTCATATTCATCTTAGCATCATTAATCATCTTTCCATCGTGTCCACTTCAAAGCTTCGGCAAACTCAGCAACCGCAATCCCGGCGGCCGATTGTCATGCTCCGGTCTCTTCTGCAGGCTCGGCGGCCGATTGTCTCGCTCCGGTCGCTTCTGCAGGCTCGTCGGCCGATTGCTTGCTCCGGTCGCTTCTGCAGGCTCGGCGGCCGATTGTCATGCTCCGGTCGCTTCTGCAGGCTCGGCGGCCGATTAGTGGATTCAGGTCTCTGAGCTTGCCGAAGTGACTGAAACCTCCAAAAGAGGAAGCCTACAAATTTACTTATTTTAAAGGAATATTCCGCAAGCCAGTCATATTTCGAACCGTTTTATGAAAGAAATATTTGCGGATAACAGAAAAAGCGTTATCTTTGCACTCCACGAACAACGGTGCTTTGGCCGAGCGGTTAGGCACAGGTCTGCAAAACCTGCTACAGCGGTTCGATTCCGCTAGGCACCTCAAACAACCCCTGTGGAAGCAATTCCACAGGGGTTGTTCTTTTAGGGGTTACTTATACAACCTTCATTGCGGATTGGTCTGGCAAGATACTTGGCAGACAATACATCCATCACTTTGTCGGCCATCTGGATGAGATTTCCGTCAATTAGGTCCTGCGTTATCAGATCAGACGCTCCGTTGCCAAAGCGGCCAATCTTGAACCGGGCTTTCAGGCAATATGACTGCGGATCTTTGCCGAACAGCAGTAGCGCGGTCATTGTCATCTTGCCTTCCTCATTCATCAGTTTCAGGTTTCCGAGAATCTTCTCGATGCTGTCTTTCTCAGCGCTCTTGGCCAGCCTGCCGCTGGCAATTCCTTCCTTTACGAAATATGTGACTGCGGCAGGTTCAATATCCTTCAGCCCCGTACCTTCAACAATCTGCTCATCCCAGGATTTGCCCATTTTGCTGAGCGGAAAATTTTGGGCGGCCATTCCATCGAGTTGCTGTAGGGTGGTACCGGAGCGATAATACAGCCTGCCCTTATAAGTGATGGGCGTGTTGCTTGGAGCAATCGTAATCTTTATGTATTCCTTTCCGTTCTCCTCAAGCAGACTTACATCAGGAACGACTCCTGTCGTAGTGACTATCTTATTGGGAATATCCTCCATAAGTTTCTTGGCATTCGTCACACCGACAATGTTCCCATTGTCTTCCACCCCTATGAGCAACGTCCCTCCCTGCGAATTTGCGAATCCGCTCACATACTCCGGAAACTCATCTTTCCAGATCTTCTTGAAATCAAGATTCTGTTCTCTTTCATGCCGTAAAATCTTATTGCTTAATGCAAACTTACATAAAAATCGGCGATCTTTACGCCCGTCCCATAAGAAACTGTTTTTAGAGGAAATATACGAATAATCTAAAGTTAAGAGCCATCAAACCATTGCTTTCAGCAGGCTAATAACGGTACTTAGTAAGCGTTAAAAAATAACTTGCATCAGTTTAAATTTGCAATATATTGATGTT